>JBOHSJ010000035.1:0-23993 GCA_050733035.1 Gemmatimonadales bacterium | reverse complement strand
GACGAGATGACGCGCCGCAACCTCGAGCTGGTCGAGCCGTTGCGCGCCGGTGCCGAAGGTGGGACGCTGCTCGAGACGATCGACCGCACGCTCACCCCGATGGGGGGCCGGTTGCTGCGGCGCTGGCTGCTGGCGCCCCTCGTCGATCCCGTTGCGATCAACGCGCGGCTCGATTCGGTCGAGGTGCTGGTCAAGGATGGTCGCGGCCGCGAGCGGCTGCGCGAAGCGTTGGATGGCGTGCGCGATCTGGAGCGCCTGGCGGGGCGAGCCGCCCTCGGCCGCGCGACTCCTCGCGAGATGGGCGCGCTGCGCGATTCGATTCAGCGGCTCCCCGACGTTGCCGGAGCGCACACGCTCTCCTTGAGCCTCGACCTGCTGGCCGACATCGGCCAGGAGCTGGGGCGCGCGCTGGTGGAGCGGCCACCGGCGCAGCTCGACGAGGGCGACGCGATCAAGCCGGGATACGATCCCGAGCTGGACGACCTGAAGGCCACGCGTGACGGCGGCAAGCATTACATCGCCGCGCTGCAGACGCGCGAGCGCGAGCGGACCGGCATTGGGTCGCTCAAGGTTGGATTCAACAAGGTCTTCGGCTACTACATCGAGGTCACGCACGCGCATCGGGAGCGGATCCCGCCGGACTACGAGCGGCGACAGACACTCACCGGGGCGGAGCGCTACGTCACACCCGATCTCAAGGAATACGAAGCCAAGGTCCTCGGCGCCGAGGAGCGGATCGCCACGCGCGAGGCCGACGTGGTGAACCAGCTGCGCCGCCGCGTGGGGGAACAGATCGGCAGAGTGCAGGCGAGCGCGAGTGTGCTCGCTCAGCTCGACGTGTGGGCCGCGCTGGCGGATGTGGCCGAGCGCGAGCGCTATGTCCGCCCGGAGGTGACGGCCGACTTCACATTGGAGCTCGAGGGCAGCCGCCATCCGGTGGTCGAGCGGATGATGTCACGAGAAGCGTTCATCCCCAACGACGTGGTGCTGGATGAGGCGGGCCGCGTCGTACTGCTGACCGGTCCCAACATGGCGGGCAAGTCCACGTTGCTGCGCCAGGTCGGGCTCTGCGTCGTGCTGGCGCAGATCGGCTCATTCGTCCCGTGCCGCCGCGCGACGATCGGTGTCGTGGATCGGCTGTTCACCCGCGTCGGCGCGTCCGACAATCTGGTGCGCGGCCAGTCGACCTTCATGGTCGAGATGAGCGAGACGAGCGCCATCCTGCACGCCGCGACCGCGAGAAGCCTCGTGCTGCTCGACGAAATCGGCCGCGGCACATCCACCTACGACGGCGTGGCGATCGCCTGGGCGGTGACGGAGTGTCTGCACAACAGCATCGGCTGCAAGACGATCTTCGCGACACACTACCACGAGCTGACGCAGCTCACCGAAGAGCTGGAGCACGTCCGCAACTTCAACGTGGCGGTGCGGGAGGTTGGTGAGGAGATCGTGTTTCTGCACCGGCTGGAAGCGGGAGGTGCGGACCGCTCGTACGGCATTCACGTGGGCCGGCTCGCGGGCCTGCCGGCTCCGGTCGTGAGCCGCGCCTGGCAGGTTCTCAAGCTGCTCGAGGCGGGGCACCACGTCGCCAAGCAGCGCCCGCCGGCGCCGCTCGACGCCACGCAGCTGGCCTTGTTCGGAGCGCCGCCGCCGGATCCGCTGCTGCTCGAGCTGGACGGACTCGACGTCAACACGCTGTCGCCGCTCGATGCGCTGAATCGGCTGGCGGCCTGGAAGAAACGCCGGACGGATACCGCCACATGAAAGCCCTGATCGCGGTTGGTGTGCTGCTCACGGTTGCCTGCGGAGGCCCGAGCCCCGAGTCCCGAACCCCAAGCAGTCAAGCCGCGCCGCCCGAGTCCGAGGCGCCGGTCGCGCTCAATCCCGACATGCCGATCGCGTATCCACCGGCGCTGTTCGAGCAGCGAGTCGAAGGCGACGTGACGCTGCGGCTGTTCGTGGATTCGACGGGAAAGCTGGTTCCCGAATCCACGCGCGTCGCGGAGGAAAGTGGGTATCCGGCGCTCGACTCGGCGGCGTTGGCGGGAGCGCCGGCGCTCCGGTTTGCTCCCGCGAAGCGGCACGGCGTGCCGGTGGCAACCGCTTTTCTGCAACCGGTAGAGTTTCGGCAGGTGGGCACGACGCGAACTGGCGGTGTAACGCTGCCTCCACCCGCGGCCGCCCCCGCCCCCGCGCCGACACCGACTCCCCCGCCGGCGCCCGCGCAACCACGACCCCGGCCGCCCGCCCCGCCGCCCGTTGTCAGGCCCAGGCCGGACACGACGCGGACCGACACGACGAAAGCGCGCCCCGATACGGCACCAGCCGATACGACCCCCCCCCAGGCGCGCCCGGACACGAGTGCCACAACACACTAGGCCGTACGACAACGTCCTTGAGACGATCGGCTGGACGCCACTGATCCGTCTCAATAAGGTCACGCGGGGCATTCGCACGCCGGTGTATGCGAAGGCCGAGTTCTTCAACCCCGGCGGGTCGGTGAAAGACCGCATCGGTCTCGCGATGATCGAAGCGGCGGAGCGCGCGGGAAAGCTCAAGCCGGGAGGCCTGATCGTCGAAGCGACGTCGGGCAACACCGGCGTGGGGCTGGCGATCGCGGCGGCCGTGAAGGGCTATCGCTGCATCTTCACCATGCCCGACAAGATGTCGCAGGAGAAAGCGCGGCTGCTGCGCGCGCTCGGTGCCGAGGTCATCATCACCCCCACCGCGGTCCCGCCCGATCATCCCGACAACTACATCATGAAAGGCCGCGCCATCGCCGCGGCGCACGACAACGCCATCTTCGCCGACCAGCACTACAACCCCGTGAATCCGGACGTGCATTACCGGACGACCGGACCGGAGATCTGGGAGCAGACGGACGGCAAGGTGACGCACTTCGTGTGCGCCCCAGGCACGGGCGGGACGGTCAGCGGGGCCGGCAAATACCTGAAGGACAAGAACGCCAAGATCCGCATCGTGGCAGGCGATCCGGTCGGCTCGATCTACACCGACTACGCGAAGACGCGGAAGAAGAGCGAGGGCGCGCCGTACAAGGTCGAAGGGATCGGCGGCGACAAGATCCCCACGTCGCTGCACTGGGATGTGATCGACGAGTGGGTGGTCGTCAGCGACAAGGATGCGATGCAGATGGCGCGGCGCCTGTCCAAGGAAGAGGGGCTGTTCGTCGGCGGTTCGACCGGCGTGAATGTCATGGCGGCGCTCGAGGTCGCGCGCCGGCTCGACGATCCGAAGGCGCTTGTCGTCACGGTCCTGGCGGACACCGGCGAGCGCTATCTCAGCAAGGTCTACAACGAGGAATGGCTGCGCGAGAATCAGCTGATCGAGGACGAGCGGCCGACGGTGGGCCGCCTCATCGCGGCGAAGAACAGCGACCAGCCGCCGCTGATCCACGTCGCGCCCGAAGCCTCGGTGCGCCAGGCCCTGAACCTCATGTCCACCTACAACGTCTCACAGCTGCCGGTCTTGGACGGCGACGACGGCGTCGGCGCCATCTCGGAGCAGGCGCTGATGGCGCGGGCGATCGGCCAGCCGAAGATCCTCGACAGCGCCGTCCGCGACGTGATGGATCCGCCGTTCCCCGTCGTGGATGGCGAGTCGCCGATCGCGCTGCTCACCACGCTGCTCTCGCGCACCACGCCGGCGGCGTTGGTGCGCCGCAACGGCAAATTCGTCGGCATCGTCACGCGCTACGATCTGCTGCATCAGTTGGCGGGCATTCGCTGATGCGGATCACCGTGCTCACCGGCGGCGCCACCGCGGAACGCGCCGTCGCGTTCGCCAGCGCATCGCAGATCGTGGCGGGGCTGCGTAGCCGGCAGCACGAGGTGAGTGTGATCGACCTCGCCGGGGGCCCACTCGATGAGGGGGCCGAGCGCGAGCTGCTCGGAGGCGCCGTCGGTGCCGCCCCGCCCGCGGTCGAGGCGCTGGCGGAGCGGGAGCGCCGGATGCTGTCCGAGGAGCTGGGCGAGCTCCAGCCGATCCGCGAGGCTGAGGTCCTGTGGCTCGCGGTGCACGGCGGCGCCCTTGAAGGGGGCACGCTGCAGGCGGTGTTGGATGTCATCGGCGTGCCCTACACCGGCAGCGGACCCCTGGCGAGCGCGCTGGCGATGGACAAGGACCTCTCGAAACGGCTGTTCCGGGCCACCGGGGTGCCGGTTCCCGCCTGGTTCATGGCGCCGGTGGCCGTCGAGGATGTGAGCACGGGCCTGGGATGGCCAGTGATCGTGAAACCGTCCAAGCAGGGCTCGTCCGTAGGATTGACGCTGGTGAAGAAGGCCCAGGACTTGGACAATGCGGTCAAGCTCGCGGAACGCTATGACGATGAGGTGATGGCGGAGCAGTTCATTCCAGGGCGTGAGCTGACCGTGGGGGTCCTCGGAGACGTGCCCCTGCCCGTGGGCGAGATCGTCTCGAAGCACGAGTTGTTCGACTATGTGACGAAATACACACCGGGAATGTCGGAAGAGACCTTCCCCGCAAAGATCGATACGCTGCTAGCCCGACAATTGCAGGAGTATGCGTTGATGGCGCACCGCGCCTTGAAGCTCAGCGGCTACTCACGGATCGACTTCCGGGTGAGCCCCGAGGGGGACATTTTCTGCTTGGAGGCCAACTCCCTGCCGGGGATGACCCGTACGAGTTTGTTCCCTCAGGCCGCGCAGGCAGCGGGTATCCCTTTTCCCGAGTTGTGCGAGCGCATTGCGCGTCTCGCGCGGAACAACCGCACGGGAAAGGGGGGATAACGAGACAGGCAAAGACGCCATGACCTGGACACCTGAGGAAGAGATGGGCCCGCAGCGGATGTACGGTTTGACCCCCTGGGTGCGACGCCTCCTCGTCGCCAACCTGCTCGTCTTCCTGATTCAGAAGACGTTGTTGGTGGACCCACGCTATCTGGCCGCGTTTGGGTTCGACCCGATGTCCGCCTGGCAGCACCCCTGGACGTTCGTCACCTACATGTTCCTGCATGGGAACGTGCTGCACTTGTTGTTCAACATGCTCATGCTGTTCGTGTTCGGGGCCTCCGTCGAAGACAAGATGGGTGGCCGCATGTTCCTGCTTTATTATTTGCTTTGCGGCCTCGGCGGCGTGGCGTTGTCCTTCCTCTTGAGGCAGTGGGCGCCCGTGGGGACGATCCTGGGTGCGTCAGGGGCGATCATGGGCGTGGCCGTGGCCTTCGCATGGTACTGGCCCAAGCATCCGGTGTTCGTATTCCCGCTGCCGGATCCGATCCAAGCGCGGTGGCTGGTCACGTTCCTCGTGGGCCTCGATCTGGCGCTCGCGTGGGCGGGGGCGCTGCCGGGCGTTGGTGTCGGGGGCGGGGTCGCGCATATCGCGCATCTGGGCGGTGTCGCTGCCGCGCTGCTCTACCTCAAAGGTCAGGATTGGCGGGCCACACATGGCGAGCGGCGCCAGCGGCAGATGGCGGAATCGAGCGTCCTCGTGACGCAGCAGCCGCGGGCAAACCGTAGTGGCAGCATCCCGCCTTCCGCGAAGCAAACAAAGCGCAGCGGACCGGATGCCCGGACCAATGCCGAGATCGATCGCGTGCTCGATAAGATCAACGCGAGCGGCATGGACAGCCTCACGCCGGCCGAGCGCAAGTTCCTCATCGAATTCGGCCGCAGGAAGAGCACGCCTCCAAAGTCCTGAGCGAATGATCGCGCTGGCGTTGGCGCTGCTCACTGTCCAGGCCTCCGCGGCCGAATCGCTACTCGCAGCAGGTGATGTCCAAGCAGCGCTGAAACTCGCCCGGAAAGCCGTCGAGCAGCGCCCGCGTGATGCCAAAGCGCATTTCCTGCTCGGGCGCGTGCACTACGCGCGCCCCGTCATCGGCCGCTATCCCGCCCTCGAAGAGTTCAAGAAAGCCGCGCGCCTCGATCCCCATGACCCCGCTCCGCTGTACTGGCAAATGAAGGTCGGGTTCTTCCTGCGCAGCGACGAAGGCGACTACATGGCGCGAGAGGCGCTGCTGCGGCTGTTCGCGGTGACGCCGGACTATCTCGATGCCTGGGACCGCTTTCAGGATGTGTATCGCAATCCCAAGATCTGGCGGCGTGCCGAGCGGGCGTTGGCGACGCACGGAGAGAACTCCCTGGCCCTCGAGCGCCGGGCCGAGCTGCTGCTCGCGCTGGAGGACGGACGCGCGGCCGATTCGCTGCTTGCGATCGCGGTTGCGCGCGGCGGCGCGAGCGCCGCGATCTACCTCTTGCGCACCGAGGCCGCGTTCTCGCGCGGCGACCGGAGCGCCGGCTTTGCGTGGCACGACTCGGCGCTCGCGCGAGCGGACCGTGATTCGAGCGATGTGCTGTGGAGTGAAGCGTGGCTCATCGCGTCGCCAGGCGAAACCGCCCGGCATGATGCGATACCGGCCGGCGAGCGACGGACCTTCTATGAGCGCTTCTGGCACGAGCGCGATCCCAACCTCTTGACGCAGGAAAACGAACGTCTGCCCGAACACTACGCGCGCCGCGCTCATGCCCGGCGAACGTTCCGCCTGCTGCACCCGCAACGGTCGCTCTACCACTCCAAGTGGGCGCGCGTCCTGGCCGGCATGGATCGAAGACGCGAGCTCGCGGGTCTTGCAGATCAGGCAGCAGGGGCGGGCGGAGCTGGATCGGAGCGCATCGCTCGGGAGCGCCGCAGTGCGGCGCTCGGAGCATCGTGGCGGGACTCGTCCTACGGCCCCGCGTTCCGCAGCGGTCTCACTCCCGCGGGACTCGTTTTCCTGCGGCACGGTGCTCCGGACCGGCAAGCCGCCTGTACTGACGATCTGCTCGACGCGCGCAGCGCCGTCATCGACACGTCGGCCCCGCCCTGCAGCTTCCTTGACTTCGAGTCGTGGGTGTACTACACGCCCACCGGACCGCTGAGCGTTCGATTTAGGGACAACGAGTATCTCGCGCCCGTCACGCGCGCCCAGGATCGCAGTGGCCAAGTCCTCCTCGAGACCGATCGTTCGACCTTACCCGCGCCCCTCGCGGCACGCGCGTGGTCGGCGCTGTTCCGCAGCGCCGATCTCGGGCTCACCGACGTCTACTACCGGGCGAACGGCGACTCGGCAGCGGCGGTGCTGTGGGACACCGCCGGACAGATTCAACCGATCCGCGTGAGCGGGCCGGGATTGCTGCAGCTCTCCGTCCCGCCCGGTCCTTATCACTTCGGGCTCGACGTCGATTCGGCCGGCCAGCGCGGGCGCTGGCGCCGCGACATTCGCATCCCGCACTTCTCGGCTGTGGACCTCGGGCTGTCGAGTCTCGTCGTGGCGCCGAGCGCCGTCCTGCTCGATCGCGAGGCGGCGCTGCACGGGATGCCGGTCGATCTCGTCTATGCCGCGGGTACGCCGCTGGCGACGTATGTGGAGATCTACGGCCTCACCGCCGGCGCGCGCGGCCGGTCGCGCTATCATCTGCGCTACGCGTTCGAACCGGTGCGATCGCTCCTCGGAAAGCTCTTCACAAACGCGCGCGCCGTCGTGCTCGAGTTCGGTCGCGAGATCGAGAGCAGCACGTCGTTCGAACGGCTCATCATCGAGCCGGGTCGCCTGCCCGCGGGACGCTATCGCGTCACGCTGTCGGTGACCGACCTAACCAGAAATGTCAAGTCGGAGTCCGTCGCGCTCGAGATTGAAATCCGCTGACTGCCTTCCCAAATTGGGTCCGCAACCAGCGCAATGCTCGTCAATCTCGTTCCTGAGTTCCTCGCGACACTGGCCGCACCTGATCCTCCCGCGGCATACCACGAGTATCTCGATCGCCATCGCCCCGTCTTGGGTGCGTACTGGCAGAATTACGTGATCGATCCGGCGTCACCGCACGCCGAGCCGATTATCGAGTCAGCGCTGCGCGCCGATCGCAGCGACCTCACGCGCATGCTCGAAGACGTGGACGTCGTCGCCGCGGCGGAAGACGCGCTGCGCCGCGCCACCGAAATGCTGGAAGCCGATTGTCCCGTGGATCTCTACCTGATGGTGGGCGTCGGCGCGGCGAACGCCGGCGAGCTCGTCGTCGGGGGACGCGGCATCGCGTTCGTGTGTCTCGAGCATTTCACCGGCCGGGCCAACGCGCAGACCTACGGCATGGGCCTCGCGCCGCAGCTCCTGCCGCTGTGGATCGCGCACGAGGTCGCGCACGCGCTGCGCTACACCTCGCCCTCGAGCCGCGCCGCGATGCGGCGCCTCGTCGGCGAGCTGGGGGGGGGCGGCTATTACGACGCCTGGGAGCTGGGCTCGCGCGCGACGCTGCGCGAGTTGGTCGTCAACGAGGGAACGGCCATCGCCGCCGCGCAGGCCGTCGCGCCCGGCTATGAGCCGTGGGAGTACTTCGGCTACAATCGCCGGCAGTATCGCCGGCTGCGCGAGCTGGACGCGTTCCTGCGCCGCGCTTCGGCGAGCGACCTCGAGTCATCCGGCCTCGGCCTGCGGCTCCGGTACCTCTCGGGCGGCATGAGCCCCGCGGCGCGGCTGCTCGCGGGCAAGGTGCTGCCGGAGCGTTCGGGCTATTACCTCGGCCTCCGCCTGGTGGAGAACTATTTCGCCGAGCACGGCGCCGCCTCCACGGTGCGGGCCGCGGTGGAGGAGCTGCGGCTGGCGGACGACCGGGCGTCGGGTATCCAAACGGCGTGAGTCCGCGCGAGAAGCCCCAAGTTCCCGAGCGCCGCCACAACCGGCCACTGCGAGAGGTGCTGGACGAGCTGCTGAGCCACACCCGGGAGATCGCCCGGCGCGCCAAGACCATGACCCCCGCCGAGCTGGACTACGCCCAGCAGCGGCTCGAATGGCTGGCCGATGAGGTCTGGAGGGTGGCAACCGGCGAGGCGACCCCGCCCGAGTAGATTTACGGCAATATGGGAACGCGCGGCGACTTCAAAGTAGCCATCACCAAGGAAGACCTGGTCTTCGCGGCCGCGCACTTCATCACCTTCGCCGGTCATCGTTGCGAGAAACTCCACGGACATAACTACCGCGCCAGCCTCGTCGTCGAGGGCGGGCTCGAGAAGGACAGCTGGTTTGTCGTCGACTTCTCCGCCGTCAAGAAAGTGATGCGGAGCCTGACGGCGGAGCTCGACCATCGCGTGCTGCTGCCGCGCGACAACCCCAAGCTCGTGATCGCGGAGAAAAACGGCAGCGTGCACGTCGCCTTCGCCGGTGAGCCGCGCTACGTCTTCCCCGCGGGCGACTGCGTGATCCTTCCCATTCCCAACACGACCGTCGAGATGCTCGCGCAGTATCTCGCCGGCCGCGCCCGCGCCGAGCTTGGCGCCCTGCACCTCAGGACGATCGAGGTCGAGGTGGAGGAAAACTTCGGCCAATCCGCGAGCTACCGTGAAACCATCGACTAAGCTGTCACCGGCCGAAATCACCGAACGGCTCAAGACCCTGCCCGGCTGGCGTCTGGAGAATGGGGGGGGCGCGATCGTGCGAGACTATCCCACCGATGGCTGGCCCACGACGCTGATGCTCGTGAACGCCATCGGCTTCTTTGCCGAAGCCGCGGACCATCACCCCGACCTCGCGGTGAGCTGGGGGAAGGTGCAGGTGAAGTTGTGGACCCACAGCGCCGGCGGCGTCACGGCGAGCGACATGGAGCTGGCGAAACTGATCGAGCAGACAGCGCTGTGGCGCCCGCAGGCGGGTGTCAGCGCGCTGCGCGGCACCACGAAGAAATTCGTCGGATCGTGACGATCGCCGAACCCCTCGTCCCCACGCCGGACCCCTTTGGCACCTGCGTCCGCTTCAGCGGACTTCCGCACCTCCTCTTTCTCGACAGCTCGGCCCATGGCACCCCCGGGGGCGGCCGCTACTCATTTCTCACCGCTGATCCCGTGGCAGTCGCGCGCACGCTGGACGCCGCGCGCGATCTCCTGCGCCCGCACCGCCGGTCGCCGCTGCCCGGCGTGCCGCCGTTTCAGGGCGGGATCGCGGGCTATCTGGGCTACGACTGGGGGGCGGAGCTGGAGCGCGTTGCTCGACCGGCCGCGGATCGGTTCACTCCGCAGATCCCCGACGTCCTGCTCGCGCTGTACGACTGGGTGATTGCGTGGGATCACCTCGAAGAAAAAGGCTGGCTGATTTCGACAGGGATCACGGACGGGCGGGGGAACACGGGCCGTGCCGCGCGTGCCGCGACGCGCGCCGCGTGGGTCCGCGAGCGGCTCGCGGCTCCCGCACCCGCTGTGCACGATCATCCCGCGCCGGTACCGGCCGCGCCGCAATCCAACTTCACGCGGGGCGAGTACGAGAGCGCGGTGACGCGTATCCGAGACTACATCGCCGCCGGCGACGTCTATCAGGTCAATGTGGCACAGCGATTTCACGCGCCCTTCGTCGGCTCCACGCTCGCGCTGTATCGCCGACTGCGCGCGCGCAATCCGGCGCCGTTCGGCGCCTACCTCGAGTTCGCGGGCGCGGCCGTCACGAGCATTTCACCGGAGCGCTTTCTCCGCCTCGACGCCACGACGCGCGCGGCCGAAGCGCGGCCCATCAAGGGCACACGCCCGCGCGGCACGACGCCCGCCAAGGACAGTGCGCTGGCCCGCGAGCTGCGCGAGAGCGAGAAGGACCGCGCCGAGAACGTCATGATCGTGGATGTGCTGCGCAACGATCTCGGCAAGGTGTGCCGCGCCGGATCGGTGACCGTGCCGAAGCTGTTCGCGCTCGAGTCGCATCCCACGGTCCACCACCTCGTGTCGACGGTGACCGGCGTACTGGCCGACGGGCAGGACGCGTTCGATTTACTGCGCGCGGCGTTCCCCGGAGGCTCGGTCACGGGGGCGCCGAAGATTCGAGCGATGGAGATCATCGCGGAGCTGGAGCGCGCGCCGCGCGGGTTGTACTGCGGGGCGATCGGCTACGTGTCTACCACGGGCGCGATGGACTTCAACATCCCGATTCGGACGATCGTGCTGCGCGACGGGGTGGCGACATTTCACGCGGGGGCGGGCATCGTGTGGGATTCCGAGCCCGCCGCGGAGTATCAGGAGACGCTGGCCAAGGCCCGCACGCTGATCGAAGCGCTCACTTCCCCACGCAAAACGCCGCGAACACACGGTCGAGTACATCCTCCGGCGTAACGGCGCCGATGAGGTCATCCAGCGCACCGACTGCCGCCCGCAGATGGGTTGCCGCCGCCGCCGCATCCACGCCCGTCTCGCGCGCCCCCCAGAAGCTGTCCAGCTCGACGACCGCACGCTCCAGCGCCGCGCGGTGACGCGCCCGCGTCACGACCGGCTCGACGTCGCCGAGCGCGAGCAGCCGGCCGAACGCGACCTCGGCTAGCCGGCGCTTCAACTCGGCGAGGCCTTCCCCGGTCACGACCGAAACACCCTCACCACTCAAATCGGCTTTCGTGCGGACGACGACAACGGGCGCCTTCACGTGCGCGAGAAACTCATCACGAGCGGGATCATCGCGCTCTTCGCAAAACAGGATCAGATCCGCCGCCGCGAGATACTTCCGGCTCACCTCGATCCCCAGCCGCTCGATGCGCTCGTCGCTGTCGCGCAGTCCCGCGGTGTCCACGATCCGGAACGGGAATCCTTCGATGACCGCGTGCGCCTCGATCGCGTCGCGCGTCGTTCCCGGAATCTCGGTGACGATCGCGCGCTCGGTGCCGAGGAGCGCATTGAACAGCGACGACTTGCCGGCGTTGGGGCGTCCCGCGATCACGAGCAACGCGCCTTCGCGGAGCCGCTCGCCTTCCGGCGCCGTGCGCAACAACTCAGCCACTCGTCCACGCACCACCTCCCACACCCCACGCACGCGTTGTGGGGTGACGGGGCCTTCATCCTCTTCCGGGAAATCGATGTCGTAGGCGATGAGCGCTTCCAGCTCGAGGATCTCGGCGCGCAGCGCCGCCAGTCGGTCGGACAGCCCGCGCTCCAACTGCTGCAGCGCGCGGCGGCGCTGTACGGGAGAGCCGGCGTCGATGAGGTCGGCCGTGGCCTCGGCCTGGAGCAGATCCATCTTGCCGTTCAGCACGGCGCGGCGCGTGAACTCGCCCGGGGTGGCCGGCCGCGCGCCCGCGGCCACCAGCGCGGCCAGGGCGGCGGCGGGCACGACAAGGCCGCCGTGCGTGGAGATCTCGACCAGCTCGTCGCCGGTGTACGAGTGCGGCGCCGGAAAACAGGCGGTCAGGCAGTCGTCCACGGGCTCGCGCGAATCGGGGTGCAGCAACCGCGCGCGGAACACCGTGCGCGGCGGCGTGGCGTGGAAGGGCTCGAGGCAGCGGGCGGCGAGCTCGAAGGCTCCGGCGCCCGAAAGGCGGATTAGCGCGAGGGCCGAACGGCCGGGAGGCGTCGCGAGTGCGGCAATGACGTCAGTGAGCAGTTAGGTCTTGACGGGCGCCGGCACGCGGCCGGCGGCCACGGGCGCTTCGCGCAGGCGGCGCTTCGCGATCATGTATTGCTGCGGAATGCTGAACAAGTTCTGCGCCGCGTAGTAGAGGTTCAGCCCCGACGCAAAGTTCAAGAACAGCACCGTCAAGAAGATCGGCATGAAGTACAGCATCATCTTGGTCTGCGGATTCGGCGGCACCCCGATCTGTCCCACCTTCGACAGCGCGAACATCGACAGCCCCATGAGGATGGGGATGATGTAGAACGGATCAGGCCGGGAGAGGTCCGGCAGCCATAGGAACGGCACGCCGCGGAACGCAATCGTATTCGCAAACACGAAGAACAGCGCGAGCAGCACCGGCATCGGGAGCAGCATCGGCAGGCAGCCGCCGAAGGGGTTCACCTTGTGCTCTCGATAGATGCGCAGCATCTCGCGCTGCAGTCGTTCGGGATCGTTCTTGTACTTGTCCTGCGTCTCCTTGATCAGGGGCGCCACCGCCTGCATGCGGATCCCCGACTCCATTGCCTTCTGGTTCAGCGGCCACAGCAAAATGCGCACGACGATGCCGAACAGAATGAGCACCCATCCGTACGCGAGGTTCAGCTTCTCGTGCATCCACAGCAGCACGTTCAGGACGAATACCGAGACCGGCTGAATGATCGGCCGGAAGATGCCGCCATAGGGGTTGGCATCGTCGAGTCCGTGCCCCAGCCGTGACAGGTGGCGGTATTCCAGCGGCCCCGTGTAGACCTGGTAGCGGAACGTGCCCGCGGACTGCACCGGCAGCGTGATCGTGACCTGGGCGCGTGTCGCCGCTTTTCCCGTGCGCGGACCACCGACTGCGATCGCGCCACCGAACTTGGGCTGCCCTTCTTCGAAAGCCAACGCCGCCGTGAAGAAGTACTTCGATTTGACCCCGACCCACTCGAACGGGCCGTCGAACAGCATGCGTTCACCGGGGTCGAGCTTCGAGAAGTCGGTGCGCTCGGCCTTCGCCGCTTTCGTCACGACCGAGAAATGACTGAAATCGTCCGACGAGTCTTTCTCCGCCGAGCGCAGCCCGTCGGCCAGGTCCACGAGCAGCACCGCCCCGGCGCTCCCCAACCCGGTCACGGTGCCCTGTACGTCGAAGCGATACTCGTCAGGCACGAAGCCGTACTCGAGGGTGACGCGCGAGCCGGCGCGCTCGGCGCTGAAGCGCAGCACTTGCCTTTCTTTCCCGGCGTAGACCACGATGCCGGGCGCATCCGGTTGCGGCTCGAAAACCCAATCCTCGAGCGAAACGGTATCGCCGCCCGGCAGGGCGAGGCGATGGCGCAGAAATGCGCTGCCGGGCGGTACGAGATCGACCGGCTCGCTCGAATCGCCGGCGGCAAACGATTGATATTGCAGCAGCTCTGCGGACCGCAGACGGCCCCCTCGAGTGCTGAAGCCCAGTCGGTAGAGAGGGGATGTCACCCAAACGATCCGACCGGTGTCGGACTGGGTGACGGCCGGACGGCCTGACGGCCGGACGGACGGGGCTGGGGGCGCGATCGTATCAACAGCAGCTGGTCTCGCCGTGCTATCGGCCGTCGGGCCACCCGGCCGTCCGGCCGTCGGTTTGGGTGGCCAGATGAGCATCGGACCGAGCCACACCAGGAGCATCAGGAAGACGGCGAGAATGACGCGCTGTCTGTCCATGATCAGGTCTTACGGGACGGGATCATAGCCGCCCGCGTGGAAGGGATGACATTTGAGAATGCGTCGGATGCCAAGCCAGCTCCCCTTCAGCGCGCCGTATCGCTCGACTGCTTCGTACGTGTAGCGCGAACACGACGGTTCGAAGCGACACTGCGTGAACACCAGGTGCGACAGTGTCAGCTGATAGCCGCGAATCAACGACATCACAACGAGCCGCGGCAGTCGTTGCAGCGTCACGTCAGCGTCTCCACCACGCCGGTCAATTCGGCGCGCAAAGCTGCAAACGAGGCGGTGTACGCGGAGCGCTTAGCGCGAATCACGAGATCGATCGCCGGAAGGTTTCGCAGCAGGTCGCGCCGCAAGATCTCCCGCAGCCGCCGGCGCAGGCGGTTGCGGTGCGCCGCCGACGATTGATGACGCGGGACGATGAGCCCGAGACGCGCGTGACCCGAAGCATTGTGACGCCAGACCAGATCGAGATGCTGCGTGCGCCGCCGGCGGCCCGCTTCCCAGCAGGACGTGAGCTCCGAGCCGCGCGTGATACGGACGCGGCGCGGGTACCGCTCGCTCGTTTACCGGCTCCGGTGTTTGGATGGAATGCTAACGACGAGACGCTTGCGGCCCTTCTTGCGCCGGCGGGACAACGTGGCACGGCCCCAAACGGTTTTCATCCGCGCGCGGAAACCATGCTTATTGATGCGCCGCCGATTCCGCGGCCGATATGTCGGACCCATGAATTCCTCGAGTAAGGCCGGGAAAGTTACCCGGCTCGTCACGCGACGGTCAAGGTTGACTTTTCCACATAGGGCCCGTACTTTCGGGCCGCCCTTGCAGCACGCCCTTCCAGAATCCGAAAAATCGTAATGGAGCAATCGGTAAACGAAGCTTGGAAGCGCCTCCTCGATGAAGCTCGACGCGAACTTCCCGAGGCGACGGTGCGCACGTGGCTCGAGCCATCCGAGCCCATCGCACTGGACGACGGCCGTCTCATTCTCGGTGCGCCCGATCAATTCGCCGCTGAATGGAACGAGTCGAAGCACGCGTCGCTGCTGGCCCGCGCAGCCGAGCGCGTGCTCGGCCGGCCCACGACGGTCGTGTTTCGCGTGCAGGAAGACCGGCAGCGGCGGCCGCAAATGGATTTCTTCGTAGCCCCGCGTGAGCGCGCGAGCGGCGCGACGGCGACGGCGTCTCAGGTCGCCACCACGCCGCTCAACGAGCGCTACACCTTCCAGACGTTCGTCATCGGGAAGTCGAACGAGCTCGCTGCTGCCGCGGCGCACGCCGTCGCCGAAGCGCCGGGCAAGACGTACAACCCGCTCTTCATCTACGGCGCGACGGGACTCGGCAAGACGCACCTGATGCAGGCGATCGCGCACGCCGTGCTCCAGAAAAACCCCGAGACGCGGCTGCAGTATTTCGGCGCCGAGCAGTTCATCAACGACGTGATCGAGTCGATTCACGCGCGCACGATGTCGGAATTCCGGCGCCGCTACCGCAACGACGTGGATCTGCTCCTCGTGGACGACGTGCATTTCCTCGAAGGCAAGGAAATGACGCAGGAGGAGTTCTTCCACACCTTCAACGCCCTGTTCGAGGCGCACAAGCAGATCGTGCTGACCTCGGACCGGCCGCCGAAGGAGATCCCCGGGCTCGAGGAGCGGCTGATCTCACGCTTCGAGTGGGGCATGGTAGCTGATATCGGACACCCCGATCTCGAGCACCGCGTCGCGATCCTCCGCAAGAAGGCCGAGCAGGATCATCTCGAGCTGACGATTCCGGACGACGTGCTGCGCTTCATCGCGGAGCACATCCGCTCCAGCGTGCGCGAGCTCGAGGGCTGCATCATCAAGCTGCTGCTGTTCGCCTCGCTCAAGAACCGCGAGGTCACGATCGAGCTGGCCCGTGAAGCGCTGTCGGACAAGATCCGCCAGGGCGAGGAGGGATCGGGCTACGGCGGTGGTGGGAGCTCGGCCCCCAGTATCGACCGGGTGCAGGAAGTCGTCGCGCGCCGCTGGGGTGTGACGCCCGAGGGACTCCGCTCCAAGGCGCGCACCAAGACGCTCACCATTCCGCGCCAGGTGGCGATGTACCTCGCGCGCGACATGTTGGGCATGCAGCTCGTCGAGATCGGCCAGGCATTCGGCGGCCGCGACCACTCCACCGTGATTCACAGCGTGGACAAGGTCGAGCGGCAGATGATGCGGGACCGGACGTTCAAGGAACGCGTGGAAATGGCGCGGCAGGAATTGTCCGCACTGTAAAGTGGGAAACGGGGCTGGGGTGTGGGGATTGGGGAAAGCGTTGCACATATCCGCAAAGCGCCAACAGTCCCAACAGTGCGCCAACATCAGGTGGCCCAATGCAGGTGATGTACCAGTTGCGGTTTAACGACATCGCCCACATATCCCCGATGTCTACTACTACTACTAGTATTTCTATATAGAGAAGCAGTAGTAAAGACTTTCCCCATTTGGAGACAACGCAGCGGTCATGAAGTTCACGATCACACGGGAACAGCTCCAGGAAGGCCTCGCGGCGGTGGCGGCAGCCATCCCCGCCAAAACGACGTTGCCGGTGCTGGCCAACGTCCTGGTCGAAGCCTCGAAGCAGGTCGGCGGACTGCGGCTGTCGGGAACGGATCTCGACATCGCCGTGAGCACCACCGTCGCCGCGGAGGTGGACGCCGACGGCGCGGTGACGCTGCCGGCCAAAAAGCTCGTGGACATCGCGCGCGAGCTGCCGGCCGGTCCGGTACGAGTGACCGCCGCCGGCGAAGCGCGCGTCTCCATCGAGTCGGGGCGCTCGAAGTTCAAGCTGCTCGGCTTGCCGCGCGAGGAGTTTCCCTCGTTCCCCGCCGTGAAGTTCGAGAAGGCGTGGAAAGCGGCGGCCGGCGTGGTGCACAAGCTCGTCGGGCATGTCGCGTTCGCCGCCTCGACCGAAGAGAGCCGGCCGATTTTGAACGGCGTGCTGTGGGAGCTGCGGCCCGACCGCATGCGCATGGTGGCGACCAACGGTCACCGGCTGGCCAAGATGGACGTCCCCGCGACGGGCGGCTCGACGGCCGACCTCATCGTCCCGCCGAAGGCGCTGGAGCAGATTCGCCGCCTCTACGCCGGCGATGCCGAGATCGAGCTCGCCAAGAGCGACAACCACATCGGCTTCCGCGCCGGCGGCACGCTGGTGTTCTCGCGGCTGATCGAAGGGCCGTATCCGAACTACGAGCAGGTGATTCCGCGCGAGAACGACAAGCAGGCGACGGTGGACAAGGCGGCGATGGCGGCGGCGCTGCGCCGCATGAGCGTCGTAGCGAGCGACCAGACGCACCGTATCCGGCTCGCGTTCTCGGGCGGCAACGTGAAGTTCTCGGTCCAGACCCCGGACCTGGGAGAAGCGCAGGACGAGCTGGCGGTGACTTACGAAGGGGAGCCGCTGGAGATCGGCTTCAACGCGATGTACCTGCTCGAGATCCTCAAATACATGCCGACCGACGAGGTGCGCTTCACGTTCAAAGCGCCGGAGCGCGCCGCGACGATCGAGCCCGTGGGTTGGAATGACCCGGCTTCCTACATGGCGCTCGTCATGCCGCTACGGCTGGTGGATTAGCGAGTCCGCCGCAGAGTCGGCGACAGAGTCCAGCGGAATCAGAGGAATGATCGGAGGCTCGATCACCGGCACCTCGGGGATCGAGTCTTCTGCCATCGGGGGCACGGGAGTCTTCCCGCCGTAATAGCGCGCCAGGATCAGATCGCGGCGCGCGAGCATTTTCGCCGGCCGAAACGCCGGATTCGACGTCCGCGGCTGTGGCAGCGTCGCCGCCAACGCCGCCGCCTGGGCGTTGCTGAGTCGAGACGGCGGCACGCCGAAGTACGCCTCGCTCGCCGCGCCCACGCCCCACACGCCGGGTCCAAACTCGGCGGTGTTCAGATACAACTCCATGATGCGGTCTTTCGGCAGCGCGAGCTCCAGCCGGACCGCAGTGACCGCTTCTTTCAGTTTCCGAAACAGCGACCGCGATGGTGAGAGGTAGAGATTCTTCGCGAGCTGCTGCGTAATCGTGCTCGCGCCGCGGTGCCCGCCTGCCGCCAACGCCTCGCGCAGCTCGATGAAGTCGATCCCGTGATGCGCTTTGAATCGCGAATCTTCCGCGATGATGATCATGCGCTCGAGAATGATGGGCGGATGGGCAGATGGGCGGTCGGGCAGTGAGCGTCGGCCCATCCGCCCATCCGCCCATCCGCCCATCTCGCAGTCGTCGCGCAGTCGCATCATCGCGGTGCAACGCGGCTCGTGATCGCGCCACCAGATCGGCGGCGGCCACACGGCCAATAACCACACGACGAATACCGCGCCCGTCACTAGCAGAACGCGTCCCGCACTCCTAGCTTTTTGCACCGCCATGGACCTCGAAGCCCTCCAGAAGCGCTTACAAGAAGCGCTCGGCTCGGAATTTACCGTCGGCCCGTTGCTGGGTCAGGGGGGCTTCGCCGCGGTGTTCCGCGCCCGCGACAACACGCTCAACCGCGACGTCGCCGTGAAAGTACTGGACGTGGAGCTCTCCCCGTCGCACAACGTCGCCGAGCGCTTCCTGAACGAAGCGCAGACCGTCGCGCGCCTCGAGCATCCGCACATCGTGCCGATCTACAAGGTCGGCCGGCAGCGCGAGATCTTCTACATCATCATGCGCTGCATCGACGGCCCGTCGCTGAGCCAGCTCCTCGACACGCAGAAGAAGCTCTCCATCGGCGACGCCGCGCGCATCTCGCGGCAAGTGGCCGACGCGCTGGCCTATGCGCACAGCCACGACATCGTGCACCGCGACATCAAGCCGGACAACATCCTGCTCGACAAGAGTGGCCATGTGCTGGTAACCGACTTCGGCATCGCCAAGGCGGCGCAGGCGGCGAAGGAGAAGAAACGCGGGGCGTCCCTGACCAGCGAAGGCGTCGTCGTCGGAACGCCCCAGTACATGAGCCCCGAGCAGGCGTCCGGCGATCCCCTCGATGGTCGCTCTGATATCTACTCACTCGGCATCGTGCTGTATGAGATGCTGGCGGGCTCACCGCCATTCGATGGTGATTCGGCTGCCGATATCCTCGCCCGACAGCTTACCGAGGTCCCCGAGCCGATCCGGCGCCTCCGCGCCGACGTGCCCGAGGAGATGGCCGTCGTCCTCGACCGGATGCTGGACAAGAAACGCAACAACCGGTTTCAGATGGCGAGCGAGGTCAGCCGGGCGCTGATCGGGGCGCTCCCGACCGCGGCGCGCGACCGCGTGCACATCCCGCTGCGGCGCCGGATCAAGACGATGTTCTACCGTTCGCTCGTGGGTCTCAGCGTGGCCGGTTGCTTGCTATCTATCGCCGCCGCGGGCGGCGCCGCGCTCGTCGCGTACTATGTGTTCAGCAAGCCGCCGCGCGTCTCGGCACGCGCCCCGCTTCCCGACAGCCTGAAGCGCGTGCTGCGCGCGCGACGCGCGCTGCTTCCCGGTGACGTGGGGTTGTTCGCCTATCGACCCGCCGGCCAGGAAGACACGACGCTGTTGCTGCTGACGCGGCGCCGCACCGTTGTCGTCACGCCACATGACGTGCGCTCCTACGCGCGCGACAGTGTCAAACGTGACATGGATCTCATTCTGCACGGCGGTTTGGCATTTCGGTTGGTGATCTACGGAAGGCACTCGGCGGCAGTCGCTGACACGGTGTATCGAAACCTGTCGTTCCGTGACATGATGCAGATCAGATCACAGCTCAATCGGGAACCGGAACCGGCCCCTCCCCCCCCTCCTCAGGCACGCCCGGCGCGACCGAATCGCTCGGCACGCCCGGCCCCGCCGCCAGCGCCGCCGGCCGCCAAGCCCCGCGCTCGCACGCGCACGCGGCCCTAACGACGTCTGACGGGCTCGCGCGTGGAGAGTCCGTAGAGACTCACGCCATCCACGCGTGACACATCTCCGGGAGCAGAAGCGATCACGCCCACGCGGTCCTGCCCGCCAAACGTCACCCCCAGCACGAAGGCGCCACGACGCAAGCCACCATCGGTATCGAGTCGGGCGATGACCTCGACGGGCCAGCGCAGTAGCCCGCGCCAGCTCAGGCCAAATGCGTAGGACGCCACGGAATCGGTGGTAAGCCGTGCGTCCGCTGAAAAGCCGAGCGCCGGGATCCGGCTCGGATGCCAGGTGAACGACGGAAGGTAGATGAGCTCCTGCCTGAGGCCGCGCACGACTGGCTGGCCGACGTTGGCGGCCACGAGCCCGACGGTGAGGCTCGGATGGGCGATGTACGCTAGCCCCAGGTCCCAGCCGGTGGCCTTGGCACCATCGCCGCGGTAGTGCGCCGCGGCAAAGCCCGCCGCGAGTCCCCCCGTCCCACCCGCCAGCCCCAGCCGATAGGTGTGTCCCCGCTGGCCGTCGTCCAGGATGTCGCGCTGATACGCGAGCGACAAGCCGCGCGCATTGAAGCCGGCGTTCACTTGCCGCAGGCGACCGCGCGAGCCCGGTTCTGCGACGCCCAATTCCGCGTAGATGGACGCTTCGCGCTGCATGCCGAGTCCCGCGGGATTGACCCAGACGGCTCGCACGTCACGGACGTCGGTGGGAAACAGGTAGGTGGTGGCGCGGTTGGGGGCGACTTGCTGAGCGGACAGATGGGTCGATGGGCGGATGGGCAGCGAGAGCGCGCAGAGAACGCACAGCCCAGCCGCCCATCGGCCCATCCGCCGTTCCACTATGGCAGCACCTGCACCGTCGTTTTCGACACCTGCGTCCGTGGAATCGTCATTGCCTGAATCGGCAGCGTGATCGTCATGGTGGTCGAGTCACGAGACTCCCCGCCCAGGTAGCGGCCATCCGCCGCGATGTAGTCCACGCCGGCGCGTAACCCCGTGCCCGCGACTTCGAACGGCTGGCCTGCCTGCTGCCCGTTCCCCTTGATCGTGAAATCGGAGTTGACCTCGAGGCGCAAGCAACGCGCGCCGTTGCGATCTTCCCACGCCGCGGCCCGCGAGCGGTTGATGCTGGTCACGGTGACGCTGCCCGCTGCCCGATCGTTCTCGGTGGTGGTATCCGTCCAGGCCGCGCCGAGCGTCAAGCCACCCCCCGGCAACCGCGGGAAGAAATTCCGGAATGATCCTACGATCGGCGAGAGCGACTGCGCGGCCGCGCTATCGGAAGGAACCTGATTGCGGAATTCACCTTTCGGCGTGAGCCGTCCTGCGAACGAGAGCGCCTTCGCCGCGCTCAGGTTGATTCCCATCGGGACCGTCGTCCCCGAATCGGGGGCCACCGAGTCGATCGTGATGGTCGTGGGGTAGCCGCTGCTGTCCGCCGGTCCGTTGATCGTGACGGCGAAATAGATGCGCAGCCCAAAATCGAGCGGCTGCCGCATCCCTTGAAACTCCTGATCGATATGGACGACCTGGTGCATCATGTAGCGCAGCGCGCTGGGTCCGAGCCGCACGCCCTGAGCCGGCGGTGGTGCCGGCGGTGGCGCGCCGGGGGCTGCGGGTGGCACCGTCACCGGCGTCGTGGACGGCGGAGTGCTCTTGGGCGCGCAAGCCATCGCGATCAGGCCTGCTCCAATCAAAACAAAACGTCGCATCGACTATTCCTTGGTCTTGGTACGTCCGAAAATCGCCACGACCTCGGTATCCTCGCTCGTCACTTTGAGCAGCTTCCATCCCCGCTTGCGCATGTCCGTCCGCCAGGTGATCAGCTTCTCCCACTCCTCGGCGGTGGTTCGGAAAACACGCAAGTCGGCGACATTCTCCCAGTGAGGAGGATACGGAGCCGCGGGCGGCTTAGTGGTCAAAGGGGAGGAAGTGGTGGGACCATAAGCCGAGTTCTGTTTACTCGTTGGTACGAGCAGATGGTCATCTCTCTGGGATAGCTGTCGCCAGCTATCTCGTGCGGCCTACCCGCAGCTCAAACGACCCGGGCCGGGTCTCGCTGCCTATTTGGCCTTGCTCCGACCGGGGGTTGCCGTGCCGCGCCTGTTGCCAGACGCGCGGTGGGCTCTTACCCCACCTTTTCACCCTTACCCTTTGGATACAAGGGCGGTCTGTTCTCTGTGGCCCTGTTCCGTCGCCTCTCGGCGCCCAGGCGTTACCTGGCGGTCTGCCCTGTGGAGCTCGGACTTTCCTCGATAGACCCCTGCAGCCGGCCTACCGCGACCATCGGCCCCACCACTTCCAGGTGACAACTTACCGGGCGCCCGGGTACCCCGGCAAGGCTTTACTTCACAAAGCGGCGAATTACGCGACCCAAGCTATCGGTCGCCGCGCCGGTGAGCCAGAACCCGTCGTTTTCGCCGAACACCACCGGCCGCAGGCGCGCGGTCTCTCCCGGAGCGAACGTCGCGCGATCCGGATCCAATCCGACTGCCGCCAGCGCGTAAATCCCTTTGTCGCGGTAGTGACGCAACAGCCCGCTGGTCCCCCCGCGACGCTCACGCAGCCAGAGCAACGCCGGCACGTCGCGCGTGGAGAATCCGCGGAGCAAGCCGATCGAAAACCAGTCGCCGGGTGGCTCCGTCGCATGGAAGGCGAAGCGCAGGTCGGGATGCAGGCGATGCAGCTCGGCGCGCAATGCCGCCGCGCGCTCGCCCACGGCGGCTTGCAGCGCCTCGAAATAGCGACTCAGCCAGCCGCGCTCGAGCAGCGTGTCGTAGCGTACGGGGGGCGGCAGCGCGGCGAGCCGCGCGGTTTCGGCGGAATCCAGTCCCAATGCGGCGAGCCCGGCACGGTAGTCGGCGTCACAGAACCCGCTGCCGCGGTACAGGGTCATCGCGCTATCGAGGTCTACGGCGACGCCCGTGATGACCTCAGGTCGCGCGCCCCCGAGGCGCGCCAGCGTCCGGTAGGTCGGGCGCAACGCGCCGCGCCAGAACACCGAGTCGAGCCCGCACGGCATCGGCGTCAGATCGCCGTGCCGGTTGACTTCGTCCGCGCCCTCCGAGGGGATCGCGACCAGGGAGACCGCGGGGAACCAGCGCACGCTGGTCGCCTGCATCCGCTCGGCCGTGACGCGCCAGATGTTGCGCGTCCCGATCGTATCGGCGAGTGCCGGCACGGGGATCGTCGTGGCGAGCGCGTTGAGGGCGGCGAGGTCCACAAACGCCAGCAACGAGTCGAGGGCCTGCGGCGTGAACCGGGTCCACAACACGCGCATGCCCTGGCGCGCGAGCCATCCCGACACCGTCATCGAGTCGCCGAGATCCCGGCTCTC
Organism: Gemmatimonadales bacterium; assembly: GCA_050733035.1. Taxonomy (GTDB): domain Bacteria; phylum Gemmatimonadota; class Gemmatimonadetes; order Gemmatimonadales; family GWC2-71-9; genus 20CM-2-65-7. The sequence goes on along the minus strand of JBOHSJ010000035.1, from coordinate 729 downwards.
GGGCTGCGGCAACGGGACAGCCGCGGCGCCGATCGGCGGAACGAGCGGCGGAGGATGCACGGCCACCGTCAGCGGGGCTTCGGCGAGCCGCAGCGCGGCCGGATGCTTGGCGGCGCGCACACCGGCCCATTCAGCCGGGCGGCGCGTCCAGCGCGCCAGCGCCTCGAGGAAATCGCGTGTGTGTGCATCGCCGCTGCCCGCGGCCAACAAGCCGCGGCTGACGACGACGATCAGGCCTTCATCGACACGGCTCGCGGCAACAAGGGCGCTGACCGGCGCCCGCGCGAGGGTCTGGCTGCGGTCGCGCACCTGCAGCGCGTGGTTGCGGCCCGCCGCAAACGGCGCGAAGCCGGCATTGTCGAGCGCGGAATGCGGCTGGGGCGACGCGGGCTCGTCCACGTGCTCGGCGCCGAGGGTGATCCCGGCGCCCTGCGCCGCCAGCCACTGGTTCATGACCCAGCGGTCCTGTGTCCCGTCTTCGGTCTTCCCCCGACCGGTGCCGTCGCTGCGGTAACCCAGGACGACCACGCCGTCGCGCCCGCTGCCGATCCATTCCGTGAGAATCGCGAGATCGCCGATGGTCAGTGCGTCGGAGGGACCCTGCGGCTCGCGTCCGCCGAGGATGATGACCGCGCGGTAGCGGGCGAGGTCGCCCCGCGTGAGGTGCGGATAGAACTGACGATACTCGACGCGGTACCCCGCCTCGTGCCAGGGCGCGGCCGTGGTTTC
>JBOHSJ010000034.1:0-7574 GCA_050733035.1 Gemmatimonadales bacterium | reverse complement strand
GAACGCCGCATCGATCAGCACCGCGTCGCGCGCGCCCGTGATCAGGGTCGCGTTCACGAGGAATCCTTCGGGCGAGGCGGTGATGACGGTGAGCTCGAGCTTGGCCGGCCGGGCGGCGGGGCGAGCGCCGAGCAGCGTGAGCGCGGCGAGCGCGGCGAATGCGGTCTTCATGTGGCAACTCCGTGCGCAATTGGGTTGCCGCAGTCTAGGCTGGTCGGTATCTTTCGGCAACTAGGCACCAAAAGGATACTATGGCACGCCCCAGGACTGTTCCGGCGTACAATGTCTACAGCCAGGACTGCCCCACGCGCACCGTGCTCGACATCGTTGCCGACAAATGGACCTCACTGCTCATCGTCGCGCTCGTCCCGGAGACGAAACGGTTTCAGCAGCTCAAGCGCGAAATCGGCGGCATCACGCAGAAGATGTTGACGCAGACGCTGCGTTCGCTGGAGCGGAACGGACTGGTGGAGCGGCGTGCGTACCCGACGGTCCCGCCGCGCGTGGAGTACACGCTCACCCGCCTGGGCCACACGCTCTCCGAGTCGCTGCAAGCACTGCAGGATTGGTCCGTGGCGCACGTGGAGGAGATTCAGCGAGCGCGGAAGGCCGCGGACGCGCGCCGTGACCGCCGCAACGGGGACGGTCCCTAGAACCCGAGACAGACTCCGTCTACAGAATCGCTTCCAGCGTGCAGGCGAAACCGGGGAGAATATTCTCGCCCTCGAGCGACTGCTCCGCCGTTATGGTCGATTCTGTTTCGTCCTGCCGATAGACGTGCGCCACGCGATGCGCAGGATCGATTACCCACACCAGTCGTGTCCCGGCAGCGAGCCAGTCAGCCACTTTGCCGAGCATGTCGCCCGGGCGATCGCTGGGCGAGCGGATCTCGATCACGAGGTCGGGCGGGAACGCGGCAAAGCCCACCGGCACCGGGTGAGGGACGCGTTCGCGCCGGATGAAGGCGATGTCCGGGCCGCGGACGGTGTCCGGATTTGCGGCAAGCTTGAATCCAGGATCGCCCACGACGACGAGTCCCAGGTCATGGGCATCGGTGTGCCGCAGTAGCATGGCGCCGAGCCGGAGCATGATCGTGCCATGTTGAATGCCGGGCGGCTCACGCACGACCAGAACGCCGCGGACCAGCTCCACTTGCTTGCCGGGGATGTTGACGTGCAGGAGCTGCTCGGCGGTCATGAGCGACGCGGGCGGCATGCTGGGAACGTAGGTGCGCTCGGCGGGCATCACAAGAAGTAGGGGCGGGCTATCAAACCCCGTTCAACACGGACCCGCCCTCCGGGGCAGGTTCCTCCCGTCACGAACCAACACTTGGTGAACGGCGAGCTCGTGAAGAACGCGAGCAGCGGCGTGCCCACCTTCTGCTGATACGCCGGCTTCACTCGCGCAGTACGCGGGCGAGGTGTGGCGGATCCGTTTGACAGGGCGATCAGGCATTGGCATCCTGGCACTCATCGTGCTCGGGCTGGGGGGCGTCGCTGAGCTGGCATTCCTCGCCACGCGCAATCAGGCGCCGGTCGTGATCGTGGCCCATCGCGGATCATCGGCCGTCGCGCCGGAGAATACACTGGCGGCGTTTCGTCTCGCGGCCGAGCAGCGCACTGACCTGGTGGAGCTGGATGTACAGGAATCGTCCGACGGTCAGGTGCTCGTCGCGCATGACGCCGACCTGATGAAGGTCTCCGGCAATCCGGCGCGCATTTGGGAAACCAACGCCGCGACGCTACGAGCGATCGACATCGGCAGCTACAGGGACCCGCGCTACGCCGCCGAACGGGTGCCGACGCTCGCCGAGGCGCTCAACACCTGCAAGGGGCGCTGCAAGGTCCTGGTCGAGCTCAAATCGTACGGCCACAACCAGCAGCTCGAAGAGCGCGTCGTGCAGATCATGGATCACGCTATGGCCCGCAAGATCAAGCAGCTGCGTCCGTCATGGCGCGTGGGATTTCTGGTCGCGAAAGGCATGGGGGATCTCACGGAGTTGAACGGCGATTTCCTGGCCGTCGAAGCGAGTATGGCCACGCGTCGCTTCGTTCGTCGCGCCCATCGCGCCGGTCAGGACGTCTACATCTGGACGGTGAACGACCCGGCCTGGATGCTCAGGGGCCTCACGCTCGGCGTCGATGGCCTCATTACCGATCATCCCGACGTGGCGCGCCGGGTCATCGCCGTTCGCGCCCGCATGAGCGAGCCACAGCGGTTGCTGGCGGCACTGCTCATTCGCTTCGGCGCCACCGCGCAGACGCTGACAGAGGAGGATGCGTTGCGGCCGTAGGGTTCAGGCCAGATGGTGATCCTGTCGAACGGTCGTTGCTCGGTCTTAACTCTCTCTCCGGTCCATCCAATGGTGCATTGTCCCAAGGCTTGAGACTAAGCACCTTGCGTCAATGAACGAGCCGACAGGATCTGCGCTCACCGAAGCGCGTCTCGACAAGCTGGCCGCGCTGATCGAGCGCGAACGGAACGCGGTACTGGCGCAATGGCGCCAACAGGTGTGCCAGCTCCCCAACGCGCAGGCGCTCGGGGCGCCGGCACTCGACGATCACATACCGGCGCTGCTGGATGAGTTAGCCGAGGCATTTCGGTCGGTATCGGACGAAACGATCCCGGACGTCGTACTCCAGGGAAGTCCGCCGATCCACGGCCGTCAGCGATTGCAGGACGGCTTCGACATCGTCGAAGTCGTGGCGGAATACAACATCCTGCGCGGCTGTATCCACGATCTCGCCGAACGCCATAACGTGAGCCTGCGCGGCCAGGCGTTCCACATCCTCAACCGCGTGTTCGACGAAGCGATCGGCGTGGCGGTGCAAACCTTTGCCACGCAGCAGGCGCTCGACGTGCAGCGGCGCCGCGAAGAGTATTTGGCGTTCGTCGCCCACGATTTGCGCACACCCCTCAACGCGATCTCGCTGGCCGCGCAGGTCCTGACACGCGGCGTCATGGGCCGGGACAAGAATCCCGAGACCGCCAGGATGCTGAAAACATTGCAACGCAACGGGCGACGGCTGGAAGAGCTGGTCGAGCACGTGCTCAAGGAGAGCGACCACGTCGGGACGGAAGCGGGCGTCAAGGTGGAAGCCCGCGAGTTCGATCTGTGGCCGCTCGTCGAGTCCGTGCTCCGCGATCTGCACCCGGTCGCGGAAACGGCGGCCACCCGGCTCGACAACGCCGTACCCGACGAGCTCAGCGTCTATGCCGATGCGGGGCTGGTGCGGCGGGTGCTGCAGAACCTGATCGCCAACGCGATCAATTTCACGCCGCGGGGGGAGGTCACCATCGAGGCGCGCGCAGCGGCGGACGGCGGGGTCGAGTGCTGGGTCCGCGACAACGGCGCGGGTATTCCAACAGACCGGCTGGAGACGATTTTCGACAGGGGAGAAACGGAGTCGCAGCAGGAAGGGGCTACGGGTTTGGGCCTTCCCATCGTGAAGGCGTTCGTCGAAGCGCACGGCGGCACGGTGACCGTCGAAAGTCAGGAGGGTGCGGGCTCCACGTTCCGGTTCACGCTTCCCGGCAGAGCGGAGCCACGCGTCTAACTTCGTGCTCGGTCTCTGAGACGGCCAGTCATCCCGACCCGACGCACCTCGGTCCCTGAACGGGGTATGCGACTGCTGATCCGAGGCAAAGCCGAGCTGCAAACTCACTTCTGATGGAGACGCGAATGGCTCCCGAACTCAGCGCTACCGACACCCCCGATGTCAGCGAGCCGTGGGGGGGGCTGCTGGCCAGTGCAGGCCCGCGCGATCATATCGTCCAGCTCTACCAGGACCAGGAGTTCCTCAATCGCGCGGTGTGCCGGTTCGCCGCGGCGGCCATTGCGAACGGGGAAGGTGTGATCCTCGTGCCGACCCAGGCCCATTGGGCGGCGTTTCGTCCCCGCCTGGAAGCTGGGGGCGTGGACACGGAAGCCGCCCAGGGCCAGGGACAACTCACCGTCGTCGACGCCGACACGTTGCTCCCTCAGTTCATGCGCGAGGCGATGCCGGATGCGCCGGTGTTTCTCGGGCTCGCCGCGGATGTCATCGGTCGGGCCCGTGGCGACGGCCGTTATCCCAGGGTTCGCTGGTGGGGTGAGATGGTGAACGTCCTGTGGGAACGCGGCGACGTGGCGGCCAGCATGGCACTCGAGGATCAGTTCGATCGGCTCGCCCATGAACACGAGATCGCCATTTTTTGCTCGTTCGTGATGGACAACTTCAATGGTGAGGTCCACTCCCGAATGTTGCCGCGGCTCGGCCAGAATCATTCGCACTTGATTCCGGTCGAGGATTACGCCCGGCTCGAGCGCGCCGTCGCCGAGGCGCTGCGGGACACGGTCGGCAGGGATGAGGCGCGCGTGCTCGAGCAGCAGCTGCTGGCGCGGGCCCCGTCCCCATTCCAGATGCCACGCTCGCAGGCGCTGCTGCTCGCTTTGCGCGAGTCGCTGCCCGTCGTGGCGGATTCCGTGCTGGCGCGGAGCCGTAAGCTGTACCGTGCGGCGACCGCCTGAGGGTAGGCCATGGTTGACGCCGAGATTGCCGGTATCGGCGATGCAATCGATGTGCCGATTCTCGTCGTCGGCTCGGACGGCGCGCTCGTCCGTTTCAACCGCAGAGCGGGGGAGGTATTGGGCCTCGCCCCATCGGACACCGGGCGTCGTCCCGGCGCGTGCGGCGCGCTGAGCGCGCTCGAAGATCTCGACGCGCTTTGTGCGCGCGCGATCGCCGACGAAGCCACGCTTCGGCGCGATGTCCAGCTCGATGATCGGCAGTTCCTGCTGCGGGTGGCACCCTATCGGAGAGCCACGAATCAGATCGCGGGCGCCGTCCTGACCTTCACGAATGTCACCGCGTTTCGCGCCAGCCTCGACCAGGCCGTGTACGAGCGGGAGTACACGAAAGCAATTCTCAACACGGTGGCGAGTCCCCTCGTGGTGCTGGACGCGCAGCTCCGGGTGCGATCGGCCAACCGCGCCTTCTACGACCTGTTCGGCGTCTCGCGCGATCAGGCTCTGGGGGTGGCGCTGCGCGCGCTCGGCGACGACGCCTGGAAAGCGTCGGCGCTCTGGCCGGGACTCGAGCACCTCCTGCGCGATGGGGAGGCATTCCAGCCTCTCGAGCTCGAGCGCGAGTTCACGGGACGCGGCCCACGGACGCTCTTGCTGGAGGCGCGCCGCGTGGCGCAGGCCGGCGACGGGACGATCCTGTTGGCGTTCCAGGACATTACGGCGCACATCCGCGCGGAGGAGACCCTCCGGGACGCCGACCGGCGCAAGGACGAGTTTCTCGCGTTGCTGAGTCACGAGCTGCGCAATCCCCTGGCGCCGATTCGGACCGCCCTCGAGCTGCTGCGGGTCTCGGGCGACACGCCGCAGTCGGTCGAGCGTGTGCGCGGGATGATGGAGCGTCAGGTCAGCCTAATGACGCGGCTGATCGACGATCTGCTCGACGTCTCCCGCATCACGTCCGGCAAGATCGTGCTGCAGCGCTTCCCCACCGCGCTGCGCGAGCTGGTGGAGCGGGCGATCGAAGGGCAGCGCGCGGCGATCGACTCGGCGCACATCGCGCTCACGCTCGAGCTGCCGGAGGCACCCTGCATGATCGATGCCGATCCGGCGCGCTTCGTCCAGGTTCTGTCCAACATTCTTCACAACGCGACGAAATTCACGCCGCGGGGCGCGGTTCGCGTTTCCGCGGAGGTGCTGACGGCCGTCTCGCCGCAGCAGGTGGCAATCACGGTGTCGGACACGGGCGAGGGCATCGCGCAGGAGCTGCTGCCGCACGTGTTCGACTTGTTCGTGCAGGCCGAACCCGCCACGGCGCGCACCCACGGCGGCCTGGGCATCGGTTTGGCGTTGGCGCGGCAGCTCGTCGAGCTCCATGGCGGCAAGATCGCCGCGTACAGCAGCGGGCCGGGGCGCGGCAGTGCGTTCGTCATCACGATGCCTCTGACCACCGCCGTTGCATCCCGTGGCGCGCCGCTGTCGAGCGACGTGGCTCGCATCGCAAGCCGGATCGTCGTCATCGACGACAACACCGACGCGGCCGCGGCGCTGGCGATGCTCGTCGAGCAGCTCGGGGGAACCGCGCGCGTGGCACACGACGGAGAGAATGGGATCGAGGCGGTCAGCGCCTTTCATCCCGACGTCGTGTTCCTGGATATCGGTATGCCGCGTATGGACGGCTACGAGGTGTGCCGCCGCATTCGCCGGCAGCCGTCCGCGCGTCCCATCATCATCATCGCGGTGACCGGATGGGGGCAGGCGCAGGACAAGCAGCGCGCGCTGGATGCCGGATTCGATGCGCACCTGACGAAACCGGTCGACCCGGCCGTGTTGGAGCGGATGCTTGCGGGCTGGGCGCCGAGGGAGCTCGCCTAGCGCGGGAATTCGAGCCTCTCCCCTATTCACCCCCCGTGTCCGCCTCTGGCGCTCCGCGTCCGATTGGTATATGATGCTCATCATATGAGCGCTGCCACCGCTAGGCGGACCGCCCCAAACCGCAAGGAAGTCACCCACGAACGGATCGTCCGGGCCGCCGCCCGCGCCACCCGGCGCAGCGGGTACGACGGCACGGGCGTCGCCGACATCATGAAAGCGGTTGGCCTCACCCATGGCGGCTTCTACGCCCATTTTGCCTCACGCGACGCGATGCTGGCGGAGGCGGCCGACCGCGCAGGAGCTGAAAGCGTGGCCACACTGATGCGCGTCGCCGCGGAGGCGCCGCCGCACAAGGCGCTTCGGTCGATGATCCGCGCCTACCTCTCGAAGGAACACGTCGACGGCGTCGAGACCGGTTGCCCCGTGGCCGCGCTCGGCTCGGAGATGCCGCGCCAGGCGCCGAAGGTGCGGCGCGCGGCGACGCGTCGCATCAAGGAGATGATCGACCTGGTCGGCCGGTATTCGCCCCACCCGCTCGTGACAGTGGCCACGATGGTCGGCGCTCTGGTGCTGGCCCGCGCGGTCAACGACCCCAAGCTCTCCGAGGCCGTGCGCAAGGCGTCCCTGAAACACTTCGACCCAACCCCCACTTAAGGCGACCCGCACCGGTCAATATCCGGTGCCTTTCTTTTGCATCAGAATATGATGTTCATCATATCGCTTGGGAGGTGGTGCTATGAACGCGCCGCCGCGAGGAAGCCCGCGCGCCTCGATTGGGAAAGTGGTCATTCGCGTCGCGTAACACTGCCACAGTACTCTTGGAGGCAATATGAGCACGCACCAACAGTCGCAGCGTGAATCGAGCATCACGTGGAGGAATGCGCCGACGAAAAGCGTCGATGTCGGCGGGACGAAATTGGTCTACCGGCAGCTTGGGCCGGACAATGGAGTGCCGGTGATCTTCCTCAATCATCTCGCTGCGGGACTCGACCGGTGGGATCCGCGGGTCGTCGACGGCATCGCGACGAGACGCCGCGTCATCGTGTTCGACAACCAGGGCATCGGCGGGTCGCAAGGGAAGACTCCCACGTCAGTGGAGGCGATGGCGCGAGTCGCGGTAGCCTTTATCCGGGCCCTCGGTTTTGCTCAGGTCGACCTGCTGGGCTTCTCCCTTGGCGGTTTCATTGCGCAGGTG
>JBOHSJ010000033.1:0-5022 GCA_050733035.1 Gemmatimonadales bacterium | reverse complement strand
CCACCTGCGCGATGTGTCCGAGATCATGCACCACCCAGGCGGCCAGGAGCTGGCGCAGCGTGACCGGACCGAGACGGGGGTGCTCACCGCGCAGGTCGAGCTGCGCATCGCCGAGATTCCAGGACCTGAGGACCCGCAGATTCTCGGCGCGCAAATCCGCAAACTCATCGAGTAACGAGCCGAGCGTGCGCTTGACGTTTCTGGCTTTGTGACGGAACCGATCGTAGGGCTCGAACCGGCGATTCGCGCCCTGGGCGAGGATGATCCGGGCGCGCGGCATCCAATCGGTTTCTTCCCCGTCAATGAGATGACCGACGTTGTCGAATGGACTGAACGTGTCGGGGCCTTCCGTGGCACGGGCCCATCCGGTGCCGACATCCGTGAGGAGCGCACGCAGCGCCGCGGGCGTGCGCTCCAGGATCTCGATGGATTGTGAGAGGGCGAATTCCAAGATCTCTATTCTAATGCCCGGGAACGGTGGGTGGCTCAGGATCGCGTGGGATCTTCGCCGGCTCCCACGGCTCGGGAGGGCGCGGCTTGGGCGGCTCGGGGAGTTTGACCGGGCCGGGAGGGTGCGGGTGCGGGTCCTTCTTCCAAGGAAAGTCCATAGATCGCTCCGACTGATTGGGATGATCGCTATACGTATACCCCTCCGAATTGGAGTCGCAGCCCAACCGTCCTAGGGCAGGGCGTACGCCACGTAGGTGTCGCTGGACTTCGATCCGAGTTTGCCGCCACCGGAGGCGACGACGACGTATTGCTTGCCCCGCACCGCGAAGGTGCTGGGCGTTGCGTAACCCGGCGCGGGCAGAGTCGCTTCCCACAGCAGGCGTCCGGAGCTCTTGTCGAATGCGCGAAACTTCGCGTCTTGTGTCGCCGCGATGAAGACCAACCCACCCCGCGTAACGATCGGCCCGCCATACTGCTCCGTGCCGGTGATCGGCATGCCTCGCGCGGTAAGCTCGGCGAACTCACCGAGCGTGATCCTCCAACGATATTCGCCGGTGTTGAGATCGATCGCGCTCAATGTCCCCCACGGCGGCTTCACCGCGGGATAGCCGGCCGAATCCCGCCACCGCTCGTACCCGACGAACTCGTAGCGAGCGGCCGTGCCCTTCGTTCGCTGCCACTGGGGGGCGCCGGTGTCCACCGCAGCCGACCCATATCCGAGATGCTCGAGCAACGCGCGCTTCTCGGCAACAGGCAATCCCGCGAACGAGGGCATGAAGCCACGGCCCCAATCGATGACTCTGCGCGCGTCTTCAGCCGGCAGACGTGCGACGACGTTGCTGAGGGATGGTGCGCGGCCCCCGGTGTGGCAGCCCGCGCAGTGGGCTGCGTACACAACGGCGCTGGCGCGTGGCGCGCCGCCACGCGCAGGGAGCCGCGCGGATTCCCGCATCGCGGCGATCCATGGGACGTCGCTGGCGTTGACGTACAGGACCGCGGTTTCCGGATCGACGGCGGCGCCGCCCCACTCGCCCCCGCCGTCAAAGCCGGGTAGGACGATGCTCCCTTCCCTGCTGGGCGGCGTATAGAAGACGCTGCGCCGGAGTGACCGAAATCGTTGGCGGTCGGTGACGTCCGGTTCGGCTATCGATTGGCGCGCGAACGGCGCCGGCTTCACGGGGAACGGTTGTGTCGGCCAGGCGCGCTCGCCGCGCAGATCCGACGGCGGCACCGCGCGTTCTTCCACGTCGAACAATGGCTCCCCTGTTTGGCGGTCGAACACGAACACAAACCCGCTCTTGGCGATCTGCGCGACGGCATCCACGCGCGACCCGCCGTGCGTCACGGTGACCAGGTTCGGGGCGGCGGGGAGATCGCGGTCCCAGAGATCGTGGTGCACGGTCTGGAAGTGCCAGAGCCGCTTGCCGGTCTGTGCGTCGAGCGCGAGCATAGAGTTGGCGAACAGGTTCGCGCCGATCCGATCGCCGCCGTAGAAGTCGGGCGTCGCCGAGCCGGTGGGGACGTAAACCACCCCGCGTGCCGTATCCACGCTCATGCCGGCCCAGCTGTTCGCCCCGCCGGCTGTTTGCCACGCTGCGGCAGGCCACGTGTCGTAGCCGAATTCTCCCGGATGAGGGATCGTGTGAAACGTCCAGCGGATCGCGCCCGTGCGCGCGTCGTAGGCACGCACGTCGCCCGGCGCCGATCCTTCTTCTTCTCCGACGCGCATGCCCTGGATGAGCAGGTCCTTGTAGATCGCCCCGGGGCTGGTGGCGACCAGGTACGCGTCGCCGATGTCGCGCGACAGCCCGGCGCCGAGGTCCACCGCGCCGGAATCGCCGAACGTGGGGATGGGGCGACCAGTCCGCGCATCGAGCGCGTAGAGCCGGCGGCCCGCGCTGAAGAAGATCCGCCGGTCGTCGCCGTCGGCCCAGTACACGACGCCGCGGTTCACGTGGCTCAAGTCCGTGCGTCGTGCGTCGTGCGTCGTGCGTGGATCGAAGCGCCAGCGCTCGCGTCCTGTCGCGGCATCGAGCGCGACCACGTTCAGCGCCGGCGTGGTGGTGTAGAGAATGCCGTCGATGACGATCGGGGTAGCCTGGATCTCGCCCCGGTTCTCCGGGAGATCCTTGGTATGATAGATCCACGCCACGCGCAGCTGGGCGACGTTGCCGGTGTTGATCTGATCGAGCGACGAGTAACGGGTGTTGCCAGGACCGCCGCCGGTGGTGCGCCAATCGACCGACGGTGTGGTGGTGGTTGTGCAGCCTGCGATGACGAGGACGACGGCGATCCTAGCTACCAATCCGCCGTTCTTCCCGCACAGCGCTGAGTAAACGCTCCGCGAAATCGAGCCGCTCCTGTGTCTCGGCGAGCTCCTGCTGGACGGTCTGGACGCTCTGTTCCAGCTCGTCGAGCCGCGCCGCGACGTCGCCAGACGGCAGTTCTCGGCGCGCGGTGAACAGCCGGGCGACCTTGACCACGGTGAACGCACCGATCCCCAAGGTCGACAGGAGTGCGACAAGAAACACAGCAGGGTGCATGGGCCGTCCTTTCCTCAATCTACGCCGAGCGTAGCGCGAGCGGCTGGCGGTAGGTGAGCCGGCGCCAGATCCACTCGATGGGCCCGAAGCGGTAGCGCGAGAGCCACCATGCGCTGAGCGGAATCTGCAGCGCGATGATCGCGGCCGCGATCAACATCGCCGTCGCGGCGCCGATGCGCCACCACAGCCCCAGCCCAAACCCGTATGACAGCACGACGCAGATGACCGAATGCATGATGTAGTTCGTCAGCGCCATCCGGCCCACAGGCGCAAACACCGTGACAAGACGCCGGCCCGCAACGACCAGGAGCGCCACCGTCGCCGCGTAGCCGAGCGCCAGCATCGGAACGCCCACCGCCTGCATCACCACGCCCACGAGGCCTCCGGCCGAAGGCGGCAGGTACGACCAGCGGTTCAGCGCCAACGCCGCGATGATGTTGGCCGGCAACCCCACACCCCAGCCAAGGAGGCTCCATCGCACGAGCGTGGCCCGGTGCTGCGCCGGCGACTGTGCGATGCCGGTGCGCACCAGCCAGAGCCCCAGCACGAACATGCCGAGCACCTTGGGGAAACGCATGGTCACAATTAGGTCGCCCCAGCGAGCGGCGAGAAAGATGAGGTTGCCGGTCAACGCGTCTTTCACCCCGCCCCGCCCCATCGCTTCGAAGTACGCCAGGATCGCCGGCGGCGGACCCGAGCTGGACGGCGTGGACGCAGAACCAGACGCGACGAGTGTCCACACGCCGAGCGTGAGGACGTAGAGCACGGTCGGCACTGCCAGCAGGACGAGGGTCCAGCGCAGCAGCGCGCGGTCGGATTTCCGGGCGAACCACGGCAGGGTGAAGCCGAGCAACGCATACAGCATCAGGATGTCGCCGGCCCAGATGAAAACGGCGTGGATCGCCCCGATCGCGAGCAGGATGCGCAGGCGGCGCTTGAATCTCGGCAGCATCGCTTCGCCGCCGCGGGCCAGCTGTAAGCCGAATCCCATGCCGAAGAGGAGCGAGAACACCGAGTAGAACTTGCCGTCCACGAGGACTTTCTCGATAAACAGCGCGACCGCGTCACGGCTCGCAGTCGGCAGTGCTGCGGCACGGTCCGGTGGCATCACGAACAGGCCGAAGAACACCAGCACGTTGGCGAAGAGAATTCCGGCGACCGCGACGCCGCGCAGCACATCGAGCGCCTGAATCCGCTCCGTGGTCGGCGCCGTGGTCATGAGCCTTTCAACGGGGCGCGGCGCGGCGCGGTTTCAGACTGCGAGAGCGACCTCGAACGTGCCGGCATATCCGCCGGCCTGCGGCACCAAGGCGAGCAGCAATTGACTGCCGCCGCGACGGTAGATCCCGTCCCCACCGTTGCGCGTCGTGCGCGCGCCACGCTCCGCGTAGGGAGGAGTCGCGTGAACCTGATCGGTCAGCGCGTCGTCGAAGTAGAGCTGGGAGGTGAATTCGAAGCCCGGCCGCCGCGTCGCCGGCGAGCGGACCTTGAAATGAATGTGCACGGTGCGACCGCGGTACCAACCGGGATAGATCGTGACGAAATGGGCTCGGCCCTGTTCGTCGGTAACTTGATAGCCACGCAGGAACTTCTTCCCGACTGTGTTGAAGCTTCGGTCCTGGACGTCGGAGTAAGCGCCGAGGTGGTCGCACTGCCAGACATCGACCTGCAGCCCAGCGAGTGGCTCGCACCGCTCGCCCGCGAGTCGCGACACGCGAATGGTGAGGTCTAAAGGCGCACCGGGTTTGGTCGTGCCGTCGGTGGGGTCGGTGCGCAGGTCAGCACGTTTCAGCAGCTCATCCACAAAGTACGGGCCTTCAGTCTGCTCGGGCCGCACGACGCAGGCTGCGCGCGGAAGGCGAGGTCCTGACAGGACGGCGTACACGCCCGCGCCAAGCAGCGCGATCACTTCGCGTCGGGAGAGTACGTAGCCGCGGCCGCGGTCGTCGCTATCCATGGCGTTACGCGCGCGTCAGGCTGCGCTCGTCGCGATACTTCACATACACCGTGCGGGCCGGTGGACGCGTGG
>JBOHSJ010000032.1:0-8798 GCA_050733035.1 Gemmatimonadales bacterium | reverse complement strand
TCTCCGCCCTCGCCCGCGCCGCGCAAAACGGCAAGCAGGTCACTGCGCTCGTCGAGCTCAAAGCGCGATACGATGAGGAGAACAACATCGTCTGGGCGCGCGAGCTGGAGCAGGCCGGCGTTCACGTGGTCTACGGGATCGTCGGTCTGAAGACGCACTGCAAAGCGGCGCTCGTCGTGCGGCGCGAGCGCTCCGGGTTGCGGCGCTACGTGCACCTCTCGACGGGCAACTATAACCCGACCACGGCGCGAATCTACACCGACATCGGATTATTCACCGCGGACCCCGCGTTCGGTGAGGACGTGAGCGAGATGTTCAACTTGCTTACGGGATACTCCCAGACCCGGCGCTGGCGGAAGCTGGTCGTGGCGCCGGTCGAGCTGCGCGAGCGCGTGATCGCGCTCATCGATCGCGAGCGCCGTTACGCCGAAGCGGGACAGCCGGCCCGCATCATCGTGAAGATGAACGCGCTCGTCGAGGTCTCGGTGATCGACGCGCTGTACCGCGCCTCGCAGGCCGGTGTCGGCATCGATCTCGTGATTCGCGGCACCTGCAGCCTGCGCGCCGGCCTGCCTGGCGTGTCCGAGCGCATTCGCGTGCTGAGCACCGTCGATCGGTTCCTCGAGCACAGTCGCGTCTTTTACTTCAGCAACGCCGGCAACCCCGAGGTCTTTCTGGCCAGCGCCGACTGGATGCCGCGCAACTTCTTCCGGCGCATCGAAGTGATGTTTCCGGTCGAAGCTGCCGCTCTCAAGGCGCGCATTGTCGATCGCATCCTGCCCACGATCCTCAGTGACAACGTCAAAGCGCGGCGCCAGAATGCGGATGGCTCCTATCGACGGCTGGTGCCGGAGGAGGGGGAGGCGACGATCCGCTCCCAGACTGTGCTGCACAGCCTCGCGCGGGGATCGGCGGTGACGGAACATGGGGGCCGGAGGTTGTTCGTGCCGGTCCTGCGCCGCAACGGCAAGAAGGGGAAGCAAGAGTCGCGCCGAGCGACTGGCGCACCGCGCGTGCGCCGCGGCACCAAGGGCTCAGCTTCCCGAAAAGTCCCCGACGACAGCTCGACGTAGCCGGCGGCGTCGCGCCTGTGGTCGCGGCCTCTGCTTCGCGGGCTGCAGCTGCCGGGCCACCGCGCCGATCCGCCGTTCGAGATCGGGGCCGGCTTCAGACCAGTCATCCCGCAATGTGCTGAGCAGGGCCGCCACTTCGGTGCGCAGCAGGCTCGCCGCGGGCGCCGCGATTTCGCCCGCTTCCCGCAGGACCAGCTCGAGCTCGTGCGCGTCGGTCAGCGCGCCGAAGAGGTCCTGGAGATTCTTCAGGTGCTGGCCGAGCGCGGTGCCGTTCGACAGCCCGGACTCGACGGGCTCCAGCAGGTAGCGTAGTCGCTTCGCGGCGATGCGGGTTGCGTGCAGCGCAGCGGGATCCGCGGACGACGACACGTCGTTGAGACGCCGGGCGAGATCGGTCGCATGCTGCACGACCGTCGCGGCAGCGACTGCGCGGAACGGTGCTTCGTGCGACCCGGCGTCGGACCGCAGGGCCGTCAGCCGGCGTCGCAGCTTCCGTTCCAGCTTTTCGAAACGATCCTGCAGGTCTCCGCGTGCGTCGGCGATGGCGCGACGCCGGCGACGGCGGAGACGCGCGCGCAGCGGTCCGAGGGCGCGGCGCTCAGCCGGTGTGAATCGCTGCGAGCGGTCCGAGAACCAGGCGAGCTGCACCTCGGCATCGCGACCGGGATTCGTCGCTCGGGCCAGCTTCCGCAGCCGGCGCCGTTGCTTGCGGGGAACGCTCTCGTGCAGTCCGGGATAGGCGCGCACGGCGACACGGAGCCGGCGGATGGCCACACGGAAGTCATGCAGCGCCTCCGTCTCGGTCCGGTCACCCAACCGCGCCGCCGCGGCAACGGCATCATCGAGATACGTTAGCGCGACCGTGCTCGTGGCAAGGACCGCCGGACGATCGAGCAGATCCCGCTTGAAATCGGCCATCAGCGGAGCGCCCGTAGCTGGCTTGGGCGCAGCGCCCAGACGAGCATCGCCGCGCCAGCCTCAATGCGCTCACCGAGGTCCAGCAGGCAGGCCCCTCCCTTACCGAGGTCCAGGAACGACCGCTCCGTGCCGGCGGCAAACCAGGAAGCCGCCGCGCCCAGGCCGGGCTCATGGCCCACGATCGCGACGGTCTTCTCGACCGCCTGCGTGCGCAGCCACGAGGCGAGCGCCGGCGGCCGCTGGCCCGGTGCGAGGGCATCCACCGAAACGGGTTCGGCCTTGCCGTACACCTTGGCGATGATCTCCGCCGTCTGCGCCGCGCGGGTCAGCGGGCTGGTCGCGAGCACATCGAGCCGCGGCACGAGTGAACGCAGCGCCTTGGCGGCTTCTTTCATCTTCTTCTTTCCTTCTTCAGTGAGCGGACGGAGGCTGTCGTCGCGCGGCGCCCACGTTTCACGCTCTTCAGCGATGGCATGCCGGACGACCAGGAGTTGCATGTCTGAAAAGTCGCATCAATCGAAGATGAGAGGAAGGTTGCAGAACTGTGACGTAGCCCCGACGAACACGTGATGCAATCAGGCGAGCCTTTCCGGCATCACTTTCACCCGGAGAGGGTTCATGAGACGGATGCTCACGACGCTGCCCTTGCTCGCCGTGCTGGCGGCTGCCTGTCGCGACCCGGCGACCGCACCACCGATCAGTCAACACGTCTTTCAGACGATCAGTCGGAGTCTGTCTGGTCCCTCCACTAGCGCGCCGGCGCAGGCCTACGCGGTCGTTCCGTCGGCTAGCGTGACACCGATCATCACCACGGGCGACGGCGTAGGAAGCGCTGGCTACGTCTTTGCGCCCATTCCTGACGGCCTGGGCGCGTATGGCGAGGGGCAGGACGTGATCGTCTATGCGAATCACGAGCTCGGATCCGGCGGCGTGCGCCGCACCGATGGATCGCAAGCGTACCAATTCGCCCGGGTGTCGCGCCTGGTGATCGATCCGCAGACCCTGGCGGTGAAGGAGGCCACCTACGTCCTCAACGGCTCCGAGCAGTATCAGCGCCTTTGCTCGGCGGCCTTCATCGGCGGCGAGGAAGGGTTCCCCTCCGGCTACTTCTTTACGGGGGAAGAAAACACCGGCGGCGCGCACGATGGCATTCAGCTCGCGATCGGCCGCGACGGCGTCAGGCACGAGCTCCCGTGGCTCGGCCGGTTCTCCCACGAGAATCAGATCGCGATCCCCGGCTTTCAAGAGAAGGTCGTGATGGCCGGGTTCGACGACGCGCGCGGCCAGTCCGAGCTGTACCTGTACGTCGCCAATTCCGAAGCTGAAGTCCTCAATGGTGCCGGCCAGCTGTACGTCTTCAAGAGCGGCGACGTCGCGGGTTCCGGATTCCTCAGCGAGGGTCAGACGATCAGCGGTGAGTTCGTCGCCGTTCAGAATGCCGGCGCACTCTCGTCGTCGCAGCTCCAAAGCGCCGTCAACGCCCTCGGTGCCTTCCCGTTCGTCCGCCTCGAGGACGGCGACTACGACCACCGTCGGGGCCAGTCCAGCAAGAATCCCGCGATCTATTTCGTAGACACCGGCGCTCCGACCGTGCTGTGCAACGGCGCGCCATGCGATGCCTTCGGATCGATCTATCGCATGGAGTTCGATCGGAACAGCCCGACCGGCAACGCCCGGCTCACGCTGCTGCAACGGTCGCGCGGTCCTGCCGTCGAATGGGCGTCGCCAGACAACATCGCGTCCGGCAAGACCAGCTTGATGGTGCAAGAAGACCCGGCGCATCCGGCGTTCGCACGGGCACAGCGCATCTATAACTTCCGCACCAACTCGGCCGGCGGTTTCGTGGACCGCGGTCAAGCCGTGGTCGAGACCGACAATGCCGCCTGCCTCGAGCCAACGGGCAACTGCTGGGAGACGAGCGGCATCATCGACGTCTCGGCGTGGTTCGGCGCGGGTGCATGGCTGTTCGACGTGCAGGCGCATTCGCTTCCCGTTCCATCGCAGAGCCTCGTTAACGAAGGCGGACAACTGCTGCTGCTGCGGTTGCCGGGAAGCTGATGGCCTAGCAGGACGCAGAGGGGCCGCCGTAGCTTTCAGCGCACTATGCGGCTCCTCTGCACGCTTCTCCTCGCGCTCCAGAGTCCTCCCCCAGCAGACACGGCGCACGTCGTCATCGTCGCGACCACCGACGTGCACGGGCGCGCGCTCGGCTGGGACTACGTTCGCGATGCCGCCGCACCGGGCGGGCTGTCACGGGTGGCGACGGCCCTCGAAACGCTGCGGGCCCGCTATCCCGGCATCCTCGTGCTCGTCGATGCCGGCGATCTGCTGCAGGGCAACCCGTTCGCCACGTTCTATGGGCGGTACGACCCGCGCCAGCCGAATCCCATCGTCGACGCGATGAACGTGCTGCAGTACGACGCCGTGACGCCCGGCAATCACGATTTCGATTTCGGCGTCGATTTCCTGCGCCAGGCAGCCGGCCAGGCGACCTACGGCTATGTGTCGGCGAACGTGTACGACTCCGTGGGGGCGCTGCTCTTCCCGCCGACGATGCTGCTGCCACGCGGTCCCGTGAAGGTCGGGATCACCGGTTTCACCACACCGGGCGTGATGCTCTGGGACCGCCGGCAGCTGGCCGGCCGCGCCAGCGTGCGGCG
This sequence comes from Gemmatimonadales bacterium, assembly GCA_050733035.1. GTDB lineage: Bacteria > Gemmatimonadota > Gemmatimonadetes > Gemmatimonadales > GWC2-71-9 > 20CM-2-65-7. Next base: position 4,147 of record JBOHSJ010000032.1, on the reverse strand, counting down.
GATCGCCGGCGCCGCTCCCACGGCCATGGCGAGCCTCCAGGGCCAGGGCGCGGATCTCAAAGTGGTACTGCTGCACAGCGGCTTTGGAGAATCGAGCTACGACACGACGGGTGTCGGCGCCGAGAACGATGCCGCGGCGCTGGCCGCGATCAATCCGAAACCCGATCTCGTCGTCGTTGGCCACACCCATCGGGAAATGCGGGACACGGTGATCAACGGCGTGCACTTCGTGCAACCGAAGAACTGGGCGCAGAGTATTTCGGTCGTCCACGTCTGGTTGAGCAAAGAGCAGGGAGCGGCCAGCTGGAAGGTCACAACTGTTCGCGCCGATGTCATCTCGTTGGCAAACGTGCCAGAGCAGGCCCGCTTCGTCCGGCGGCTGGACGCCGTGCACGAAGCCGCGCGGCTCTGGGCATCGAGTCCCCTCGGCCGAGCGACGCCGGGGTTCGATGCCCGCTACGCCCGGGCGCAAGACACGCCGCTGCTCGATTTCATCAACGAGGTGCAGCGCCGCCAGTCCGGCGCGCAGCTCTCGGCGGCCGCGGCGTTTGACACCCAGGGCGGTCTACCGGAAGGGGAAGTGCACCAGCGGGAAGTCTCCGGGATCTATCCCTACGAGAATACGCTCCGCGCGGTCCAGATCTCGGGCCAGCAGCTTCGTGATTTTCTCGAGCATTCCGCCCGCTACTTCCGCAGCTACCAGCCGGGCCAGCCGATCATCAATGACAGTGTCCCGGGCTACAACTTCGACGTCGTGAGCGGTGTGGTCTACAACATCGATCTCTCACGCCCGGCGGGGCAGCGCATCCGCGGTCTCGCCTACGAAGGCAAGATCGTCCAGCCCTCCGACAGCTTCACGCTCGCGGTGAACAGCTACCGCCAGGCCGGCGGAGGCGGGTACTCGATGCTGTCGCGCGCGCGCATCGTCTACGACAAAGGCGAGGACATTCGCTCGCTGCTGGTGGACGAGATCCGGCGCGCGCGCACACTGCAGGCGACGACCTATCTGCGGCCGAGCTGGGCGATCATGCCCGATTCGGCGCGCGCCGCGGTGCGTGCCGCCTTTGCGCCGGCGCCCGGGCAAGTCGTCGTCCGCCTCAGGGACAGCACGCTGCTGCGCGTGCTCGCAACGAGCGACCTGCACGGCCAGCTCGAGTCGCGGGTGTGGGATTGGTCGCAAGGCCGCCCCGTCGGCGGCGTCGCCGCCATGAAGCCCTGGCTCGACAGCCTGTCGCGCGCCTGCGGCTGCACCACCGTTCGGCTCGACGCGGGGGACGAGATGCAGGGCACGGCGTTGTCGAACGCGACGTACGGCCGCGGTACCGTGGACGCAATGAACGCCATGAGCTTCGATGCGGCGGCGATCGGCAATCACGAGTTCGACTGGTCGATCGATACGCTCCGCCAACGGATCAGCGAGGCGAAATACGCGTTTCTCTCGGCGAACATCACGACCGGGTCGGGACGCCCGGATTGGGCGAAGCCGTGGACGCTCGTGACGAAATACGGCACGCGCATCGCGGTCATCGGATTGACGACGACCGAAACACCGACTGCGACAGCCCCGCGCAACGTTCAGGGCCTCACGTTCGGCAACGGCGCGGAGGCGATCAAGCGGTATCTGCCGGAGGCGCGGGCGGCGGCGGACTACGTCATCGTCGTCGCGCACGTCGGCGCCGTGTGCGACTCGGGCATGGGTGGGGGGGGCGCCTGCCGCGGAGAGATCCTCGATGTCGCGCGTCAGCTCGACTCGGGATCGGTGGATCTCATCGTCGCGGGGCACAGCCATCAGCGGGTGAACACGGTGGTGAACGGCATTCCGATCGTGGAAGCGCAATCGAGTGGCCGTTCGATCGGTGTCGTCGATTTCGTGCGCGTGGGCGGCAGGCGGGAAGTGCGCATTCAGCTCGTGACGCCCTATGCAGATCAGGTGAGACCTGACGCCGCGCTGACGGAAGCACTCGGCCGCCAGCAGCAGGCGGTCCGCAACATCACCGAGCGTACGGTCGGCCGTCTCAAGTTTCCGCTCAAGCGCGAGGGCGCCGAGTACGGCCTCGGCCGGCTCATCGCCGATGCCCAGCGCAGTGCCGGGCGGGCCGACGCGGCGATCATGAACAACGGCGGCATTCGCGCGGACCTGCCCTCCGGTCCGATCACATGGGGCAACGTCTACCAAGTGCAGCCGTTTCAGAACCGGCTGCAGCGCCTCTCGGTCAAGGGTTCGGTGCTGCAGGAGGCGCTGGAAAACTGTGTCGCGGGGGACGGCGATCGTTTGCCCGACTGTCACATCGCGGGTGTCGAGGTCTGGTATGACGCTCGCAAGCCTACCGGAAAGCGCATCGATCGCATCCGCGTCGAGAACGGGGAGAACATCGAGAAGGACCGGACCTACACCCTCGTGGTCAGCGACTTCATGGCGACGGGCGGGTCGGGGTTCCGTATGCTGGCGGGCTCACCCCGGGAAGATCTCGACGTGCTGGATATCGACGCCTTCATCCGGTACCTGACCGTGCTCCGTTCACCGGTAGAAGCGCCGGCGGCGCCGCGGTTCCACCGGGCCGGCGGAGCCGGCCGCTGATGCGGGTTTTCATCAACGACAAGGCAGTTGACGTACCCCGTGGCGCGCGCGTGCGCGACGCGGTCGCGCAGGCGGACGACGCTCTGGCGCGGCTGCTCGATAGCGCCGCGTACGTGACCGACGCGGCCGGCCGCCCAATCGATGCGGGCGATGCCGTCGGTGAAGCGGGTGCGGTGTTTCGCGTCGTCGTGTCGGCGAAGCGCGAGGGCAAGCCACGGCTCACCAAGGACGCGTTGCGCCGCTGGCCCAAAGCCGAGCTGCACGTGCATCTCGACGGCGCGCTGCGGCCCGCCACCATGCTGGAGCTGGCCCGCGCCCAGGGCATTCGTCTGCCGGCCGACACGCCGGACGCGCTCGCCAAGGCGATGCTGGTGCGCGACGCCAAAAACCTCGAGGAGTACCTCGAGAAATACACGATCACGCTGTCGGTGCTGCAGACCGCCGCGGCGCTGGAGCGCGTAGCGTACGAGTTCGTGCTGGACAAGGCGGCGGAGAATGTCCGCTACGTCGAGGTGCGCTACTCGCCGCTGCTGCATCGGCCCGCGCTCACGCTGGCACAGGCGATCGAAGCACCGCTGGCCGGTATCCGTCGCGCCGCCGCCGAAACGGGGACCAAAGTCGGCCTCATCGTTTGCGCGATGCGCACCAAGCCGCCGGCGGAATCGCTCGAGCTGGCGCGCGCGGCGGCGGAGTACCACTCGGCGGGCGTGACGGCGTTCGATCTCGCGGGCGCCGAGCGCGGATTTCCCGCGCGCGACCACCGCGCCGCGTTCGAGTACGCCGCCGCGCACGGCATGGCCTGCACCTGCCATGCGGGCGAAGGGGATGGGCCGCACTCGATTCATCAGGCGCTGCACGAGCTGGGGGCGCAACGGGTCGGGCACGGGACGCGGCTCGCCGAAGATCCCGCGCTCCTCGAGGAAGTCGTCGCGCGCAAGATTCCGCTCGAGATGTGCCTGACGAGCAACGTGCACACGCACGTCGTCGCGTCGGTGGCGGAACATCCCTTTAGGCGCTATTTCCAGCAGGGCGTCGTCGTCACGCTCAACACCGACGGCCCACTGACCGACGGCATCACGCTCACGGACGAGTACTTTCTCGCGCACGCCGTCCTGGGTCTCTCGCCCGACGACATGGCGCGCGTGATCCTGAACGCCTGCGAAAGCGCATTTCTCCCGGAGTACGAAAAAGTCGCGCTCGCGTCCCGCGTGCAGAGTGAACTCGAGGGTGAAGGGGGAGGGGGAAATCCGTGACGTCCTGGCGCCGGGTGGTCTTCACGTTCGCGGTCACGTTTATTTGTGCGCTGGTCGTCTTCACGCTGCCGCGGTTCGTGTTCAACACCGTGAGCAGTGCGACCGTACAAACTCCCTCGCAGGACACGACCAAAGCCCAGCCCGAACCTCCCGCCACCCCGCCACCCTCCGTCACTCCCCGTTCGATCGCAACGCGATTGACGGGGATCTTCGGGCTCATCGTGATCCTCGGCATCGGCATCGCGTTCTCCCGCAATCGGCGGGCGATCAGCTGGCGCGTGGTGGCGTGGGGCATCGGCCTGCAGCTGCTGTTTGC
>JBOHSJ010000031.1:0-6441 GCA_050733035.1 Gemmatimonadales bacterium | reverse complement strand
CCGCTTCACCGACACCGCCTGGCTCGTGACGATCGCGAATCTCGCCTGGGATCGCGCGAAGATCCTGCCGCCGTGATGACGCCGGCCGAGGCCGCCCGCCTCATCGTCGAGCAATTCCAACCGCTCCCGCCCCAGCGCTGCCCGCTGCGCGCGGCCCTCGATGCCGTGCTCGCGGAGGACGTCGCCAGCCCCATCGATCTGCCGCCGTGGGACAACTCCGCGATGGACGGCTACGCCGTGCGCAGCGCGGATCTGCGGGAAACGGGAACGGAACTCGACGTGATCGAGACCATTCCCGCGGGCCAGTTTCCGGCCAAGACCGTCGGCCCGGGACAGGCGACGCGCATTTTCACCGGCGCCCCCCTGCCCCAGGGCGCCGACACCGTCATCCGCCAGGAAGACACCGAGCCAGGCGGCAACGGCGCCCGCGTCTCGGTTCGCAACACTCGCGACGCGAAGAAAAACATCCGGAGCCGCGGCGAAGATATAAGGAAAGGCGCGGTCGCTTTGCCGCGGGCAACTGCACTCGGCCCGGCGCAGCTCGGCGTGCTGGCGTCCATCGCTTACGATCAGCCGCTGGTGTACCGCGCGCCGCGCGTGGCGTTCATGGGCTCAGGTGATGAAATCGTCGACCTCGACCGCAAAGCGGACATCCTGGCGGGCACCAAGATCGCGAGCTCCAACTCCTACACGCTGGACGCCATGATTCGGCGCGCGGCGGCGGAGCCTCGCGACCTCGGCGTCGCCCGCGACACCAGGGAGAGCCTGCGCCAGCACCTCGCGGGCTCGGCCGGTGCCGATCTGATCGTGACCACGGCCGGCGTGAGCGTGGGCGAGCACGACCTCGTGCGCGAGGTGTTGCGGGAGTTGGGTGGCGAGCTGAAGTTCTGGCGCATCGGCATGCGGCCCGGCGCGCCGGTGGGATTCGGGATCTTGAGTGGCATTCCCTGGATCGGGCTCCCCGGCAATCCCGTCAGCACCATGGTAACGTTCGAGCTTTTCGTGCGGCCCGCGATCCGGCGCCTGCAGGGTCACGCGTTGCCGTTTCGTCGCACGGTGCCTGTCGTCGTGAAGGAAGCGATCACGCTGGGTCCTAAATTGCGGCACTACCTGCGCGCGGTCGTTGACCATGGGGAGGCTCGTTTGACAGGTCCGCAGGGCTCTGGCATTCTCACCAGCATGGCGCGCGCGAATGCCCTGCTCATTGTCCCCGCGGACATGCCCGCCGTCGCCGTGGGTACGGAGCTGCAGGCGCTGATTCTCGACGATCCGCAGCACGTCGCGGACCCCGCGTACTGATGACTTTTCCCACTTCACCCACGCTGCGCCGCGCGCTGCGGCTCACCGGGTATGTGCTGCTGACGCTGCTGGTGTACTGGGTCAACGCCCGCACGCCGTCGGTGGCCCGCCTCGGCGTGCTGTACATCATCCCGGTGCTGCTCGTCACCTGGACCGAGGGGCTGGTGTGGGGGGTCGTGTTCGGCATCGCGTCCATCGGCATGCGGGAAGCCGTGGCGTGGGACCAGATGCCGGCGGACACGCCGCTCGGGTGGCGCATCGGCAACGCGGCGGCGTACGTCGCGGTCGTCGCGGTAGCGATGGCGGGGCTGCAGACACTGCGGCGCAGCCAGGCCGCGCTCGCGCTGCTGGTGACACAGGACGCGCTGACCAATGTCCTCAACGCGCGGGCGTTCGCCGAGCGGCTCGGCCAGGAGCTGGACCGCAACCGCCGCTATCCCCGCCCCCTGGCGCTGCTGTACATGGACCTGGACAACTTCAAGACCATCAACGACACCCACGGGCATCAGACGGGCGACGCTGTGCTGCGTCTCGTCGCGGATGCCATGCGCAGCTCCGTGCGAGCCGCCGACGTCGTGGGGCGCCTGGGCGGCGACGAATTCGCCGTACTGATGCCGGAGACGGATGCTCAGCTGGCGGACGCCGCGGCGAAGCGGCTCGTCGCCAGTCTTCGCAACGTGTTCAAGGGAACGCCCAACGTGACGGCAAGTATCGGAGTCGTGTCATGCACGGCGACGGAAGCCAACACGGACGACCTGCTGAGGCGGGCGGATCAGGCCATGTACGACGCCAAACGGATGGGTAAGGACCGCGTAGTACAGGTCGCCATTTGATTCTGCTGTGAATCAGCGCGTGATGGAGCTGCTGCTCATCTTCACGTCGATCCTGTTCATCGTGGATCCGTTCGCGGTCATCCCCACCTTCCTCGCCATGACGGTCCGCGATTCTCCCGCGCAGCGGCGCGTGCTCGCCCGCCGCGGTGCGTGGACCTGCGCGATCACGCTGACGGCGTTCGCGCTCGGCGGCAGCATGATCTTCAAGGTCTTCGGCATCACGATCGGCGCCTTCAAGATCGCGGGCGGCGTGCTGATCGGCCTGAACGCGCTGGACATGGTGCAGGCGCGCCGCAGCCAGCAGCGCGAGACGCCGGTCGAGACCGCCGAGGGCATCGAGAAGGACGACATCGGCATCATCCCGCTCGGCGTTCCGATGCTCGCCGGGCCGGGCGCGATCTCGACGGTGATGGTCCTTGCGCTCGGCACCAAGTCCCCCGCGGCAACGGCAGCGGTATATGGCTCGATCGTGCTCACGGCCGTGATCTCGTACCTCGTCTTGTCGGCGGCGACATTGGTCGAGCGGCGGCTGGGACAGACGGGGATGCGCATCCTGACCCGGCTCATGGGCCTGGTCCTGAGCGCCATTGCCGTGCAGTTCATCATCGACGGCATCAAGCTCAGCTTCGAGAGTTTCCTACCAAAGGGCTAGTCCCTCGGAATGATTGTATAGCCGACGGCTGATTCCTAGTCTTTCCTCCAATAGGTTCCCCATACGTTGCCGAGGATCGACTCAATGACGTCATCGCTCATAAGTGCGCTGCTGATCGAAGCTCCGGTCAACCGGCACTTCGCGCAGCTACACCGCGACCCGCAGGCCCTTACCGATGCCGTCACGCTGTACCTGGAGACGGGCCTGCGGCGTAGCAACGGGGTCGTGGTCATCGCATCGCCCCTGCACACCGACTTGTTCCTGACACGCCTCCGTCAGGACGGTCTCGATCCCAGCGCGTTCCTGAAGTCGGGGCAGCTCGAGCTGCACGACGCCGAGCTGACGCTGCGCAAGTTCATGCGCAACGACACGCCGGACTGGGAAGACTTCCGTCGTGCCACCGGTGCGATTTTCGAGCGGGTACGGGCGTTCGGGCGCGGGACGACTCGAGCGTATGGGGAGATGGTGAATCTGCTGTGGCAAGAGGGTAAGCAGGAAGCTGCCATCCGCCTCGAGGAGTACTGGAACGAGCTCGCACGCCTGTATCCGTTCTCGCTGTTCTGCAGCTACATGCTGGACGTGCATCACGATCACGCGTACAGCGGCCCGCTGGAGGACATCGGCCGCACGCACTCGGATATTATCGGCACCGCCGACGATGAACGGTTCCGCGTGGCGCTGGATGCCGCCAGCCGTGACGTCTTCGGCGTGCCGCTCTCGCAAATGGTCGGGTTCAGCCGCCAGCGCGACAGCGGTGAGCAGCGCTTTCCGAGCGGCCAGCGCACGATGCTGTGGGTGAAGCGAAACCTCCCGTCGGCCAGTGTTGCCGTGCTCGAGCGAGCCCGCCGCTACTACGAAGACTCTCTTCAATAATCGGTGACGTTACTGGTCGATGGTCCCACCGGCCGGCACTTCGCGCAGTTTCACCGCGATGCCGACACCCTCATCGAATCGGTCTTCGTGTTCCTCGAGGCCGGCTTGCGCAGCAGCAACAGCGTGCTCGTCATCGCCGCTGCCGACCAGGTGGAGCGGCTGTTCGCTCGCCTCGGCGCGGGCCGATTCCACCCCAAGTCGCTGCGCGATTCCGGGCAGCTGACGGTGCTGGACGCCCCTACCATCGTCGAGCAGTTCGTTACCGGGGGCGTTCCCCAGTGGGCGGGATTCCGAGGCACGCTCGCGCCGGCGCTGATGCGCATGCGCTCCCACGGCCGCAGCACGCGGATTTACAGTGAAGTGGCGAGTCCCCTGTGGCAGGCCGGCAATACCGACGCCGCGATTCAGCTCGAAGAGTTCTGGAATGGGCTCGCGCAGTCGTTCCAGTTTTCTCTCTACTGCGGCTACACGATGGACACGCATTGCGAAACCGCGTACGCCGCCCCGCTCGAGGAGCTCGGCCGGACGCACTCCGACATCCTCGGCACACCGGAGGACGAGCAATTCGGCGTCGCGCTCGACCGGGCCAGCAAGGAGATCTTCGGGATTTCGCTGACGCAGATGACGGGCGTGTCGCGGCAGGAGGGCGCGCGCCGTTTTCCCAGCGGCCAACGGACGATGTTGTGGGTGAAACGGAATCTGCCGATGTCCACGTCTCAGCTCGCGGAGCGCGCGCGTCACTATTTCAAGGACGGCCACGCATAAGCGCAGCCGCGCACTTCACATCCGTTTGTACTTTGGTCCGCTTCCCCCTTCGCGCGGTGTCCAGCGCGGCCCCAGCACATCGGTTGCTTTGCAGTCCACACAATTCGGCGCATTGATCCGCAAGCCGTTCTCGCCGGCCTCGTAAACTCCAGCCGGACACACGTGCGAGTAGAACTGTGCGACCTCGACGGGGACATCCTGCGCCGCGATCAGATGGCTGGGAATCGTGTCCCGCGTGGCGTTCCCGGACTTGAAGACGGCGTCGACCTTGCTGATCCCCCCTCCTGAGTCAGGGGCCGTGGTCGACGTCCGCCGCTCGACGTCGGCATCGGCATGCATGCGGTATTTGCCGTTCGGAAACCGCCCGCCCGTCAGCGTCATCAGAGCCGCCTGAATCCCGCCGAGATAGAAGCCGTCGCGGAACGCCAGCCGCATGTTGCGCGTGCGGCGCAGATCGCTCGCGATGTACGACGCGTTCACCAGACGATCGTACTGGCTGAGCGCGCCGCCGCTCTTGAGGTTCTGGAGGACCGCGCGCGCCGCGTACATGCCTGATTGCATCGCGTAATGGATGCCCTTGAGCGAAGGCACGTCCACGAACCCGGCCGCGTCACCCAGCAGCACCACGCCGTCGCCCGCGCGCCGCTCGGGCAGCGAGTAGTAGCCGCCTTCAGGAATCGTCTTCGCGCCCCATTCCACGAGCTCACCACCGGCGAGCAGGTCGCCCAACAGCGGGTGCCGTTTGAAGCGCTGCAGCAGCATGTGCACGTCGAGCGCCGCGTCGCGATAGTCGAGCCCGACGACCAGGCCAAGGGCTACGAGATTCGACTCGAGGGGATAGATGAAGCTGCCACCGAACGCGTCGCTCGGGAGCGGCCAGCCCAACGTGTGAATCACGCGATCGAGCGGCTGCTTGGTCTCCCACAGCTCCTTCACACCCAGCGCAAAGATCTGGGGATTCTCCGACGGGACCCGCTGCCACTGGCACCATGCCTGCGCGAGCAAGCCGCGCGTGCCCTCGGCGAGCGCGGTGACCTTTGCGACCAGATCGTTCGGGGCGGTCCCGCCGGGCGTCGGCTTCCCTTCGCGATCGAGCCCCGCCGCGGCGGTGCGGACGCCGGCCACCGCCGACCCGCGCACCAGCAGCTGCGCCGCGGGGAAACCGGTGAACACGTTGACGCCCAGCGCTTCGGCCTTAGCGCCGAGCCAGCGCACGATTTCGCACAGCGAGGCCACATAGTTCCCGTGATTGCGCATCGACGGTGGCATCGGAAGCCGGATCTTGGAACCGGGAGTCAGGAGATAGACAGCTTCCTTCGTGACCGGCCCACGGAACGGGAAGTCCGTGTCCTTCAGATCTGGAAATAACTCACGGAACGCGCGCGGGTTCACCACTGCCCCGGAGAGCGAATGCTCGCCCAGCGCGTCCGCCTTCTCGAGGACGCCGATGTTGATCTCGGTTCCGTCTGCCTTCGCGAGGCGCGCCAGCTCGATCGCGCACGCCAATCCCGCGGGCCCGGCACCGACGATGAGAACGTCCAGCTCCATGCGGTCGCCCGCGCCGTCAGATCCATCCTGAACGATTACTTTGTCGAGCGGCAAGGCAGGCTGATATTGGGCCGGAATGAACTGCTCCCTGCTCCCTGCTCCCTGCTCCCGTTCAGCCATGCAGCTTCCGAATCTCTTCCGTCAGCCGAGGCACGATCTCGAACAAGTCTCCCACGACACCGTAATCCGCGACCTTGAAGATCGGCGCGTCTTTGTCCTTGTTGATCGCCACGATCACTTTCGACGTCCGCATTCCCGCGAGATGCTGGATCGCGCCGGAGATCCCTACCGCGATGTACAGCGACGGGCTCACCGTTTTCCCCGTCTGCCCCACCTGGTCGGCATGCGCGCGCCACCCGGCATCCACGACCGCGCGCGACGCGCCCACGGCAGCCCGTCCCCCAAACGCCTGCGCCAACTCTTCCAGCACTTTGAAGTTCGCCGGCTCCTTCAGCCCGCGCCCGCCGGAAA
>JBOHSJ010000030.1:0-2794 GCA_050733035.1 Gemmatimonadales bacterium | reverse complement strand
CCCCCCCCCGACACTCGGCCGCTGTCGAGCAGGAAGCGCAGCCATTTGCCCATGTCGGTCGCGGTGCTGAACGCCGAGCCGGCCGCGGGGATGCCGTCGATCACGTTGAGAGGCACCGGCAGCACGCGCACGGTGTCGCGGATGATGCCGTGCGGTGACACCACGTCCGTGACGCCGGCGGCCACGAGCTCGCGCGAATCGGCGTAGCTCTCGGTCATGCCGAGCGGCCCGTAGATCCAGGTGCGCATCAGCTCCTGCCAGCTCTTGCGCGACGCGTAGGCGGCGACGTCGCCGGCGAGGGCGTAGGTGACGTTGTTGTACTGGAAACGCGAGCGAAAGCTCGTGGTGGGCGGCACGAAGCGCAGCCGCGGCACGATCGTCCCGAAGTCGAGGCCGCTCGAGCGCCACAGATATTCCGGATCGCCGAAGCCGACACGGTGGGTGAGCAGGTCGCGCACCGTGATTTCATGCGACACGTACGGGTCGGCGAATTGCAGCGCCGGCAGGTGTTTCTGGACCGGGTCGTCGAAGGAGAGGCGGGCCGAGTCGGCGAGCATGGCGATCAGCAGCGCGGTGAACGCCTTGGTGGTGGACATGTTGCCGAAGCGGGTGTGGACCGTGACGGGCTCGGGCTTGCCCAGCTCGCGCACGCCATAGGTCTTGATGAAGGCGACGGAGTCGTTCTTGACGACGACGATGGCGAGGCCCGGGACGCGCCAGTCGGTGACCGCCTTGGCGACGTAGGCGTCGAAGCCTTGCAGCGGCCGTTGCTGTGCAGCCGCTGGGACCGCGCACAGCGTCGTGAGGAGCAGCAGGCGCGATTCGATCATGGGCCCAATGTGATGCGGCTCACAAACTTAGACAACCGCCCCCCTTCCTGTGGGCTTGATCACGCCGGGAGGCCGCCCCGGAGGCGATGTTCGGAGTGCTGCTCAGAGCAAAGCCGTCGAAAGGCGGCGACGCAGAGCCACGGGGCTACGGCGGGTGACCGCCTTGCTCGCCTGGCCGCCAGCGCATCGCTGGCGGCCTTTTGTGTTTTTGGGAGGGGTGCTATGCATCGCCATTTCAAGGTTGGCGCCGTGATCGCCGGAGCGCTCGTCGCGGCCTGTGGGCTGGCGGCGAGCGGACCGCACGTGTCGCGGATCGAGGCTATCAATATTGCGCCTGGTCGCGTCAGCCTGCAGCCGTTTCAGGCGGCGGATCTCATCGTGGACGTGGTCCTGTCGCGGGGCGACAGCGGCGCGCTTGCCACGCTGCAATGGCACACGACGGGCGGCGTGATCAGCAACAATTACGTGATCAACGGCGTGCGGCACGTCACGTATCAGTCGCCGGCGCAGGTTGGTAACTACCTCTTCATCGTCACGACCGTCACGGGCTTTCCGGCGGATACCGCCCAGATCGCCGTCGCGACGACGCCGGTGCCGGTGCACACGGTCACGGTCATTCCCTCCTCGGTCAACCTCGTGGTGGGTGACACGACGCTGCTGCGCGCGGCGCTGACCGATTCGACCGGCAGTGCCCTGTTTGGCCGCGGGATCGAATGGACGACGAGTGATGCCGGTGTGGCGACGGTGCTGGCCTCGGGCTTTGTGCGCGCGATTTCTGCGGGGACGGTGACGATCACGGCGACGGCGGAAGGGCACAGCGGCACGGCCGTTATCAACGTGGCTCCCGCGCCGACGCCGTAAGGCCGCGCCAAAAGTCATAATTCCGTAGGGCCGGCGCGCGCCCCACCGGGTAGAATCCCTGCATGTGATCATCCATGTTCGACCCCCGCAGGGAGGGACCCTATGAAAACTCCAATATTGGTGACGGCCCTCGCGTTGGCATGCAGCGGCGTCGGAGCTGCGCAGTCCCCTCAACGGAGCGCCTTCTTCGGCGGAGGATTCGAGGCGTTCGGGGTTGGCGCCGCGTATGAGCGGGCGTACGGTCTGTCGCTCGAGGCAGGCCATGTTTGGCAGTATCGACGTGTAGGGCTTCGTTTGACCGCGAGCTACTTCCAGCGCAATCGATCGGGGAACACCTTTGGATCTTCTTTCGCCTACAGGTCCCGCGCGATTGGATTCAGTGGGGAGCTGAGCTACGATCTCACCACCACGCGTTTCCGTCCGTACGTCATCGGTGGCTGGGGCCTCTATCGGGTGTGGGGCACCTCGTTCTCGAGCGGCTCGGGAACGCGCGTGGTCGATCAAGTAACACCCGCCATGATCGGTGGCCTCGGCTTCCGGTATCGCCTGCGCGGCGCGGAGTTGTTCGCGGAGGCCCGTGTCCATGGGCTCACCAACGGGCAAAACTGGGGCGGCCACTTCATGCCGGTGACGCTCGGGATCCGATTCGACTGATTGTGGAGCGGTGCGCCCGCGCCGACGCCGTAAGCCGAGAGGTGCTATTTTCCGGCTATCTACTTTAGCCGGAGCGTTTCCGTGCGCACCGCTTTTTTTCTCACGTTCGCGTTCGTTTCCATCCTTGCCGCACAAGAGCCGTACCGCCCGGCCGTGGTGGGGCGGTGGGATTTGACCCTCACCGCAGCCGACGGGCGCAAGCTGCCGTCGTGGCTCGAGGTCCAGGTCTCCGGCAATCACGTATTGGTGGGCCGCTTCGTCGCGGTGGTCGGGAGTGCTCGGCCGATTGCGCGCCTCACGTTTGCGCAGGATACGCTGCGGTTCGCGATCCCGTCGCAGTGGGAGGGCGGCAGCGACGATCTGCGGTTCGAGGGCGTGCTCGCGGGCGACAATCTGTCGGGATCGGTGACGATGCCGGACGGGATGCGCTTCCCGATGACGGGCGTGCG
>JBOHSJ010000029.1:0-4119 GCA_050733035.1 Gemmatimonadales bacterium | reverse complement strand
CGTCTTCAACATCACCGCGCTCTGTTTCTATCGCCGCAAGGGCGGGCTGGCGCCCGCCGATCCGGCGCCGGCGCTCGCGGTGCTGCGGCAGTTCGCGCAGGTCGAGGCGTTCCCGCTGCCACAAGAGCACAGCACCGTGCGATTGGCGTGGGACCACCTGCGCAGCGTCAGCCGCAATCGCGTGTACTCGAACTTCACGTACCAGTCGGCCCCGTTTGAGCGGCGGCTCCGCGCGCTGCTCGGCGAGCGTCGCTTCGACCTGGTCCATGTGGACTCGGTCGTGCTCTCGCACTACTTCCCGCTGCTGGCCGGCCTGCCGGTGGTCTGCGGACACCACAACGTCGAGTCCGCGCTGCTGCGGCGCCGCGCGAGCGCGGAACGCGGCTGGCGCAGCACGTACCTCTCGTACCAGGCTCGTCTGATGGAGCGCGAGGAGCGGCGGTGGTGCGGAGCCTGCACGCTCAACGTGACGGTGTCCGACGACGACCGCGCGCAACTGGAGGCGATGGTACGCGGATCGGAATACGCGGTCGTTCCCAACGGCGTGGACACCGGTCGGTTCCGCCCGAGCGCCGGCCCCGGTGATGGCCTGGTGTGTGTGGGCGAGCTGGGGTGGTTCCCCAACCTCGATGCCCTGCGGTACTTCTGCGAGGAGATCCTGCCGCGGGTGCGGGCGGCCGGGCACGACGTCCCAGTGCGCTGGGTGGGGCGCGCGCCGGAAGCAACGCGGCGTGCGTACCGGGAGCAGTACGGCGTGGAGCTCACGGGATACGTCGAGGATATGCGTCCGCTGGTGCGGGATGCCGCGTGCTACATCGTGCCCCTGCGCGTCGGCGGCGGCACGCGAGTCAAAATCCTCGACGCCTGGGCGATGGGCAAAGCCGTCGTCAGTACGTCAATCGGGTGTGAGGGGCTGGCGGCCGAAGACGGGAAGAACATGCTCATTCGCAACGACCCGGACGGCTTCGCGCAGGCGGTGTGCGCGGTGCTCGCCGACCGAACGCTGCAGCAGCGACTGGCGACGGAGGGGCGGCGTACGGTGGAGCGCCTGTACGACTGGGAACGGATTGGCGAGTCCGTGCTGACGTCCTACATGTCGCTCATCGAGCCGCCGCGCGCGGCGTCGCTGCGCCCGACGGTCAGCGTCTAGTTCGTCGGAGTTCTTGCCAGGAAGGTGTCCATCCGGCCGCTGCCATTCATGTTGCTGGTCCACATGACGAGCTTGCCGTCGGGCGAGATCGTGGGCTGCGGCTGACCGGCGTAGTTGGGGAGCCAGGAGTCATGGGCGGCGATGAGATGGGCGCTGAACGGGTTCGGGCGCACCATCGCGATCATGCCCTCGCGGACCATGCCCGTCGCAGTGGCGGTGCCGTCACTGTCGTGGGCGTCGATTACGAACCACTGCCCCGGCCCGGCGCCGTTGCCAAAGACCCACTGTCCTGCCGTGTGCCATTCGTCGGCCATCCCGATCACAGCTTCCAGGGCCGCAAACTCGACCGTCTGATCGAGCACCACGTCATAGTAGTAGAGCGTGTTCGGTGTGTGTTCGTAGGATGACAGCCCGACGATCATCCCACGCAGGGGGGCCGCATGGTCGTCGCTCTGAATCGCGGAGCGGTCCGGAATGCGGATGCTTCCTGCGACGTCGGAGCCGCTCGTCTCCAGGAAGCCGACCACGTTCTGCCGATCGTCGTTGTTCGTCGCGAGGTACACGACCGGCAGCTCGCGATCGATGTGCGGCTCGTCGATTCCCAGGCCCGTTGCCGCTTCCGTGAAGGCCAACTGTGTTCCAGTGGAGGGTTGGAACGCCACCACCGTGCTGTTGCTGGAGAGCATGCCCACAAACCACTCATCGTTCACGTTGTTCTGCAGCCAGTCGAAGTACTCCCCCGGGACGCTGTCTGGAACAATCCACGGCCAATGGCCCGTATTCTCGACTTCGTTCGTGGCCGTGTTGTAGCGGTGCACCGTCTTGGCGCCCGGGCCGATCCAGCTGACGACGTATGCGATGCGTGGCGTGGCCGGGTTCAGACTGAACGCGAAACCGATCTCGCCCCTGACCAAAACGCGTCGCCAATTGGACAACGCCATCGTGCTGTAGCGGAGGTCCACCAGGTAATCGCCGATTTTCAGCGTGTAGTAGGTTCGACCGTCGACGGGATTCGTCCACGGTTGACTGATGATGGGGCCACCCTCTGAATAGCCCTTGTCCATTCCGGCGTTGGCGGCGGGCGTGAGCGCGTCGGTTACCTTGAGCACCTGTACACCCGTGAGGGGATCGGTGTAGGTCTGGCCCGCCGACAGATCGCGGCCGTAGGTGCTCGGCGCGGGGCTCTGGCCGCCAGCGGCAGGGAGCAGCGTCGGGGTCGCGGTCAGCGTCGCAGGCAGCGGCACGACGGGCATGAGCAGCGTGTCGCTCTTGCCTTCGCTGCTGACGATGAGGGCGGCCTCGCCGAGCGCGAGCGCGGTGACGACTCCGGCGGGACTTACACTCGCGATCGCGGGAGTGGCGCTGGTCCAGCCGATCTCGTGCCCCTCGGCCGGGATCGGTGCGCCCAGAGAATCGCGCAGAACGCTTCCGAGCTGCAGCGTTTCGCCGGGCTCGAGAACGCTTTGCGACGCGGTTGCCTCAATGGTGTACACCGGTGCGACCAGGATCACCGTATCGTTGGCAAGCAGCGCCTGCCCGTTCACAGCGGCGGAGACGATCGCGTCGCCGGGCGTGAGAGATGCCGTCAGTATCGCGCTGTACATCCCGCTCGCTTCGTGAGCAACCGGTCCCAGTGTCCCGCTCGTGGTCGAGAGCTGGACGGTGTCCGTTCCAGCAGCGCGCGAGTTACCGAACGCATCCTGGACGCTGACCCGGACCACGGTCTGACTGCTTCCGTCTGCGTGCATGAACGACGAGTCTGCCGCGAGCGTCGATAACGTCAGCGACACGGCTCCCGGCACGGCCGTCGCATCGAACTGCACGGCCACAAGGGATGCGACCGTCGCGGTGGCGGACTGGGTCCCAACGAGCGGTCCGAGCGTCCAGATCGTCTGGGCATTGCCAAGCGAGTCGGTGGTCGGGCTCGTCGGGTTCAGCGAGCCGGTTCCGGCAGCTGTCTGCCACTCCACCGTTGCGCCGGCGACCGGATTCCCGAATGCGTCGGCAACCTTGACCACCAGGGGCAGCGGCAGCGCGCTGGCAACTTCCGCGCTCTGCGCATGGCCGCTTATCAGCGCCAGCTCGCTGGGCGGCCCCGCAGTCATGGTTACCCCCGCAGTATCCGCCTTGCCGCTCTCGTGCGTGGCAATCACCTCGTAGGCGCCAGGTGTGGAGCCGGCCGCGTACATCCCCGTGACCGGATCGATAGTGCCGCCCGTTGCCGTGTATGCGACGCTCACCGTGTCTGGTGCGCCATCACTGTAGTTGCCGGCGGTGGAGAACTGCAGCGTGCCGCCGCTCGGCACGGTCGCCGAGCTCGGCGTGAGCGCCACCGAGAGCAACCGCTTCGGAATCGTCACCTGGGCGGTATCCGCCGTGCCGCTCTGGTGGGCGGCAACGACCTCATACGTTCCGGCTACCGGACCTGCCGAGTAGAGGCCCGTCGTGGAGATCGTACCGCCGGTGGCGCTGAAGGAAACCGGGACCGTCTCCGTCGTGCCGTCACTGTAGTTGCCCAGCGCCGAAAACTGCCGAGTGCTGTCACTTGCGATTACGGCGGTGTCGGGCGACAGCGTGATCGACAGCAGCCTCGGCAGGACCGTCACCGCGGCGGTATCGGCCCGGCCTTCGTAGCTGGCGACAATCGTGTCAACGCCGGGCGCCGGCGGTGCCGTGTAGAGGCCGGTCGCATCGACGCTGCCACGCGCCGCGGTGTAGGTCGCGCCCACCGGTGCGCTGCTGCCGTCACTCCACGTGGTTGTCACGATGAACGAAACAGCGGCCCCTACCTCAACGGTCGTATCGGCGGGGCTGAGGGCGATCGAGACGAGGGTCGGCGGCGGCAGCGTGGTAGTCACCGTTGACGTATCCGCGATCCGGTGCGACTCGGCAACGATCGTGTCACTGACGGGTGTCAGCGGAGCCGGATAGTGCCCGGTCGGATCGACAGTGCCATGCCGAGCGGTGTA
>JBOHSJ010000028.1:0-15139 GCA_050733035.1 Gemmatimonadales bacterium | reverse complement strand
CATCACGGGACAGCCCTTCGATGACGTCGCCAACGTGTTCGTCCAGCCGGGGCCCGACCGGATCGGCGACACGTACCTGAAGGTCTTGTACCGCGAGTACACCGACGCCTCGTTCACACAGCTCAAGCCGGTGGGGCCCGAGTGGCAACACCTGGGCGTGCTCGGCCCCCTGATCCGCGCCGTTGTCGGTGACACGATCAAGATCGTGTTCCGCAACAAGTCGAGTTGCGACCCCGAGTGCCGCCCCTATTCGATGCACCCGCACGGCGTGTTCTACGAGAAGGACTCCGAAGGCGCGCCGTACGACGACGGCACGACCGGGGACGACAAAGCTGACGACCTGGTGTATCCGGGCCAGACCCACGTCTACACCTGGCTCGTGCCGCCACGCGCCGGCCCGGGCCCGATGGACCCCAGCTCGATCATGTGGATGTATCACTCGCACGTCGACGAGACGCGCGACACCTACACCGGCCTGGTCGGGCCGATCATCGTCGCCGCCCCCGGGACCCTCGATCCCGACGGCCGGCCCAAGGACGTCGACCGCGAATTCGTCACTCTGTTCATGGTGAACAACGAGAACGCGAGCTGGCTGATCGACCGCAACATCGCCACCTACGCAGGGCGCCCCCGCAGCGTGGACCCCGCTGATCCCGACTTCGAGGAGAGCAACTTGATGCACGGCATCAGCGGCCTCGTGTTTGGCAACCTCAAGGGCCTCGACATGCGCCTGGGTGAGCACGTGCGCTGGTACGTGATGGGGATGGGCACCGAGATTGATATCCACACGCCGCACTGGCACGGCCAGACGGGGATCTGGGCGGGCATGCGGACCGACGTGCTCGAGATCTTTCCCGCCAGCATGAAGGTGTTCGACATGGTGCCCGACAACCCAGGGACGTGGTTGTTCCACTGCCATGTGAACGACCACCTGGACGCGGGCATGATCGCGACGTTCACCGTGGAGCCTTAGGAACTCGCGCCGGCCTCCTGAGCGCTGTCGCCGCGGTTGGACATCGGGCCAACCGCGGTTCGGCGCGCCAAGGACGTTCGTTTGAAGCGGCGCGGCACCCGCGTGAGGAACAGCACGGGCACGGCGCCGAGCGCAGTGAGCAGCCACGTGCCCACGGCAGCCACACCCGCCTGCGCCACCGGGGATAGCGACAGGAATCAGCCTGTCATCGGGCGCTAGGCAGTCCTCTATCGACGTGCCGCCTGGCCACTTTCTCCGGCGGGAGCTGACTTCCGGGTCGACACGCCGAAGGGGAGATAGCTCGGACACCAGCCGACCAGGCTCGTCACGAGGAATGCGACAGCCACAATCCCGAGCACGATCGCCAGCGTACCACCGATCGTGCCGGTAAAGTAGAGCACCGCGATGGCGACCGCGACGAGCGTGCGAATCACGCGGTCGGTCGTGCCCATGTTCTTGGTCATAGATCCCCTCTTTCCGAGGTGCGAATCAAGGCTTGCGAAGATGCACGATCAGCAGGGTGAGTCCGCCAAAGACCGCGAAACAGAGGAGGCAGGCGGCGGCGAGTTTGGCGACTTTGGAGTTTATGCGCGTGCCGGTTCCTGCGTGGATGGCTTCTCACGTGACAGCGGTGCGAGACGCGGTTCGGCACCCAGCCAGTAAAGGCCGTTGGCCATGATGCAGTATCCGGTCGCGGCGAACCACACCATGGCGACGCCCACGAAGGCGGTGAACGCCAGCCACCACGGGCTGTGGACGATCGACAGCACCGACGCGATCGTGAGATTGATCCCCACCGCGAGATAAATGCGCCGCTCGAGATACCAGCGGTCGGTCTGCATATAGTAGCGATTGCCCCGATTCGGCTGGCCGAGCATCGGCGTAAAACCGATGCGGAGCAGGATGTTGCCGACGATGCAATAGCCGGTGAGCGAGACGGCGATCGACGCCCACGCGGTCGCGATCGTGAGCAGAATCCACAGCGGATGCACGAGCGCCGCGAGCGTCGTGCTCGCGAGCAGGACACCGCCGGCGATGAGCCAGACCGTCCGCTCGATGTACCAGCGGTGCGTGGGAACGATGTAGATGCCGCGCCGCAAGGCCATAGGGCACAACCTGGTGCATTACCCGACCGTCAGCAAGTCCTTAACCGCGGCGACGCCCGGCACGGCCCAGACGGCACGCTCGGCCGCGACTCGGTCGGCGAGTGAATGAACCCGGCCGCGCAGCGACACCGTCCGATCCCTCGTCTCCAGAGAGATGTGGGACCCCTGCAGTGCGGCGCGCGCCAGCGCCGCTTCTGCGAGGCGCCCGAAATCCGGAGGTGTTTGCGCCGGCTCGATCGTGATCAGGTTCGTAATCCCCCGCACGCCGGTCAGGTGCGCGACGACGTCCTCCGTGGCGGACCGCTCGGAATGGCGAGTGACTGATCCGGCGAGCGTCACCCAGCCATTGACGACCTGTTCAGTGAGCTTGACGTGTGGCACGCGAATGTCCCACCAGAGCGCGTTGGCAACGGCAGCGGCCAGTACATCGTCGTCGCGGGCGTCAGCCGCGGGCAGTACAATCACGACCTCATTGATCAGCGATCGGATGCCCGGAACGCGCTCAGCGGCCTGTTGTGCCGCCCGCCGGACACAATATGACGGCGCGGTGCCGCCGATCGTTACGGCGAAATCCTCGACCTGGACATTGATGTCGGCAACATCGGCCTCGGGCTCCTGCCGCAGCTCCGCCCATACGCGGTCCTGCAGGTCCAGCTGAGGCTGCATCTCCTCCGCATGCGAGAGCCATAGCTCATTATTCATCCCGCCTTCCATATTGCCCTCCTTTTCTCAGCGCCCTTCGCCCCCGCGGTGCTCCTCTTGCTCCCCGGATTGACCGGCGCCCGCGGCGCGCAGTTCACTGTGACGGATGCGGCCGCCCAAATTCGCAGTCCACGCCATGAGCCCTCCGGTAAGGAGTGCCACGGCGAGCGCACCGCGCACGACCAGAGTCGGATTGAATCGCGTCCGGGCGAGCAGCAGCGCCCCAAGTGCCAGCGCGCCCAGGAACTCCATCGCAATGAAGGACACGAGCGCTGCTTCCTCGTGCGATTCGATCGCACTCTCGGCCGTGCCGGTCAAGTGCTCGACCGCTTCTTCGGCGGGCTCGCCGGTGAGGTACACGGGAATCGCCACGAGCGCGACGACCGTGAAGGTGAGCAACGCGGCTCGCTGCAGCGAGTCGTTCCGCCGCACGATGCCCCATGCGAGCAACAGCAGACCAAAGAGCGTCCCCAGGACGGGTACGTGATTCAGCATCAAGTGGATGTGAGGCCAGTTCATGGTGCCTCCAAAAAAACGCGGTGGTCATGCGCGCGGGCCACCCTCGCACCGCCCACGCGCATCGACCACACTCAACTACCGGAGATGATACGCGACGCCGAGGCTGAGCCCGATGTCGTTCCGGGTCTCGGAGCTCACACCCGAGATGGGCGAGCGATAACAGAAGACGTTGTCACGCGCCTCGAGCCGCAGCGCCGTGCGCGCGATCTGGAACTCTGTGCCAAGCGCGCCGTATCCGGCGAAGCATGTGCGATCCCTGAGGCCGACGCCCTGGAACGCGTACGTGCGTGCGCCGAGGCCCACTCCCGCGAAGGGCCGCAGCTCCCAGCTGCCGGCGAGCGGCCGCACGAAGCCCAGCTCGGCGCCAACCGTGTACTGGAAGATGTTCACGTTGTTCTGCGCCAGACGGTATTTGTCCTGGGCCGGCACCCAGGCAAACGTTGCCAGCACATGGACGGTCGGCTTCAACTCGACGGCCGTCGAGACGCCGAACATGGGCGCATCCAGGAATAGGTTCCGCAGCTCGCCCGTGGGAATGATCGCTCCGGCGAACGGACGAATCTCCGGTTTGATCCCCGGCGTGGTTTGGGCCGACAGCGCGGCAGTTGCCAGACACAGCGCCGCGACCGCTACGAAGATCTTTTTCATCGTACCTCCCGTTTGCTCTCTGCGTTGATACTGACCTCCACGGTCAGAAAGGAGTCGCCGCGGCGACTTCGCGCCCGGCGACCCGCCACCGTTTCAGCGTCGGCATGACGCGAGTTAACAGCGCCCGGGCATCGGGCTCGGACATGATCCGCCGTTGCGCCATGATGGCGACACAGCGGTCGAGCATGGCCGACATCGTGATCTGTGGCTCGGTGAAAGCGCCGCTTACATAGCAGTGGCGGCAGTAGTCGTTGACCCGAAAACCGGCGACGTCGGTGCCGAAGTCGTCCGCCTTCTCCAGCGGCATCGAGCAGCTCTGGCAAAACGGGCCCTGGGGTTGCTGACGCGACATGGCTGGCTCCTTGAGGAAAGCGATCAGCTACCGGGTGGGCGTGGGGGCACCTCGGACCAAGTCGCGAACCCGGTCCGCCGCCGCGGGACTGAAGACTCGCAGCACGAGGTAGAAACCGTAGCCCATGGCGGCGAGCACGAGCACCGACACGGCGAGCCCGATCAGCACGCCGAGCAGCCCTAGTGCGATCTTGAACACTACCAGGGCCACGAATGCGACAACCGCGAAACCCAGAATCTTGCGAATCATACGAGCGCTCCTCCCGCTGCTACGTGCTGCTCGGCCGCTAAGGCCGCGAAGTCGCGCGCGAAACTGCGTAGATCGTTCCAATCGGTGTACTCGAAATCGCGCGTTGTGTCCGTGTCCCCGCCCGCTTTGGCCACGAGGCGTTTCATCATCAGCCGCTTCAGCCAGCCGTACCGGGTGTACGGCAACGCCCCCGCGACCATCTTCGTGATCGCCGGCCGCCAGCCGCAGCGATCGAGGAAGCGCCGCATGATGCGCAGGATTTCCTGCCGGGGCTTCGTACCCGGCTCGAGGACGGCGAGACAGACGGACAGGAACGCCGCCGGCAGCTGGTTCAAGATCGGGGCGTACAAGCGCACCCAGCGCCCGACGGCCCGTTGGTAGTCGCCGATGTGCACCGACGCAGCCACAATCACGCCGTCGTAACCCTCGGGGCTCAGCCGCCACAGCAAGCCGGCGGCATCCATGATGTCCACGCTGCAGCGGAGGGCGCGCAGGTCTTCGGCGAGCACTTGAGAGATCTTGCGGGTGTGACCGTCGGTAGTCCCGTATACGATGAGAATGTGTTTCATGACACGAAGCTCTACCGCCGGCTGTGAAAACGCGCTGAGAGACCTCTGAGCGAGTCTTCATGACAATCTGCAAATCGGTTCAGCGCCGGGGCGCTAGACTACGACCCTGACATGCGACGCCATCCTGTACTCGCCTACGGCATACTCGCCTGCTTGATCAGCTGGACGGCGGTCTTACCGCTGATCCGACACGACGACGTTCCGTCAGCCTGGCACGCCCTTGGCGCCGTCGGACCGATCACGGCCGCGCTCATCCTGACCGCACTCATGGGAGGGGGTTCGGCGCTGGCGGACTTCGCCCGGCGTATGGTGCGCTGGCGCGTCGGCACGATCGCCTGGCTGCTGGCGCTCAGTCCGATCGTGTTCGGGGCGATGGCCATGGCCGTGATGGCGCTGATGGGCGCCCCGCTGAACGGGTTCTCGGCTGTCCGCAACGCCTTCGCCGACCCGGCGTGGGTCGGCGGGATGTTCCTCGCCTCACTCGCGTATGGTCTGGGGGAAGAGCCGGGGTGGCGCGGTTACGCGCTCCCCTATCTCGAGCGGGGTCGCACCGCTCTGCGCGCGACGGCATTGCTCAGTATCGCGTGGGGGATCTGGCACGTCCCCTACTTTTTCTATCGCTATCAACTGGGCGGCGTAGGGGCGTACATCGGTTTCTATCTCGGGCTGTTCGCCGGCGCAATCTGGCTGACCTTCCTCTATAACAGCACGGGCGGCAGCATCCTGCTCGTCGTGGTGTGGCACACCACCTGGAACGCGGTAGCCGTCGTCGGGGCTCTGATCTCGCCGCAAGTCGTGGCGGTCACGAGCGCCCTGATCATGATCAGCGCCCTCATCGCATTCGGGGTGGGTGGCCCGCAACGGCTGTCGTGGACGTTCCGCCGACGCGTCTCAGCTCCGGTGGCCACCTCACCATAGGACTGCACCGGCTGGCGTTTGGCCGTCTCGCGGTGGAGCTTAGTGCCCCACGCATGAACAACCTGCCCCGCCGGCTCGGTGTCGCCGCGGTGACGACCCTCGTCATCGGCGAGGTCATCGCCATCGGCATCTTCCTCACGCCGGCGTCCATGGCACGCTCCGTGGGATCGCCGTTCTGGCTGCTGATCGTGTGGGTCGTCATGGGGGCGATGGCACTGAGCGGCGCCCTCTGCTACGGCGCGCTCGCGGGCCGCTTTCCGGAAGCCGGTGGCGGCTACGTCTACCTGCGCGAGACGTTCGGACCACTCGTGGCGTTTCTATACGGGTGGAAGTGCCTGCTCGTCATGGATCCGGGCATCACCGCCGCGCTGGCAATGGGGCTCGCGAGCTATGTCGGATACGCGGTGGGCCTCTCGGCCGCCGCGCTCAAAGCCGTTGCCGTCGGTGCGATCCTGATTCTGGCGGCGGTGAGCATTGCGGGTCTCCAGCTCGGGGCCCGCCTGATGCAGTGGCTCACCGCGGTGAAGCTCGGCGCGCTCGCGCTCATCGCCGTCCTCGCGCTCGTGCTCAGCGCCGGCAGCTGGTCACATTTCCTGCCGTTCGTCGCGCAGCGGCCGGGGTCCGACCCCCTCCCCGGCGCGCTCGCCCCTGCGTTGGTCGGCGCGTTCTTTGCGTTCGGCGGATGGTGGGAAATCGCCAAGCTCGCCGGTGAAGCGCGTGATCCGGCACGCACGCTGCCGCGGGCACTCGCCCTCGGCGTCGCCGCGATCACTTTCGTCTACATCGCGACGAGCGCGGTGTTTCTCTACCTTGTACCACTCGAGCGCGTGACATCGGGAGAAACGTTCGCCGCGCAGGCCGGCGAGGCGCTGTTCGGACCGGCCGGCGGACGCATCTTCGCCGCCATCGTCATCGTGGCTGTGCTGGGAAGCTTGCTGGCGCTCCTCATGGCGCTGCCCCGCGTCTACTACGCCATGGCGCGTGACGGCGTGTTCTTCCGGTCCGTTGCCGTCGTGCATCCACGCTTCGGCACGCCGACGCGGGCCGTGGCGATCCAGGCGGCGCTGGCCACCGTGCTCGTGCTGGTGGGCAGCTTTCAGCAAATCATTTCCTATTTCATCTTCGTCACCATCGTCTTTTTGGCGCTGACCGTGAGTGGCGTGTTCGTTCTGCGACGCCGCGAGCGCGACGCCATCCACGTGCCGGGCTACCCGCTGACGCCCCTGCTCTTCCTCAGCCTCGTGGCCGTCTTGCTCGTGCTGCTCGCGGGCCATGATCCCGTGCAGGCCGCGCTGGGCGTCGGCATCGTGGCGCTCGGCGCCCCCGTGTACTTTGTCGCCTTTCGCGGGCGGATGACTCACAACCGGAACCCGACCCATGACCTGGATTCGCACGATCCCGCTGCCCGAAGCGGACGAGACGCTACGCTCGGCGATTGAGGCGCAGCGCGCGCTCTATCCGATCGAGTACGCTACCCCCGTTCACCCGACGCCGGACGGTACCTCGGGGATCGTAGCGTCGCACAGCCTGATTCCCGACGCGCTGTATCACGCGTTCGCCACGTTCGGCGCGCTCATGTCACCCGATCTTCCCCTCACGCGACGTCATCATGAGATGATCACCACAGTCGTCTCGGTCACGAATCGCTGCCGCTACTGAATCGAGTCTCACGCAGAGTTTCTGCGTCGGGTGACGTTGGATGCCGCGCTGGTCGCAGCCCTCGAAGACGATTACACGAAGGCGCCCGTGTCCGACCCGGAGCGTGTGATGCTCGAGTATGTGGTGCAGATCACGCGTGACGCGACACGCATCGGGCCGCAGCACCATGAGCGGTTGCGCGCCGCGGGGTTCGAGGATCAGGCGATCCTGCAGATGACGCTGATCGCCGCCTGGTTCAACTACATCAATCGCGTCGCCGACGCGCTGGGAGTCGGACGCGCGTGAGCGCGTGCGGCAAGGAGATCCTGCGCGGGTCGATCAGGCCGGCGCGACCGCTGTCCTCACCCGGGCCGGCATCATTTCCCGCCGTACCGGGGCCGGCACGGGAATCACGAGTACGGCGCAGGGAAGATCGTTCAACAGCTCTTCGGTAACGCTCCCGATCAGCAGACGATCGATCCAGCCCTTGCCGTGCGAACCGACCACGATGACGTCCGCGCGCCACGCGGCGGCCTCTTCCGTGATCGTGGCCCTGGCCTCGCCGCGACGAATCACCTTGTGATGGTCGGGGATCGGGAGCAGCGGCCACAGGTCGCGCTCCATCCGCTCGCGTGACCATTCCGCATAGTCGAGCGGCTCGGTTCGGAATATCACGTCCGGCACCGTGACCGCCGGCTCGATGACGTGAAGGGCGTGCAAGGGCCCGCCCAGCAGCTGCGCAAACGTGGTCGCTTGCTCGATCGTCGGCTTGGCGGCGTAGGAGACATCGACGGCGACCATGACGCGCGGTCGCGGCCGCAGCGCGCCGGTGGTCACGAGCAATGGCACGTTCAGCCGGCGGACGACTTCCTGCACGGTGCTCCCACCGAGCCAGCGTCCCAGGGCCGAATGGTGCTTCCCGCCCAGCACGAGCATCTGCGCGCCGCGCTCGGTGATCACGTCATTCAAGACCGCCGCGACCCGGCCGGGACGAACGAGGAGCTGCTGGAGGACCGACGGGGGAACGCTGTTGCCCAAGGACGTGAGGATCTCGTTGCGCGCGCGCCTCAACATCGCCAGCTCCAGCGCGTCGAGCGAAACTCCGGCACCGGCCATTTCCAGGGACGACCGCACATCGCGCGTGACGTGCATGAGCCGGCAATCCACTCCCATGACCTGCGCCAGCATCCACCCCGCCGCGGCGGCCGCGGCGCTTTCCGGCGACCCATCGACCCCGACGACTATCGGTTCACCAGACATCGCTCCTCCTCAGCGGCTCGCGGCGGCCGGTTCCAACTGCTTCCGTTTCTCGAGCGCCGCGGCCGCAACCCCGACGGGGGCGACGAGCAACGACGTCGGCAGCTGATTGATGAGCTGCTCGGTCACGCTGCCCAGCAACACCCGCTGCGCCCACCCTTTGCCGTGTGAGCCGACCACCAGCACGTCGGCGTTCCAGCCGGTCGCTTCGCGCAGCAGCGTGTCGACGACGGTACCGTGCCGCACCATCTTCTCGGCCGGCATGCGCACGAGCGGCCAGACGTCCCGTTCCAGCGTTTCCTGGGCCAGCGCGAAGTACTTGATCGGATCGATCGGCGGCACGCCGGAGAGGTCGGGGAGCGGCTCGAACACGCTCAACACGCGGAGTTCGGCGCCCACCAGTTTCGCGAAGCGCTCGGCAAGTCCGATCGTGGGGCCCGAGGCCTTCGAGAGATCCGCGGCGACCAGCACCCGTCGGAAACTCGCCGGCGTCCCGGCCGTGACGAGCACCGGAGCTTCGGCCGCGCGCACGACGTGCAGGCTCGTGCTGCCACCGAGCCAGCGCTCCAGGACGGAATGATGCTTGCCGCCCAGTACCACCAGTCCGGGGCGACGATCCCGCATCGTCTGTTGCAGCACCACCGCCGCTGGACCGAACACCACATCGAGCTTCCGGCGCACCTGGTCGGACACGGCCCCGTCCAACGCGTCGTTCACATGCTGCCGCGCGACGGCCAGCTGCAGCTCCTGCATATCCACGACCTGCGGATCGATGCTCACGGCGACGAGTGGTGCCCAGGCATCCCGCACGGCATGGATCAACTGGCACGGCCCCGACGCCAACCGCGCGATCCGCTCCCCCACGGCTGCCGCTCCAGCGGCGGCGGGTGACGCGTCCACTCCAACGACGATCGGGCCCCAGGACATGGTTGCTCCTCGTGAAGGTACCGATTGAACTTGGCCGGTTTTTCGTGAAGAAATCTTGAGAGTGAGAGGAAGGGTCCCGCAGCAACAGCCGCGCGTTCCCGCCTAGCTCGGTACGAAAGGAAGGCGGCGTTCCCGGTGCAGGTCCACGCGGTGCACCGGGATGCCCGCGTAGATCGCCCGCTCGGCAAGACGAGCATGCTTCGGCACCAGGCTCAGCGCACCGACCTGCGTGCCCGCGCCGATCACGACGTCGATGCCAATGACGCTGCCGACACCGATCGTGACGCTGCGACCCAGGCGAACGGTCCCTGTCTTGACCAGCCCATCCTCGACCGTGTGCCCGGACAGATGGGCGTCTGCGCCGATCACCACTCCGTCACCGAACTCGAGCAGATTGTGATCCATGACCTGGAGACTGTTGACGTAGACGCCACGGCCGATCTGTGCGCCGTTGAGCCGCAGATACATGGTCCACAGTGGTGTCGCACGAAACACGGCGCCCGCTACGAGGCGCACCAGGTGCACGGAGGCGAGATAGCGCGCCCAGTCGAGCAGCGGCCATTCCATTTGTTGGATGCGCAGCGCGGTATTGTCCGGGGTGCGCCAGCCCAGCGCGCGCATGGCGAGCGGCGACAGCAACATCAACGCGATCGCAAACAGGACGTAGGCAGGCCCGAAGGCGCATAGCAGCACCACCGCGCGCGCCGCTCCCACCGTGGAACGCGCCAGCCACTGTACTAGGAGAAACGCTGGCGTAGCCGCGAGCGCGAGCAGCGCGCTCTCCACGAGAAGCGCCGAAAGAACTGCCCACCCCACGCGCAGCGCGCGCGCCGATTGGCCTTTCGTGGTCATGTCCGCTCCCTTTCGGGGTTGTATCCCAAGCAAATACAGCGGTCCTGAAATGGCCGTGAGGTGGGGATGAGAGCACCGCTTGGGGAGATTTTCATGCAGCGTTCCAGGCAATCTCAGCATCGTGGCGGCATGTTCCTATCCATATGTACGATGCCTGCATACGCACGAGCGGCGCCGGTCCGTCGCTGGTGCTGGTCCCCGGGTTGGACGGCACGGGAAAGCTGTTCTATCGGCAGGTGCGCTCGCTGGCGCGCCGGCATCGAGTCGCCACGTACACGTTGCGTGAGGCGGCGACCATGGAGGATCTCGTAGCGGACTTGGCCGACGTGATCCGCACGGTCGCTCACGATCAACGAGCCACCGTCGTCGGTGAGTCATTTGGCGGCGCCGTGGCGTTGAGCTTCGCCCTCGCGCATCCCGAGCTGCTGGAGCGCCTGGTGATCCTCAACTCCTTCCCGCGGTTCCTCCCCCAGTACCGGCTGCGCCTCGCCGCCTGGGTGCTCGCCGCAATCCCCTTCCCGTGGCAGGTCATGACGGCCGTCCGCCGACTGACGGCGTCCCGCCTGCATTCGCGGTACACGCATGCCCGGGAGATCCGCCGGTTCCTCGTGCTCACCGCGCGCACGACCCGGCTCGGCTACCTCCAGCGGCTCCGCATTCTCCGCGATTACGACGTGCGGCACCGGTTGGGGGAGATCCGCGTGCCCACACTGTTGCTTGCGAGCGACCGCGATCATCTCGTTCCATCCGTCCACCAGGCCCGGTACATGGCCGCGCGGATTCCCGGCGCGACGGTGCGACTACTCGAGGGTCACGGGCACATCTGTCTGATCGCGCCGAACGTCGATCTCGGGCAGATCCTGCAGGAGTGGACCGATCAGGCTTCGAAGCGGCGGAAGAACGCGCCCGTGGCCAGCCTCGGCGCCCAGGCATAGAGCAGGGCACCGAATCCAGCCGATACTCCTAGATCTTGGCCGTGGCGACCGCCGCGACGATGTCCGTCTGCGAGATCACGCCAACCAGGCGTCCCTCGTCTTCGACGAACAGGCGATGCACGTCCAGATAGAGCATCTCCTTCGCCGCTTCCAGAACGTCGGCGTCCGGTCCGATGACGCGCGAGCGCGGCGTCATGAGATCGCGTACCGGCGTGTCGTCGAACAGCCGCTCGCGCATCTCGGGTTCCGTCGTTTCCGACAGCGCACTCAGAATGTCGGTCGTGGACAGCACGCCCACGACTTGACCGCGCGCGTCGGTCACGGGCAGCGCCGAGACGTGCACGTCGGCCAACGTCGTGATCGCGTCCCCGACCGTAGCATCGATATCGACCGTTTTCACGTCCGTCCGCATCAGCTCCGCGACTTTCATATGACGACCTTTCCCCGTGGCTCGCGACGCGCCCGAGTCTGCGTCGCTTTCGGGCGGCGTATCGCCGGTTGGTTGATCGGGACGACCAGTAGGGACGTCGGCAAGCGATTGAGCAACCGCTCGGTCGTGCTGCCGATGAGGAGCCGATCGATCCAGCCTTTGCCGTGCGTGCCGACGACAATCAGATCGGCATGCCAGGCGGCCGCCTCCTCGGCGATCTCCTCATCGGCGCGCCCGCGCCGCACGACGCGGTCATCCGGCGGGACGTGCGACAATTCCGTCTCCACCAGCCGCTGAAATTCGATGCGCGAGCGCTCCTCGAATTCCGACATGTCGAGCGACAGCGGCACGACCGTGGGAAACTTGGCCGGCTCGACGACGTGCACGATGCGAATCTGCGCCTCGAGCAGCTGGGCATAGCGGCCGGCGGCGGACAGCGTCGGGCTCGCGGCGGCGAACAAGTCGCTTGCCACCAGGATGCGGCGCGGCGCGCGACTCGACGCTTCCACGACGAGCACGGGCGCCGCCGACGTGCGGACGAGATGGTGCGCCGTGCTGCCGCCGAGCCCGCGCGCGAGTGCACCGTGGCGCCGGCCCCCGACGACCGTCAGCGACGCCCCGTACTCGCGCGCGACCTGGTCGAGAACGACCCCGGGGCGTCCCGCGCGAGCCACCAGCCCTTGCAGGATTGCCGCCGGAATCTCACCGCTCAATTCCCGGGCCAGGTCCCGACGGAGCTCCGACACCAGCGTGTCGAAGACTTCCGCCGAGTTCACGAGCGGCGCGATGGCGCCCGGCGCCCACACGTCCGGCACCGCATATACGAGCACGCACTGCACGTCAGCGGCACGGGCGATGCGCCACGCCAGCAACGCCGCCCGCGACGACTCGGGTGACCCGTCCACGCCGGCGACGATCGGTTGCCATTTCATGGTCTCCCCCTGTTGGTCTTGAACGATCTATATGAGGAAGCTGGGCGCCATGCATGAAGCCGAGTTGAAGGCGATCTCAAGCTGCCTTCATGGCATGGCATCCACGTTTCGAAGCAAAGGAGAATGCCATGGCACACAAACAGGTGCTCTTCCGTTCGGTCGCGCGCGAGAAGGTGCTGCGTGGCGCAACGGCGCTCGCCGATGCGGTTCGGGTGACGCTGGGGCCCAAATCGAAGTGCGTCCTCATCGAGCGCAAATGGGGCGAGCCGCTCGTCTGCAACGACGGCGTGACCATCGCCAAAGAAGTCGATTTGAAGGATGCCGAAGAGAATCTCGGCGCCCAGGTGCTGCGTGAAGCGGCGGTCCGGACGGGAGACGCCGTGGGCGACGGCACCACGACCGCCACGCTGCTCGCGCACACGATCTTCGCCGACGGCATCCGCAACGTCGCGGCGGGGGCGAGCGCGATCGATCTCAAGCGCGGATTGGAGCGCGCGCTGCACGCCGCCGTAGCGGCGCTCAAGAAGCTGTCGCGACCGGTGAAAACCAAGCGGGAGAAAGCGCAGGTTGCGGCGATCTCCGCCCACAACGATCCGACGATCGGCGAACTCGTCGCCGACGCCGTCGACAAGGTCGGACCGGAGGGCGCGATCTCGGTCGAGGAAGCGAAGGGAATGGAGACCGCGCTCGAAGTCGTCGAAGGGATGCAGTTCGACCGCGGTTATCTGTCGCCCTATTTCGTGACCGACCCCACCAAGATGGAAGCCGTGCTCGACGAGCCATTCGTCCTGCTGTACGAAAAGCGCATCGCGGGCATGAAGGACCTGCTACCGTTGCTCGAGCAAGTGGCGAAGCTGAGCCGGAGCCTGCTGATCATCGCCGAGGACGTCGAGGGCGAGGCCCTCGCGACCCTGGTCGTGAACAAGATCCGCGGGCTGCTCGCCTGCGTGGCGGTGAAAGCCCCGGGCTTCGGCGACCGCCGCAAAGCCATGCTCGAGGACATCGCCATTCTCACCGGCGGCCGGGTGATCGCCGAGGAAATCGGGGTGAAGCTCGAGCATGTGAAAGCCGAAGACCTCGGCCGGGCCAAGCGGGTGGTCGTCGATCGTGAAAACACGACGATCATCGGCGGCGCGGGCGCCAAGCACGTCATCACGGGCCGCTGCGACGAACTGCGCCGGCAAATCAAGGATGCGACATCCGATTACGACCGTGAGAAACTCGAGGAGCGCCTCGCCAAGCTGGCCGGCGGTGTCGCCGTCATTCGCGTTGGCGCGCCGTCGGAGGCCGAGCTGAAGAGCCGCAAGGAAGCGTTCGACGACGCGATCAGCGCCACCAAGGCCGCGATCGCGGAAGGGATCGTCCCGGGCGGCGGGCTCGCGCTGCTGCGTTGCATCGAAGCGGTGGAACGCGAGGCCGATGCGGCCGAAGGCGACGAACGGACGGGTGCGATGATTCTCCGCCGGGCGCTCGAGATCCCGACGCGCCAGATCGCCGAGAACTCGGCGGCCGACGGTGGCGTCGTGGTGGACCGCATGCGCGCGGGTACGGGCAACTTTGGCTTCGACGCGGCCGTCGGGAAATACGTCGACCTCGCGGAAGCGGGCATCATCGATCCGACCAAAGTCGTGCGGATCGCGCTCGAGAACGCGGTGTCGGTGGCGAGCGTCCTGCTGCTCACCGAAGCCACGCTCACCGAGCTCCCCGAAGAGAAGCCACCCGTGCCGCAGCCGGCGGAGGTCATGTGAGCCGGCTCTTGGCAGTCGTTTGCGACCGCGCCCACGCGCGCTTCTTCGACGTTGGTCCAGCCAGCACGGTCGAGCTGCCGTGCCTGGTGTCGCCGGCGACGCGCGGCGGGAAGTTCCACAGCGAGCGCGGCAATGCGCCCGGGCGCGGAGAGCGCGCCTATCACGGCCGGCTGCGCGAGGAGGAGCGGCGCCATCTCGCCGCCATCGCCGCGTGCATCGAGGCGCGCGCGCGCGACCCGTCGCTGGAGGTCGTGCTGGCGGGACCGGACAACCTCACACGAGCTTTGCGGCAGGTGCTGCCGCGCCCGGTCGCTGCGCGCTGCATCGGGACGGCGCATCTCAATCCCAAACTGGTCACCCCCGCAATCGTGGCGCGGGAGGCGC
>JBOHSJ010000027.1:0-11429 GCA_050733035.1 Gemmatimonadales bacterium | reverse complement strand
GCGGCTCGCGTCCGCCGAGGATGATGACCGCGCGGTAGCGGGCGAGGTCGCCCCGCGTGAGGTGCGGATAGAACTGACGATACTCGACGCGGTACCCCGCCTCGTGCCAGGGCGCGGCCGTGGTTTCGAGCGCCAACGGATCCGCCAGCGTCAGGTCAACCAGTAACAGCCGGCGCGACTCGGACTGGCACGCTCCGAGCAGGAGTACCAACGCGATAGAAATCCGCTTCACTGTCGCTGGGTGGATTCGGCGAGCCGGTTGTATTTGCGCAGTGCGGCCCGCAGGCGATCGTGCGGCAGCGCGTAGACCCGCATGCCGTTGATGCCGGTCATCGTTTGGGCGGCCACCATGGCATTGACGATCGCTTCCTCCGTGGCCTGGATCGTGGCCTCGAACAGCGGGGAGATGCGTTCATTGGGCAGCATCGTCACACTGACATTGGCGTCCGGTTTCGCGGCGCCCGGATTGGCGGTCGAGAACGCCACGAAGATGTCGCCGGACGGATTGCCACCGGTTCCGCCCAGGCGGCCGACGCCCAGCGACGCGCGTTTGGCGATGCGCTTCAGCTGATGGGGCAGGAGCGGCGCGTCGGTCGCGACGACGATGATGATCGAGCCCTTGTCTCCGTCGGCACAGCCGCCGCCGCGGCGCGCCAACCCCGGCAGCGAGTCGTAGCACGGCAGCAGATCGGGGATCTCCTGGCCGACGGGGACGCCGGCGATGGAGAGCCGGCCGCGCGAGCCGTAGTTGCACTGCACGAGCACACCGACCGTGTACCCCCCACGGTCCGCGGGGAGCCGTCGCGACGCCGTACCGATACCGCCTTTGAACGCGTTGCAGATCATCCCCGTGCCGCCGCCGACGTTGCCTTCCGTGACGGGGCCAGCGCGCGCGCTGTCGAGTGCCGCGAACGTATGCTGCTTGGTGACGTGAAAGCCGTTGATGTCGTTGAGCGAGCCATCCCACGTCTCAGCGACGATCGGCAGCGACCAGTCGAACTCGAACCCTTTTCGGACGAGCCACTCGATCACGGCGTCGCGCACGACGCCGACGCTGTGCGTGTTGGTAATCATCACGGGGCCGGCGAGAAAGCCCGATTCCTCGAGCCAGGTCGTGCCCGTCATCTCGCCGTTGCCGTTGAGGGTGAACCAGCCGCCGAAGACGGGATCGCCGTTGCCGGCGCCGCGGGGAAAGACCGCGGTCACACCCGTACGCACGGGGCCCTGACCGACGACGAGCTTCCCCTGCCCCGCGATGATCGTGGCATGGCCGACGGTGACACTGGCAACGTCGGTGATGGCGTTGAGCGGGCCGGGGGTACCGTCGAACGGGACGCCGAGGTCACGAGCGCGCGGCTGAGATTGAGCCTGAAGCGTGGACGTGACGAGGAGAAGCACCGGCAAGGGTCTCATGGTCAGGTCACCAGCGCGTACGGCAGCAGCGCCTGCCGCATGTCCGCCGCCGTCTGCCACCGCGCCTCGCGCGCTTTCGCCAGTGACTTCATGACGGCATCGCTGAGCGCGCGCGGCACGTCGCGCCGCAGTTTCCGCAGATCGGGGGGCGGCGCGTGCTGCTGCATGTCGAGCACCGCCGCCGCGCTCGCCGCCGAAAACGGCGGCCGGCCGGTGAGGGCCTCGAACAACACCACCCCCAGCGAATAGATGTCTGTCCGACCATCGATATCGGGCGAGCCGCCGGCCTGCTCGGGGCTCATGTACTCCTCCGTCCCGACGACGAACCCGCTACGCGTGACGCGATCCTCCCCGGAACTGGCGATGGCTCGCGCAATCCCGAAATCCACCAGGATGGCTCCCATGCCGGCCGCGGAACAGACGATGTTGTCGGGTTTGATGTCGCGGTGGGCCAGTCCGTGCTCGTGCGCATACCCGAGCGCATCGAGCACCTCCGACGCGAGCCGAACGGCGCGGTCGATCGGCAGCGTCCGATCGCGGCGCATCACTTCGCGCAGTGTCTCGCCCGGGACGAACGGCATGACGAACCAGAGCAGATAGTTGCTCTCGCCCGAATCGAGCAGCGGCGCGATGTGGGGGTGGTTCAGCTGCGACGCGTAGCGGATCTCGCGGAGGAAGCGATCGGCGGCCACCGAGACAGCGAGCTCGGGATGCAGCA
Organism: Gemmatimonadales bacterium; assembly: GCA_050733035.1. Classification (GTDB taxonomy): domain Bacteria; phylum Gemmatimonadota; class Gemmatimonadetes; order Gemmatimonadales; family GWC2-71-9; genus 20CM-2-65-7. The sequence goes on along the minus strand of JBOHSJ010000027.1, from coordinate 9,298 downwards.
CCTTGATCGCCACTTTTTTGCCTTCGGCGTCGAAGGCGCCGAACAGGGTCGCGTTGCCACCGCGGCCCACCGCGGTGATGACGTTGTAGCGCGCACCGAGCGCTTCTTGAACGCGTTTGAGCAGGTCACGAGCCACGCCCGAGAATAGGCGGCGTGGGAATGGAAAACGGAAGGGTGTCGAGCGGCCCTATTGGGGCAAGACGCGTGTCCAGCGCAAGTTGTCGAAGATCGCGAAGGCCGAGCCCTTGCCCGCGAACCGCACAGCGGCAATGCGGTCTCCCCGGACGCACAATTGCTGGGCGACGCGCTGCGTGGTCGATTCCGTTCTGCTCACGACCGCGCCGCTGGCGTCGCGCGCCTCGATGAACGCCACCCCTCCCGACACGAAGGGGATGTGATAGCCCGTCGGTGTCGCGGTAATGCACGCCTCGACGGCTGGGACGGCGAATGTCGCCTTGATCGCCCCGAACCCGGTTTCGCTGAAATCCGACGCGATGCCCAACGGACAGACGCTGATGTTGTTCTGGCCCGAGCCGAACCCGAGCAACCCATAATTGTTGGCGTAGACGCCACTCCCCGGGCACAGGCCGAGCGTGCTGGTGCGGCTGAACGTGACGCCCAGGCGGGCGTACACGGAGTTAATGGCGGCTCCCGGCGCAATCGACTGTAGCTCCGGGCCCCTGTCGAAACTCAGGTCGAGCTGGCTCGGCAGCGCCCAGGTGAACCGGCTGAACTCGTCCGTACTGCCGCCTGTACCGATATCGAGAGCCGTGGTCGCTCTGGCGAACAGCGGCTGCGGGACGAACGGCGCCGTGATTGCCTTCACCAGGGAGCGGAGGAATGACGGCCGGGATCCAAGCGAAAGTGTGTACGCCGGATCGCAGCTCAGAAAAGGAGCTGGCACGTTGTTCAGCGCGAAGATCGCAGGGTCTCTGCCGGCGTGGAACTGGAAAATCTGGAGCAGGTCCCGCGTCGTATGATCGAGATCCCCAACGTTCGCGCAAATACCGACGGTTACGTCGCTGTTGAACTTGCCGCGCGCGTTTACCTGGGCCAGCGGGGGGTTGGTATGAAAATCGTAGCACGAATTGCCGAGCGGCCCGATGCTTCCGGGAAAGACGGGCTCGGGCAAGCCGGCAATGCAGGGGCGCTCGTCCGCAGACTCGATGATGATCGTGACTGCCTGGTCCACGGCGCCGGCCGGGAGGAATACTCCCGCTTGCCCGTGTTTCGTGACGATGGTGATGCTGGCACCGGGCTGCACGGTGCCCTCACCGCAGTCAGAGTCCACGCGCTCGCACTGCGAGCCGAGGCCGATGAAAAACTTGATGGGGAGGGTGCGATCGTCGAGCAGCGGGATATACTCGCCCGTGTTCACGTTCTTCAGCTCCCGGCCTGCGTCCACGACGTCCACGTCGGCCACACCGAGTTGCCGGGAGCCGGCTGTCACGGCGAGGCGATACGTGCAGGCCGGGTCGAGATTGTCGTCGGTGGTACGCCAGTTCACGTGATACTGGGCGTCGTCGATTTCCACCTGCGAGCCCGAGAGCGTGTGGATGACCTCGCCAGTGCAGAGATTGCGGATCGTGACGATGGGACTCAGCTGCCGGGAGAACACTTGCGTCGCGGGAGCCTGCTGGTTCAGGAGCGGCGGCAGCCAGAAGAAAAACGCGTTGCCGTCGGAGTGATTGCCGTCCTGGATCAGTGCGGAAACACCCACGTCCACAGAATTACTGCGATCGCCGTGGCAGCCCGCCGCTCCAAGAACGACGAGGGCCACGATGGTCCGAAACCTCATGATGTTGGAAGTTTTCAAACGCCCGGACCGGAAAACCATCAGGCAATGGATAGAGATCGGACTAATGCCAAGGTGTGAGGCGTGCGTGCAACAAACAAAGGGGGCGGTCCGAGTGGACCGCCCCTTGTGGCGCCGGCGCAACGTGGCCCTAATCGATCTGGGGCAACGACCTCGCGACAAAGAAGTTGTCGAAAATCGCAAAGCCCGCTTCCTTGCCGGCGAAGCGCGCGTAGCTGATTCCCGTACCGGAAACACAGAGCCGCTGCGAGACACGCTCGGTCGTGGACTCCATCCGGCCCAATGACTCGCCTGTGGCACTGAACGCTTCGATATACGCCTGTGCGCCGGGCTCGCTGCCCCGGAATCCGAGCGGGGTGGCGTTGACGCACGCCTGCACGGCGGGCAGCGAGAACGTCGCCTGCAGCGCGCCGTACTCGGCCTCACTGAAGTCAGACGCGACCCCTTCGGGACAGGGAGTCACGTTGTTCTGACCCGAGCCGAAGCCGCCCGGACCGTGATCGTTGGCGTAGACGCCGCTCCCCGCGCACAGCCCCTCCGGATTGGTGCGCGTGAACGTCACGCCCAACGGCGAATACAGCGCGTTGACGAGCGTTCCCGGCGCGACCGCGGATCCATCCGGGGCGACGTCGAAGTTGATGGTGATGTCGGCCGGCAACGCCCACGTGAAGCGGCTGAACTCGTCGGTGCTGCCTCCCGTGCCCACGTCGAGCACCACGGCGCGACTGCTCGCGAACAAAGCCGGGGGTGTCACGAGCGTTGCAATCGGCCGCAGCAGGGACCGCAAGCCGCGTGCGGCAAGGTCGAACACGCTGGAGGGACGGGCTCCGAATGTCGGGTCGAATCCCGGATCGCAGCGCAGGAACGGCGCTGCCACGTTGTTCAACGCTCTAATCTGTACTCGCTCGCCGAACACGTCGAACTGGTAGATCTGCAGCAGATCTTGCGTGACGTGATCGAGCGCGCTGACGTCCACGCAAATCCCGACGGTCACCGGTTCCTGGAACTTGCCACCGTCGTTGATTTCCGAGAGCGGCGGATCGGTGCGGTAGTCGTAGCAGGAGTTGCCGGTCGCCCCCTGCTTTCCAGGGAACACGGGCGGCAACAGACCCTCGAAGCAGGGGCGATCGTCGCTCGACTCGATGATGATCGTGACGGGCCTGGACACGGCGCCCGCCGGGACGAACACGCCGGCCTGGCCATTCGTCGTGACGATGACTGTGTTCTGGTCGGGACGCACCAACCCTTCGCCGCAATCCGAGCCGGCGCGTTGGCACAGCGCTCCGACGCCGATGAAGAACTTGATCGGCAGGGTGCGATCGTCGAGCAGGGCGATGAACTCGTCGGTATTCACATTCTTGAGCTCACGCCCGTTGTCGACCACGTCCACGTCGGCAAATCCGAGCGTTTTCGACGCCACTGTCACCGTGAGGCGATAGGTGCAGGCGGCATTGAGATTGTCTTCGCTCGTGCGCCAATTCGCCTGGTAGTTTGCGTCGCTGACCTGCAGGTGGGAGCCCGCGAACGTGCGGACCACCGCGCCGGTGCAGAGACTCGTGATCGTCAGGACGGGGCTGAGATTCTTCGAGAAGACTTGCGACGCGGGGGGCTGCTGATGGACGATCGGCGGCGTCCAGAAGAAGAACGCGTTGCCGTCGTTGTGCAGCGCGTCTTGAATCAGCGCCGTGGGCGGCGGTAAGACCCGATCGCCGTGACAGGCGGCGACGACAAGCACACCGATGGCTAGGGCGGTTCGCTTCATACGTGCATCTCCCAGTTGGGGCCAGGTACAACCCCCAGCTGGGCGCTGATCTGGGTCGGTTGCGGCGGCCTACGTGACGGCGAAAGCCTACATCGCGAGCAACTTAATAAGGGCGCTGATTTTGCAACCCGTCAAGAAGAGAGCGGCATCACGATTTCGGTCTGGCAAGCGCCTGGAAACCGGGGTGCTTCTGGAGGTCCTGCCACCACCACAAAAGACTGCCGCCGACCTCGAAGGAGTGCTCCGGGTTGGCTGCTACGTAGCGCTGTAGCAAGCGGATAGCCTCCTCGTCCTCCCCAAGCAGTGTCCGCACGAAGGCCTCGAAGGCGAGCAGGTTTTGTTCCGGATCGATCTCGGCGGTTCCTCGAGAGCGCTCGATCACGTGGTGGGCGCTGTCGGCAAGCCCGGCGCGGGCGATGACGGCCGCCACGAACATCTGATTCCGCAGGTGCTGGAGCGTGCGAATGGGTGGCGGGGCGAACGAGTCGACGCTGGCCAGCAGCCGCCACGCCCGCGGCACATCGGGACTTTCCAGCCGGGTCATCATCAGCAGTTGGCATTGGTAGAATCGATAGTCGCGGGGGAAGCGGCGCGCACCCTCCTGGCACCAGCGCTGCGCTTGGCGCTGCTGGTCGAGATCGTACGACGCGTGGAACAGGCGGGTGAGGATTTCGGCTGCATTGCTCAGGTAGGCGTCCTCTTCGTACGCTCGCCGCGCCGCGAGCGCGGCTCCCGCCACGTCCTTCACCTGGTAGTAGAGATGACTGAGCGTGCTGTAGGCACTCGCCAGTGTGGGATCGACGGTGGTGGCACGCTCGAGATCCTTGCGGGCATCGGTGAGGAGCGCGGCCGCTTGACCCGGATCCGGGGGTCGAAACAGGAGCCACTTGCGATAGCGCAACGTGCCGCGGATTTCCAGGGCGCGGGCGTCGTCGGGCGCGAGTGCGACCGCGCGATTGGCATGCGTGAGGCCCTGGTCAATCGGGGCGACGGTTCTGAGAAGACGGGCGCGGCGGTCAAACAGCTGCCCGCGCAGAACGATGGGCTCTGGCCACGAGGGGTCGGCGGTTTCAGCCAGGGCCAGCACAGAATCCGCGTGGCTGAGAACCGTCACCGCGCTATCGACTTTCGCGCCGGCAACTCCTTCCGCGTCCTTGCGGAGCCGCTCAGCCTGTTGCACGAGGGTCCACGCTTCGGTGCTCCGGGTTCCGGCCCGCTCCTCCCGCAGACGCACTTCCTCGCCCATGCGCTCGCGCAACACACGCGCGACTTGGACTGCGAGCGTATCGCGGATTGCAAGAAGATTCCCCGAGGGCTGCTCGAAGCTCGCCCGTCTCAGCAAATCGGCCCCGCTGGCGCCGTCAACAAGTCGCACCGTGACCCGCACGCGATCGCGCACCGGCTCGACACTGCCCTCGACGAGCGTGCCCGCACCGATGGCGCGCGCCACGCTGTCGCGTGATAGCACGGAGTGGCGGAACGGAGCGACGCCGTTGCGGGAGACGACGTCGAGCGTGCGGACTTCCGACAGCTGCGAGATCAACCCTTCGGTCAGGCCGTCGGCGAGGAAGCCGAGCGACGAGTCGGGACTGAGATCCTGAAAGTAGAGCACCGCCACGCGACGCAAGTCCATCCCGCGTCCGCCGGCAGTGGCGGAGCCACCGCGCCCTCCTCCCGCCAACAACCACGCGCCGGTACCGATCACCACGACCCCCACCAAAATCGCGACGGTCCTGGGCCACCCGCGTTTGAGCAGGCTTCTGTGGCGCGTCGGCGTCACGCGCGATACGCGCCCGGTGCTCGCCGAGCTCAGCGCATCGCGGAACTGCACCGCCGTTTGATAGCGATCGGCCGGTACCTTCTCGAGCGCGCGTTCGATCACGACTTCGACGTCGTCCGGAATCGCTTCGCGCACCACCTTGAGCCGCGGCACGGAGTCGAGTGAATGGCGCGCCATGATCGCCTGCGCGGTCGGTCCCGTGAACGGCGGCTGGCCGGCGAGCGTCTCGTACAACACGCACGCGAGGCTGTAGATGTCGCTGCGGCGATCGACCTTGCCGGTCCCCGCCGACTGCTCGGGCGGCATGTACGCCGGCGTCCCGATCGCGAGGCCCGTTTCGGTGAGCCTGTCGCCGCCGGCCGCGCTCACGGCGCGCGCGATGCCGAAGTCGGCCACGATCGCGTGACCGCCGGACAGCATGATGTTTTCCGGCTTGATGTCGCGATGCACGACGTCGTGGTCGTGCGCGTACGACAGCGCGTCGGCGACCTCACGCGTGATCTGCAGCGCCTCGTCGAGCGGCAGCTGTGGCTCCCGTTCGAGCCGGTCGCGTAGGGATTCGCCTTCCACGAACGGCATGACGTAGTACAGCGTTCCGGCGGCGTCGCCCGAATCGTACACCGGCAGGATGTTGGGATGCTGCAAGCGCGCCGCCAGCTTGATCTCGCGCAGGAACCGCTCGCGGCCGAGCGCCATCGCGATTTCGGGGCGCAATGTTTTCAGCGCGACGAAGCGCTCGTGCTTCACGTCGCGCGCGAGATACACCAGCGCCATGCCACCGCGGCCGAGCTCGCGATCGATGACGTAGTGCTCGGCCAGCACGGCGTTCAATTCTGCAAAGGGCTCAGTCACTCGGATAACGATAGTTCTGACGCACCTGCTCTGCGAGCGCGTGCGGCAGCGCCTCCAGCTGCGCGACGGGCCAGTGCCGGTCGATGCCGATCATGACACGCCCCGTGCCGGCTTCCACCACGATCATCTGAATGCGCACCGAATCCTGCTGCGACGCGACCGGGTCCAGTCGCCCGTACACCGCCATCCCGGCGCTCGTGCGGCGCGCGAGGTCCACGGCCGCAATCTCGGGACGGGATTGCCCGCGCCAGCGCTCCCGCACGACCGCCTGGGGGACGGCTTGCAACGGTGGTACGGCGCCCAGCTGCTCGGTGAGCCCTTCGGCAAGCCGCACGCGCCACGGCTCGAGACCAGTGACGAAGATGTCGAAAGGCGCGACGGCGAAGAGCTGGGGGTCCGGCTTGTGGCGTCGAGCGTAGCGCACGAAACTGAGCGCGCCAACCACCGTCAGCAGCACGACGAGCACCGAGAATCTCACGAGCCATTGTCGCGAAGTGGTCATTGGCGCTCCCTTAGGCGCGCGGGTAGCTTCGCACGCGAGACTCCCGATTACAAGGACTACGCGCGATGGTACTCGCTCTCATGGTGTTCCTGCCCGTGGTAGGGCTTCCGCAGCAGTCGAACACGTCCGACAGTGCCAGGCTGCACCAGCTGTTCGCGCGGGACTGGGAATACACCATGCGCGAGTACCCGGAATTCGCTACCGCCGTGGGCTATCCCGGTCAGAACGCGCGTTGGACCGACAACTCGCTCGAAGCGATCGCGCGACGCAAGCGGCAGCTGAGCGATCAGCTCAACGCGCTGCGGGCCATCGATCGCAACAAACTCAATCCCACCGACCAACTCAACTACGATCTCTTCCGCCGCAACTATACGGATGCCCTCGAGGAAAGCCGCTTCCCGGGCGAATTCATGCCCATCAACCAGATGGGGGGCGTGCAGCAGGATGTACCCAGCACGATCGCACAGATGCCCGCGGGTACTGTGCGGGAGTACGAGGACATTGTGGCGCGGCTGCGGGCCGTTCCGGTGCTCGTGCATCAGTCGATGGTGTTGCTCGAGCGAGGCCTCGCCCAGGGACTCACCCCCCCGCGCATCACGCTGCGTGACGTCCCCGGACAGGCCCAAAACCTCGTCGTGGACGATCCCCTCACGAGCCCGCTACTCAAGGCGTTTACGCGTTTTCCGGCAGCCGTGCCGGAGGGAGAGCAGCAGCGCCTGCGCGCCGCGGCTGTGGCCGCCCACCGGGACTCGGTTGTGCCGGCCTTCCGCCGCCTGAGCGCCTACCTGCGGGACAAGTACGTCCCGGGGGCGCGCACGACGACGGGGATGCGCGATCTACCCAACGGACTGGCGTGGTATCAAGTGCGCGCTCGCACGTCCACCACGACGAACCTGACGCCGGAGCAGATCCACGCGCTCGGGCTCGCCGAGGTCAAGCGGATTCGCGGCCAGATGGACAGTGTGATCGCCGCCAGCGGATTCAAGGGCACGTTCGCCGAGTTCGTGCAGTTTTTGCGCACCGATCCGCGGTTTTATTGGACGAGCGGCGACGATCTCATCCGCGGATCGCGGGAGCTGATGAAGCGCATCGATCCCGAGCTGGCGAGGCTGTTCGGCACCCTGCCCCGCCTGCCCTATGGCGTCTTGCCGGTCCCTTCTTATGCGGAGCGGTCGCAGACGACCGCCTACTATCAACCGGGAAGCCCAATCTCGCACCGGGCCGGCACGTATTACGTCAACACGTACAACCTTCCGATGCGGCCCAAGTGGGAGATGGAGGCGCTGTCTCTGCACGAGGCGGTGCCGGGTCATCATCTCCAAATCGCGCTGGCACAGGAGCTCGACGGCGTCCCCGAGTTCCGCCGCTTCGGTGGCTATACGGCATTCGTCGAAGGGTGGGCACTCTACAGTGAAAGCCTGGGCGCCGAGCTCGGCCTCTATACCGATCCCTACAGCAAGTTCGGCCAGCTCACCTACGAGATGTGGCGCGCGATTCGCCTCGTGATCGACACCGGCATGCACACGATGGGTTGGACGCGCGAGCAGGCGATCGACTACTTCAAGACGAATGCTGCCAAGACCGAGCACGACATCACCGTCGAGGTGGATCGCTACATCGTCTGGCCCGGGCAAGCGCTGGCGTACAAGATCGGCGAGCTGAAGATCAAGGAGCTGCGCGCATCCGCGACCACGACGTTAGGGAGCCGGTTTGATGTGCGGGCGTTCCACGATCAGGTGCTGGGAGCGGGCGCAGTACCATTGGATGTACTCGAGGCTCGGATTCGCGCGTGGGTCAGTCAATAAAAACTCATCTCGCTGGACGCGCGCTCGTAATGCAGGCGGCATGACAGTGAGTTGAAACGCCCTGGTTACCATGAGCCCGCATGGTAACCGTGTGCACGGTTCTTCCCCCTCCTGAACGTCCCCGCATCGATGCCGCGGGTGACGGTTGCTTCGATACATTGCACGCCGATTCGCTGCGCGAAGCGTTGTACGTCGCGCGGCGCCGGCGCGTGGACGCCGTGGTCATTTCGGTGCATCGCTGCCACGGCGAAGCGCTCCCCGGCGTCGCGCGCTTCGTGCGCGAGTTCCCCGCGATCCCCGCCGTCGCGCTCGTCTCCCGGCACGATCGGGAAGCCACCGAAACGCTGCTGCGCCTCGGCGCAACCGGCGTGCGTACCGCCGTGGACTGCACCGAGCCCGAAGGCTGGCGGCGGCTGCGCGATGTCGTCGGTCATCCGGCTTCGCCAGTAGCGGCACGCGTCCTCGCCCGCCTCGTTCCCGCACTCGGTGAGTCGTCAGAGGAGTCGCGGCTGTTCTTCGAGGCCGTCGCGCGGCTCGCCCCTGCCCTGACCACCGTGCGCGGGCTCGCGCGCCACCTCCGCGTGCGGCCAAGCACGCTGATGTCGCGGTTTCATCGCGCCGGCATTCCGTCGCCCAAGAGCTATCTCGCGGGCATGCGGCTGCTGCACGCCGCTTTCCTCTTTCAGAATCCCGGCCTGTCGGTATCGGATGTCGCCTACCGGATGGATTACTCGTCGCCGCAGAGCTTCGGGCGGCATCTGCGCGCGGTGCTGGGCGTGAC
>JBOHSJ010000026.1:0-3504 GCA_050733035.1 Gemmatimonadales bacterium | reverse complement strand
TCGTCGGGCCGAGTCAGCTCGACTGGTGAGTGGCTAATGCCTTTCACCGACGGCACGAAGATCATGCCCATCGGGCCGATGCGCGCGAGGTCCTGCGCGTCATGCCCCGCCCCACTCGGCATCACCTGGCTCGACAGTCCCAGACCCTGCACGGCATCCGCGATGACGCCGCGTACCGTGGGCGTCGAGAGTGCCGGTTGATTGGTATGCTGCAGGGCATAGTCGAGCGTCACGTCGTGCTGTTTCGCGCTCGCCAACGCTGCGCTGTGAATCTGCGTCCAGAGCCGCTCAATCTTCTCCGTCGAGAGATCGCGCAGCTCCACGGTCAGGTCCACCTGCCCCGGAATGACGTTGGGCGCGCCGGGCTTCACCAGCAGCCGCCCGACGGTGCCAACCTGACGTCCCTCCACCGACTTCACCACCCGGTCCACGATCAACACCACATCGGCAGCGGCCAGCATGGCGTTCTGGCGCCGGTCCATCGGCGTGGTACCGGCGTGATTGGCGAATCCCCGCAGCGTCACATCGTAGTGATGGATCCCAACGATCCCCTCGACGATGCCGATGTTGATCCCGCGCTCGTCGAGAATGCCGCCTTGCTCGATGTGCAGCTCGATGTAGCCGGCAACGCTGCCCGCGGCGTGGCTCGCGGCCGCGATCTGCGTGGGGTCACCGCCGATGCGCCGGATCTTCTCCGCCAGCGTGACGCCGTCGCGACCCGGACGGTCGACCTCATCAGCTGGCAGATCCCCGATGTATCCGCGGCTGCCCGTGAGCCCGCTCTCCTCGTCACACCAGATCACCACGTGCAGCGGGTGGCGGTTGCGATAGCCGCGCTCGGCGAGAATGTGGGCGACTTCGATGGCCGACATGGATCCGACGTCGCCGTCGTAGTTGCCGCCCTCGGGTACGGAGTCGATGTGCGAGCCGAACAGGATGGGGAGCGTGCCGCCGCGGGACGCGGCTCGCTCACCGATGAGGTTGCCGACGGGATCGATGCGCACCGCCAGCCCGGCCTGGCGCATCAGGTCCATCGCGAAACGCCTGCCGGCGATGTCCGCCTCGCTGAACGCGACACGGCTGACACCGCCCTGCGGATTGGCGCCGAATTGGGAGAGGTCCGCGAGATGCTTGTTTACGCGCGAGCCGTTCACGCGCCAGCTTTTCCAGTTGCCCTGCCGGGGACCGAAAGCGAAGCCGCTCAGCGCGGCGCCGGTGGCGTGAACGAACTCGCGCCGCTTCACGTCACTTGCCCTTACCGGTCACCTTTCTCCAGAGGGCAGCCAGTGGGTCGTAGCTCCGGTCCACGACCCGTTCCTTCAGCGGGATGATGGCGTTGTCCGTGATCGTGATCGACTCGGGACACACCTCGGTGCAGCATTTCGTGATGTTGCAGAACCCGATGCCGCCTTCATGCCGCAGATGGTCGCGGCGATCCGCCTCGTCCAGCGGGTGCATCTCGTAGACGGCGGCGCGCACGAGCATCGCGGGGCCCATGAACTGCTCATGCTTGTCATGCGTCCGCAGGACGTGGCAGACATCCTGGCACAGGAAGCACTCGATGCACTTGCGGAACTCCTGGGGCCGCTCGACCTCGTACTGATACATCCGCCACGTCCCGTCCGGGAAATCAGGCGCACGGGGCTGGAACGCTGGGATGCGCTTGTTCACCTCGTAATTCCACGACACATCCGTCACGAGGTCCTTGATCACCGGGAAAGCGCGCATCGGTGTCACCGTGATCGTCTCATCGGACGCGTAATCCGACATGCGCGTCATGCACATGAGCTTCGGCTTGCCGTTGATCTCGGCTGAGCACGAGCCGCACTTGCCGGCTTTGCAGTTCCAGCGCACGGCGAGATCGGGGGCCTGCTCGGCCTGGATGGCGTGTACCGCGTCGAGCACGACCATCCCCTCCCCCGCGGCGACGGTGTACTCCTTCAACTCGCCGCCATCACGCGTTCCTCGAAATACACGGAACAAAGTCATGCGCCTTCCTTAATGAGGGTCATGAGATCCGCCGGCAGCGGCGGCTGTGCTTCCCGCCGCACCGCCATGCGGTCCCCGTCTTTTCTCATGACGATCTGCTCCCGCGCCTGCTTTTCGTCCGAGTCGGGGTGGTCACTGCGCGTGTGGCCGCCGCGGCTTTCGGTTCGCTCCAGCGCGGCGCGAGCCGTCGCTTCGGACACCACGAGGAGGCAGTTGAGATCGAGCGCAGTGTGCCAGCCGGGGTTGTACTCGCGGCTGCCGGTGACACCGACCTTGCGGGCCCGTCCCTTCAACTTCTCGAGCTCGGTGAGCGCCGTCTCCAGGCCGTGCTTGTCGCGAATGATCCCGGCATTGCGCTGCATCACCGCCTGGAGTGCCGACTGCACGGCAAACGGATTCTCGCCGTCGCGCTCGAACGGCTCGAGCGCTTCGCGCATCGCTTGCTCGAGCTCGGAGTCTGGAACGGCAGGCGGGGAGCCGCGTTTGGACGCCGCGTGCAGCCCGGCGCGGCGGCCGAACACCACCAAGTCGCTCAATGAGTTACCGCCGAGCCGGTTCGCGCCGTGCATGCCCCCGGCGACTTCGCCCGCGGCGAAGAGGCCGGGCACCGTCGACTCCTGGGTCTCGGCATCCACCTTGACGCCCCCCATCACATAGTGGGTCGTCGGTCCGATCTCCATCGGGTCCTTCGTAATGTCCACCTGCGCGAGCTCTTTGAACTGGTGATACATGCTCGGCAGCTTCTGCTTGATGTAGTCGGGGCTTTGTTTCGAGGCGATATCGAGGAACACGCCGCCGTGCGGACTGCCGCGTCCCTCCGCGATCTCTTTGGTGATCGCCTTCGCGACGACGTCGCGGGTCAACAGCTCTGGTGGCCGGCGGTTCTTCTTGCGCTCGCCTTTCACCCACGCGTCCGACTCGGCTTCGGTCTCGGCGAAATCACCTTTGAACATGTCGGGCATGTAGCGGAACATGAACCGCTCGCCGGCCGAATTCCTGAGGACGCCGCCTTCCCCGCGCACGCCTTCGGTCACGAGGATGCCACGCACGCTCGGAGGCCAGACCATGCCGGTGGGATGGAACTGCATGAATTCCATGTCGATGAGCTCGGCGCCGGCCTCGTAAGCGAGCGCATGGCCGTCGCCCGTGTATTCCCACGAGTTGCTCGTGATCTGCCAGGCTTTGCCGATGCCGCCGGTGGCGAGCACGATCGCGGGAGCGCGGAACAGCACGAACCGGCCGGTCTCGCGGAAATAGCCGAGCGCGCCCGCGATCCGGCCGCCGGCAACGAACAGTCGGACGATCGTGCACTCCATGTGCACGTCCAATCCCGAGTGCACGCCCTTGTCCTGGAGCACGCGGATCATCTCGAGGCCGGTGCGGTCGCCCACGTGAGCCAGGCGCTGATGGGTGTGGCCCCCGAAGGGCCGCTGGTTGATCCGTCCGTCGTCGGTGCGGTCGAACAGCGCGCCCCAGGCTTCCAGCTCGCGGATCCGGTCGGGGGCTTCCTGGGCG
>JBOHSJ010000025.1:0-13225 GCA_050733035.1 Gemmatimonadales bacterium | reverse complement strand
ATCCCGATCTCGATGCGCGCGGCGGCATCGAGATCCTGAAGCGGGCCGGCATCGAAACGAGCGTCGGCCTGCTGGCGGAGGAAGCCGCGGCGCAGAACGCGCCCTTCCTCTTTACACGGTCGCAAACCGACCGCCCGTTCGTCGCGCTGAAGCTGGCGACCTCAATCGACGGCCGGATCGCGGACGCCGGCGGCCGCTCGCAAAGGATCTCCGGCGAGGAAGCGCGCGATCACGTTCACTGGCTGCGGGCCGGCTTCGACGCGATCGGCATTGGTGGCACGACCGCGCTCACGGACAATCCGCAGCTCACCGCGCGGGGCGGCGTCACGCCTCGCAAGCCGCCGGTGCGAATCGTGTTCGACCGGCGCGCGATGCTCAACTCCGGTGTGTCGCTCATCCAGACGGCACGCGAAGTCCCGACCTGGGTCGTCGCGTCACAGGAGGCACCGGCGGCCAATGTATCGGTGCTCGAGGGCAACGGCGTGCGCGTCTTCCGCCCCGAGGCGCTCGGGCAGGCGTTCGCGCAGCTCCGGCTCGCCGGGATCCAGTCGCTCTTGTGTGAAGGGGGAGGGGCGCTCGGCACAAAACTCCTCGCCGAGGGGCTGGTGGACCGGCTGTACTGGGTGCAGGCGCCAGTCTGGCTCGGGGAAGGCGGCGTGCCCGCATTTCCCGGCGTGCAGGCCTTCCCGCTCGCCGACGCGCCGCGCTGGTCAGTCGTGGAGCGCCGCCCGCTGGGCTCTGATACATTATTGGTCTTGGATCGACGGCTATGTTTACCGGAATCGTAGATGCGGTGGGCAGGATAGAAGCGGTGCACGTCAATAACGGCGTGGACCTGCGTGTAAAGGCGTCCTATAAAGGCGTGAAGAAGGGGGAGAGTATCGCCGTCAACGGTGCGTGCCTCACTGTCGAGCGTGTCGTAACAGGCGGCTTTACGGTGCATGCGGTTACGACCACGCTCGGACGCACGTTGATCGGTGAATGGAAGAAGGGGCGGTCGGTGAATCTGGAGCGCGCGCTCAAAGCCACTGACCGGTTCGGCGGTCACTTCGTGCAAGGGCATGTGGACGGCGTCGGCACGGTCGAGCGCGTTGCAGAAGCGGCTGATGCGTTACTCGTCGACATTCGCGTGCCGCGCGAGGTAGAGGAAACGACGGTGCTGCACGGCGCGATCACGGTGGACGGCGTTAGTCTGACCGTGAACACGTTGCCAAGCGCGGGTGGTGTGCAGGTGTCACTGGTCCCGTTCACGCGCGAGCACACGACATTGGGACGGCTCGAACCGGGTGACCGGGTGCATGTCGAAGCCGATGTTCTTGGAAAGTACGTGAGGCAGCTATGCCGTTCAGAGCGGTAGAACAAGCGATCGCGGACATTCGCGCGGGCAAGCTCGTCATCGTGGCCGACGACGAGCGGCGCGAGAACGAGGGGGATCTGATCGGGGCGGCCGACAAGGTCACCGCCGAGATGATCAACTTCATGGCGACGCACGCCCGCGGACTGATCTGCATGCCGCTCACCCCCGAGCGCTGCCAGGCCCTCGGCCTCCCGCAGATGACCGAGCACAACAACGAGTCGCACGAGACGGCGTTCACGATCAGCGTCGATGCCGCGGCGCGATTCGGCGTGACCACCGGGATCTCGGCCGCCGACCGCGCGGCGACGATCCGGGTCGCGATCGATCCTTCGACCGTGCCCAGCGATTTGCGCCGCCCCGGACACGTCTTCCCGCTGCGCGCGCGGCCCGGCGGCGTGCTGCAACGCGTCGGCCAGACCGAGGCCAGCATCGATCTGGCGCGCCTGGCCGGGCTGTATCCCGCCGGCGTCATCTGCGAGATCCTCAATCCCGACGGCTCGATGGCGCGCCGTCCCGATCTCGAGCGGTTCGCCAAAGAGCATGGCCTCACGTTCATCACCGTGGCACAGCTCGTCGCGTACCGGCTGAAGCATGAGCGGCTCGTGCACCGAATCGCCGAGGCACGCCTGCCCACGCCGTTCGGCGAATTCCGCATCATCGGCTACCGCAATGACGTGGATGCCGCCGAGCACGTCGCGCTCGTCTACGGCGACGTGGCGGGGAAGCAGCAGGTCCTCGTGCGGATGCACTCCAAGTGCCTGACGGGCGACGTGTTCGGCTCGGCGCGCTGCGACTGCGGCTGGCAGCTGCACAGCGCCATGCGCATGATCGCCGAGGGGGGCGCCGGCGTCGTCGTGTACCTCGATCAAGAAGGAAGGGGCATCGGCCTGCTCAACAAGCTCAAGGCCTACGAGCTCCAGGATCAGGGTCACGATACGGTCGAAGCGAACGAGAAGCTCGGTTTCAAGCCCGACCTCCGGAACTACGGAATCGGCGCGCAGATCCTGCTCGATCTCGGGCTGTCGTCGATTCGCGTGCTGACGAACAACCCGATGAAGCTGATCGGCCTGGAGGGGTACGGCCTCGAGATCGTCGAGCGGCTGCCGATCGTGCCCGCGCCCTCCGACGAGAATCGGGCCTATCTGGACGTCAAGCGGGACAAGCTCGGCCACTTCCTCACACACTGATCGTGCCTCACCGTCCACCACCGGCCGCGCGCAGCTCCAATCGTCAGCGCCGCGTGGCGATCATCGTCAGCCGGTTTCACGAAAACATCACGGCCAAGCTGCTCGAGGGCGCGCGGGACGCGCTGCGGCGCGGCGGCATCGCGGACGCCAACGTGGACGTGACGTGGGCGCCGGGCGCCTTCGAGCTGCCCGTGCTCGCGGAGGCCGCCGCCGCGAGCGGCCGGTTCGACGCGATCGTCGCGCTCGGCTGCGTGATCCGCGGTGAGACGCCGCATTTCGAGTACGTCGCCGGAGAGGCGGCGCGGGGCCTGGGCAATGTGGCGCTCGCGCATCGCATCGCGGTCGGCTTCGGCGTGCTTACGACCGAGACGGAGGCGCAGGCGTTGGCGCGGCAGAACAAAGGTGCGGAGGCCGCGCAGGCGGCGCTCGAGACCGCCGACGCGCTCGAGCGGCTCGGTGCAGCGCCCCGAGACTAAGGCGCGCGCGCGCGCCCTCCAGCTCCTGTACGCGTGGGAACTGTCGGGTGAGCCCTCGCCGTCGATCGAGGCGGTGGTCGCCCGCGTCGCCGCGATCTACGGGCGCGCCCCGAAGGGGTACGACCGCGGCGCCGATCTCGCGGCCAAGGCGGTCGCCGGCCTCCCAGAGTTCGACCGGCGGATCAGCGACGCCGCGGAGCACTGGCGCCTCGAGCGCGTCGGCGTCGTGGAGCGCAACATCCTGCGGCTCGCACTCGCCGAGCTCGACGAAGCCTCGACCCCGCCGCGGGTCGTCATCGACGAGGCAGTGAAGCTCGCGCACTGGTTCGCCGGCGCGCGCGCACCGGGATTCATCAACGGCGTGCTGGACGCCGTCGCCCGGGAGACGGGCGCGCTGTGAGAATCCTGCTGGTCAACTGGAACGACCGCGACAACCCACAGGCGGGCGGAGCCGAGATTCACCTCCACGAGCTGTTCGGCAGGATCGCGGGCGCGGGGGGGGGCCACGAGGTACGCCTGATTGCCAGCGGCTGGCCCGGCTGCGCTCCGCAGGCCGTTGTGGACGGCATCCACGTCACGCGCATCGGTGGGCGACACAGTTTTGCGTTGCGAGGACGTGGGGCCGTTCGCCGGGCGCTCCGGGACGGGCCGTACGACGTCGTCGTCGAGGACATCAACAAGGTGCCGCTCTTTCTTCCCACCCTCACGCGTCTCCCCTTTGTAGCGATCGTGCCACATCTCTTTGGCACGACCGCCTTTGCCGAGGCCAGCGTGCCGATGGCGGCGGTGGTCTGGGCGGCGGAGCGGCCGATTCCCTGGGTGTACCGAAACGCCGGATTCCATGCGATTTCGGAAAGCACGCGGGACGACCTGGTGCGCCGTGGTGTGTCGCGCGAGCGCATTGTCGTGATCCACCCGGGCGTGGACTCACAGGCGTATCGACCTGACCCGGCAACACCGCGCGCGACACGCCCCACGTTCTTGTATGTCGGCCGATTGAAGCGTTATAAAGGAGTGGAGTGTGCGCTGCGCGCGGTCGCCGCGGCTCGTGCGGTCCGCGCCGACGTCACGCTGGACATCTGCGGGCAGGGCGATGACCGTGCGCGTCTCGAGGAACGGGCCGCGACCCTCGGTCTGGATGGCGCGGTGCGGTTTCTCGGTTTTGTATCAGAGGAAGAGAAGCGCCGCTTGCTGCGCCAGGCGTGGGCGGTGGTGTTTCCCAGCCCGAAAGAGGGTTGGGGTATCACGAACGTCGAGGCGGCTGCCTGCGGCACGCCGGCCCTGGCTTCGGACAGTCCCGGATTGCGCGAGTCGGTCCGTCATGGCGTGACGGGGTACCTGGTACCGCACGGTGACTGCCGTGCGCTCGCGGATCGCCTGCTGGCTCTGGCGGGCGATCCCGCCCTCGTCGAACGACTCGGACGCGCCGCGCGCGCGTTTGCGGAAGGGCTGTCGTGGGACTCGGCGGCGCGCGCGACGGTCGCCCATATCCAGCAAGTCATCGCCGAACGGACAGGGAGGAATTGATTCCATGCGCATCACCATCACCGCACGCCATACCGAGATGGACGATGACCTGCGCGCCCACGCCACAGAGCTCGTGGAAAAAGTGGCCAAGCTTGCGCAGCGGCCGCATCATGCGCAGGTGATCTTCACCGAGGATCATGGCGAAGCGGGCGTGGAGATCGAAGTGCACGTCCCCCGGGGACGGATCCACGTGGCGAAGTCGCAGGCGGCCGATCATCGCTCGGCGCTGGACCTGGCGATCGCGCGTATCAAACGGCAGATCCTCGACGAGAAAGAGACGCCGCGCCCGCGCCGCAAAACCCGCAGCTCCAGGGTACCCGACGCGCGGTGACCGCTCCCCAACCGCCTTCACCGCCCCCGGCTTCCGCGCCACCGCGGCTCAAGGTCGGCGACCTGCTCGCGCGCAAGGGCGACCCGCTCCAGCTCGAGCTGTTGACCGGAGAGGTCGGGCTCGAGCGCGAGATCCGCTCGCCGGAGGCGTCGAGTCCCGGCCTGGTCCTGGCCGGGTACACCGCGCGCTTCGTCGGCACCGACCGCATTCATATCCTGGGTGAGACCGAGATCACCTATCTCGCCTCGCTCGACGCCAAGGCGCGGCGCACGTCCATCGAGACGTTTCTCGCGTACTCGCTGCCCTGCATCATCATCACCAAAGGGCAGGAAGCGCCGGAAGAGCTGCTCGTGTTCGCGCGCGAGAAAGGGATTCCGGTCATCCGCACGCGCCTCAAGACGGCGGAGTTCTACCGGCGCCTCAAGCCGTTTCTCGACGACGCCTTCGCGCCCCGCACGACGGTGCATGGCTCGCTGGCCGATGTCTTCGGTGTGGGGCTGCTGTTTCGCGGGCGCTCGGGCATCGGCAAGAGCGAATGCGTGCTCGATCTCGTCGAGCGGGGGCACCGGCTGGTCGCGGACGACGTGGTTCATATCACGCGCCGCGGCCACGACGTGCTTATCGGCCGCGGCCACGAGATCTCCCGGCACTACATGGAAATCCGCGGGGTCGGGCTGATCGACATCAACGCGCTGTTCGGGATTCGATCCGTGCGGCAGCAGAAGCGCATCGAAGTCGTGGTCCAGCTCGAGGATTGGGACACGGCACGCGAGTACGACCGCACGGGCCTCGACCAGCAGCGCACCGAGCTGCTGGACGTGGAGCTGCCGCTCGTCACCGTGCCGCTCAATCCCGGCAAGAACCTCACGGTCATCTGCGAAGTCGTGGCGATGAACCACCTGTTGCGCTACAGTGGCGTGGACTCGGCGAATGTCTTCAACGAACGGCTGATTCGCCGCATGCGCGAGAAGGGGGCCGTGCAGCAGTATCTCGAGGAAGACTATGAGTGAGCTTCGTGGGGTCATCGTCTCGCACGCCGCCGTGGCACAGGCGCTCGTCGCCGCGGTCACGGCCATCACCGGCATCGAGGGCGCGCTCACGCCGGTGTCCAATGAGGGCTGCGGCACCGAAGCGCTGGCGGAGCGGCTGAGCCAGGCTGTGGGGAAGGGGCCCGCGGTGCTGTTCGTGGATCTGCCGGGGGGATCGTGCCTGACCAGCTCCGCGCGCTACGCCAAACAGCACGCCGACATCGCCGTCGTGACCGGCGTCAATCTTGCGATGCTGCTCGATTTCGTGTTCCACCGTGACATCCCGCCGGCAGAAGCCGCCCGCCGCGCCGTTGACGCGGGCGGCAAAGCCATTCGGGTCACCGCCGCATGAGTCTCGCGCTGTACCGCATCGACGACCGCCTGATTCACGGCCAAGTAGTCGTGGGCTGGGGGCAGCCGCTCGACGTCTCATTCATCGTTCTGGTGGACGATGAGGTGAGCGGCAGTGATTGGGAGCAGGATCTCTATCGCATGGGCGTGCCGCCGCACATCGAAGTGATCTTTGCCTCGGTCGAGCAGGCGGCGCAGCAGCTGACGGGTTGGGAGTCCGACGCGCGGGTCGGGATCCTGCTGGTTGGCGACATCGACACCGCCGTCGCGCTCACCGAGCGCGCGCCGCAAGTGCGGCGCTTCAACGTAGGCGGGGTGCATCACCGCGCCGGCCGCCGGGAGCGGCTGCGGTTCGTCTATCTGACCGACGACGAAGCGGCCAAGCTGCGGCAACTCGCGGCACGTGGCGTCGAGGTCACGGCGCAGGATGTGCCCACGGCTCGGGCGGTACCGGTGGGAGAGTTCACCTGAACCTCCCCATCGAGCTCCTGATCGCGCTACTCGTTTGGGGAACGCTCGTCGGGGTCGATCTCGTCAGCCTGCCCCAGATGATGATCGCGCGTCCCCTCGTGGCCGGTACCGTCGCCGGCGCGATTCTGGGGGACATCCCGACCGGCCTCAAGCTCGGCGTGGTGTTCGAGCTGCTGCAATACGACATCCTGCCCGTAGGCGCGGTCCGCTATCCGGAGTACGGTCCGGCCACCGTGGCGGCGGTGGCGACGGCGCACGCCGCTACGGGGGTTTTGGGACTCGGGCTTGGGGCCCTCGTGGGCTTGGTGACCGGACTAGTGGGCGGCGTCACGATTAACGAGCTGCGCCGCGTAAACTCTCGCATCGTGCATGCGGCAGCGGCGACGCTCGAATCGGGAGATCCACGCGCCCTGGTTCGCCTGCATGTCGGCGGTCTGCTGCGGGATGCGCTGCGGGCGGCGCTCGTGACGGCGTTCGGTCTCTTCCTTGCCTGGCTGGCGCGGCCGTTGCTGGCCGGTCCGCTGTCGGTCCGGGACGCGATTGTCCTGGCCGCCGCCGCCGTCGCTGCCGCGCTCGCGGCCGGCGCGGCGGGCACGCTGCGCCTGGTCGGCAAGGGACCAAACCTCAGGTGGTTCGCCGCCGGACTTGGCAGCGGGCTGTTGGTGGCTGTGTGGCTCCGGTGAGGGGCGCGCTGGGCCGCGCATTGCTGCGGCTGTTCGCCGTGCAGGCGTCGTACAACTACGAGAGCATGCTCGGCGTCGGCGTCGGCGTTGCGGAGGAGCCGCTGCTGCGAGATCTGGCCGACGGCAAGTACCGTCCGGCCGTCGCGCGCGGCGCGCAATTCTTCAACGCGCACCCGTATCTCATCGGACTCGCGGTCGGGGCCGCCGCGCGTGCGGAGCACGACGGCGCCAAACCCGATCAGGTCGAGAAGCTGCGCGAGGCCCTGTGTGGGCCACTTGGCTCGCTCGGCGATCGGCTGGTCTGGGCGGGCTGGTTACCCCTCTTGTCGGGTCTGACGCTCGTGGCGGTCGCGCTCGGCGCGGGTTGGATCGGTGTCGCGGCGTTCCTCATCATCTACAACATCGGGCATGTCGCCCTGCGTTGGTGGGCGCTGCGCGCCGGCTGGGAGCACGGGACGCGCGTGAGCGTGGCGCTCCATCATCCCATGCTGCAGCAGGCGGGCGCCTTCATGGGCCCCGCCATGGCATTCGTGATCGGTGTCGCGCTGCCGGTGTCGGCTCGCTCGCTGGCCGCGCCGTTTCCCCGCTGGGGTCAGCTGGCCGTCATCGTGACGGCGGGACTGGCATTTCTCGCGTTGCGGTGGCGGGGCGACCGCCTGAGCGGCCTGCGGGTCGCCCTGGGGCTCTGCGCGGTGGGGCTGGCGGTCGGGTGGATATGGCCGTGATCGAACGGGACGCGCGCATCGTGAATCCGCTCGGTATGCACGTGCGGCCGGGGGCGGAGTTCGTCAAAGTGGCGAACAAGTTCAAGTCGAGCGTCGAGGTCCACAAGGACGGCGCCGTCGTGAACGGCAAAAGCATTCTCGGCATGATGACGCTCGCCGCCGAATTCGGATCGTCGATTCGCATCAAGACGGACGGCGAGGATGCGGAGCAGGCGATGGCCGCGCTGCTGGAGCTGGTCGCTGCCGGCTTCCACGAGATGCATCTCAAGCCCGAAGCCAAGGAAGGCGCATGAGTCCCGACCGGCGCCTCAAGGGAATCGGCGTCTCGCCCGGCATCGCCATGGGTCCCACGGTGACCGTCCGCTGGGCGCTCCCGGAGGTCCCGCATCGCGTCGTGCCGCGCACCCAGGTCGAGAAAGAAGTGCGGCGCCTGCGAGCGGCGCTCAAGGACGTCCGCGGCCAGCTCAACGAGCTGCGCGCCCGCGCCGAGGATCGTGCCGGCGTGGACGAGGCCCGGATCTTCGACGCGCAGCTGCTCATGCTCGAGGACAAGGATTTCATCGGCGGCATCGCCGAATTGATCCGCGAGAACCACCTCACGGCCGAGAAGGCGTTCGAGTTCAAGACGCTCGAGGTGCGCGATCTCTGGACCGCCGCCGGGAGCCCGCTGCTCAAAGAGCGGCTCGCCGATCTGACCGGCGTGGCGATCCGCGTCATCCAGCATCTCATGCACAAGCGCGGCGCGTCGGACGTGTGGGAGAGCCTGTCCGAACCGTCGATTCTCGTGGCGCGCGAGCTGTCGCCGGGGCTGACGGTGCAGCTCGACCGCGACCAGATCGTCGGGTTGATCAGCGAAGAGGGAACGCGCACGTCCCACGCGGCGATTCTCGCGCATTCGATCGGCATCCCGGCGATCTTCGGGTTGCGTGGGGCGGTCGCCCGCATTCCTTCCGGCACCAAGGCCATTCTCGACGGCACCACCGGCACGGTGCTGCTCGACCCGACGCCCGCCGAGATCGAGGAGGCGGAACGGACTGACACGCGCCGGCGGGAGTTCGCGGCGCGTCTGGAAGAAGCGGTCACCCAGCCGTCGGTCACCGTGGATGGCGTGCACGTCGCGCTGCGCGGCAACGTGGACTTGCCCGATGAAGTCACGGCGGCCAAAGCCCACGGTGCCGAGGGCGTCGGGTTGCTCCGGACGGAGTTCCTGATCACCGGGCACAGCGAGCTGCCGACCGAGGACGCGCAGGCCGAGTACTTCCGGCTGGTGGGCGAGGCGTTCGCGGGCCACCCCGTGGTGATTCGCACCTACGATCTCGGCGGCGACAAATTCCCGGCGCCGTTCCGGACTCCCGCCGAGGCGAATCCGTTCCTGGGCTGGCGCGCGATCCGCGTGTGCCTCGACGAGCCGGAGATGTTTCGCACCCAGATCCGCGCGGTGTTGCGGGCCGCGGTCGCGGGGAACCTGCACCTGATGATTCCGCTCGTCACGCGGCTCGATGAAGTCGAACGCACGCGCGAGCTGATGCAGGAAGAGTCGGCGCGGCTCGAGAAACAGGGCGTCGCTGCCGCCAAGTCGGTGCCGCTGGGCGTGATGGTCGAGACGCCGGCCGCCGCGGTCCTGGCGGATCGTCTCGTGGAGATCAGCGACTTTCTCAGCGTGGGCACCAACGATCTGACGCAGTACACACTGGTCGTGGATCGGGGCAACGCGCGACTGGCGGACCGGTTCACGCCGCACGATCCGAGCGTGCTGCGCTTGTTGAAGCTCGTTGCCGAAGCGGCGCGGGCGGCCGGAAAGCCGGCGAGCGTCTGCGGCGAAATGGCCTCGGAGCCGGTGTTCGCATTCCTGCTGCTCGGTCTCGGGTACGAGACGCTGTCAGTCGCGCCGCCGGCGCTGCCGTTGATCAAATGCCTCATCCGTCAGGTGACCACCGCGCAGGCGCGGGCGGCGGCGGCCGCCGCGCTCGCGGCGCGCTCCGCCGACCTCGCGCTCGACATCTTGCGATTTGCACTTGCGGAAGCGGTCGATGAAACACTGCTCGACGCGGACGCACGGTTGCCCGCCGGACGGCGCTCCGGTAGTTTGAAACTCTAGAGGCCCAAAAAAAACTATGCCAACTCATCGCCACGTCTTCACTTCCGAGTCGGTCACGGAAGGACATCCGGACAAACTCGCGGATCAGATCTCCGACGCGGTTCTCGACGCCATTCTGCTCAACGATCCCAACGCGCGCGTCGCCTGCGAAACGCTCGTGACGACCGGCGTGGCCGTCGTCGCGGGGGAGATCACCACGTCCACCTACGTGCACGTTCCCGACATCGTGCGCGGCACGATCACGTCGATCGGGTACACCGACGCCAACTTCGGGTTCGACGCCCAGACCTGCGCGATCCTGACGACGATCGACCGGCAGTCGGCCGATATCGCGCTCGGCGTCGACAAGGGCGGGGCGGGCGATCAGGGGATGATGTTCGGCTACGCCACCGACGAGACGCCGTCGCTGATGCCGCTGCCGATCGTGGTCGCGCACCGGCTCGCCGAGCGGCTGGCGATGGTCCGCAAGGCGGGCGAGCTGCCATGGCTGCGGCCGGACGGCAAGACGCAGGTCAGCGTGCTGTACGAGGGATCCAAGCCCGTCGGCGTAGATAAGGTCGTGGTTTCGGCGCAGCACTCCGACATGATCGACAACAATGAGCTGCGCGCGGGGATCCTGGCGCATGTCGTGCGCCCCGTCGTCCGCGAGGCCGGCTTCGACGTGAAGGACAAGGACGTGCTCGTGAATCCCACGGGACGGTTCGTCGTCGGCGGGCCACAAGGCGACGCCGGCCTCACCGGCCGCAAGATCATCGTGGATACCTACGGCGGCATGGCCCGGCACGGCGGCGGCGCGTTCAGCGGCAAGGATCCGTCCAAGGTGGACCGCTCCGCAGCGTACGCGATGCGCTGGGTGGCCAAGAACATCGTGGCGGCGGGCCTGGCGAAGCGGTGCGAGGTGCAGGTTGCCTACGCGATCGGCGTCGCCGAGCCGGTCTCCATCATGGTGGACACGTTCGGCACCGGCACGGTGCCCCAGGATGCGCTGGAGGTCGCCGTCCGCGAGGTCTTCGATCTCACGCCGGCGGGCATCATTCAGGCCTTGAACCTGCGCAATCCCATTTATCGGCCCACCGCCGCTTACGGCCACTTCGGCCGGTCGCCGGAACGCCGCCGCGTGGGTGGCGATGGAGGCGATCGCGAAGTCGAGCTATTCACCTGGGAGCATGTCGATCGCGTCGAAGAATTGAAGGTCGCCGCGGAGCGGGCATCCCATTCATCCCGGAAAGCCAATGTCTGAGACTGCCACTTCGCGCAAAGCCACCAACGACATCAAGGAAATCCGTCTCGCCGATGAAGGGCGGCGGCGCACCGAATGGGCCGAGCGCTCGATGCCGGTCTTGCGGCAGCTGCGCGAGCGGTTCACGCGCGAGCGCCCGCTCGACGGGAAGCGCCTGTCGGCGTGCCTGCACGTCACCACCGAGACCGCGAACCTCGCGGTCGCCCTGCAGGCGGGCGGTGCCGACGTTGCGCTCGTCGCGTCGAACCCGCTCTCGACGCAGGACGACGTCGCGGCGCATCTCGTGCGCGATCACGGTATCAAGGTGTTCGCGATCAAGGGCGAAGATCACACGACGTATTACGACCACATCCGCGCCGCCCTCGCGCACCGGCCCGACATCACGATGGATGACGGCGCCGATCTCGTCGGTGCGTTGCACATGATCGCCTTGAATCGCCTCGACGATCTGGCGCCACCGGTCCGCAAATGGGTCGAGACGCTGTCCGCCGCCGACCGCAAGTCGCTCGTGTCGGGCGTGATCGGGTCCACGGAGGAAACCACCACCGGGGTGATTCGCCTCAAGGCGATGGCGAAGGACGGCGTGCTGCAATTCCCCGTCATCGCCGTCAACGACTCGCAAACCAAGCACTTGTTCGACAACCGGTACGGGACCGGCCAGTCCACCCTCGATGGCATCATCCGCGCGACCAACATGCTGATCGCGGGGAGCACGGTGGTGGTCGCGGGGTATGGGTGGTGCGGTCGCGGCTTTGCCATGCGGGCACGCGGCGCGGGCGCGAATGTGCTCGTGACCGAGATCGACCCGATGAAAGCGCTCGAAGCCCAGATGGACGGCTACCGGGTCATGACGATGGAAGACGCGGCGCAAGTCGGTGATCTGTTCGTCACGCTGACGGGGAACGTGGAGGTCATCCGGGTGGAGCACATGCGGGCGATGAAGGACGGCGCGATTCTCGCCAACTCGGGACACTTCAACGTCGAAATCGACCTCGACGGCCTGAAGAAGACCGCGCAAGGCCCCAGGCAGGTACGCGAGTTCGTCGAGGAATGGCAGCTCGCCGGCAAGCGGCTGTTCGTGCTCGCCGACGGCCGGCTGATCAATCTCGCCGCCGCCGAGGGACATCCGGCGAGCGTGATGGACATGTCGTTCGCCAACCAGGCGCTCGCGGCGGAGTACGTCGTGGACAACGCCAAGAAGCTGAGCAAAGACGTGCATCGCATTCCGGCCGAGCTCGATCAGGAGATCGCGCGGCTCAAGCTGCAGTCGATGGGCGTGGCCATCGACACGCTCACGCCGGCACAGCGGAAGTATCTCGCGTCCTGGGATATGGGGACCTGATGCCGGCCGGGGGGCCGGGGGGGGCCATGCTGCAAGTTCGGGTAGCTCACCTCGGGCTGGATCGCACGACGAACACGCCGGTGGTCATTCTTCAGGAAAACGATGGACAGCGCGTGCTGCCGATCTGGATCGGACCGGCGGAAGCCAGCGCCATCGCGATGGAACTAGCCGGCGTCAAATTCTCGCGCCCGCTGACGCACGACCTGCTGAAGCAGGTGATCGTGGGCCTCGGCGCTGAGCTGCGCAAGGTGATCATCACGCAGGTGAAGGACAACACCTATTTCGCCGAGCTGCACATCTATCGGGGCGATACGGTGATTCAGATCGATGCCCGTCCCTCGGACTCGATCGCGCTCGCGCTCCGGCTCAAGGCCCCAATTCTCACCAGCGAAACGCTGCTCGAGCTCAC
>JBOHSJ010000024.1:0-2351 GCA_050733035.1 Gemmatimonadales bacterium | reverse complement strand
CGAGGTGGGGCGCGATGTTCGCAGTATCTCGGGCGCGACGATCAGCGTGAACGCCGTCACGCTCGGCGTGCGGCGCGCGTTGGGCGATCTCACCACCTGGCACCGCAGCGGGGCGATCAAGTGAGCTGGTCGTGGGGCACACTGCCGCGTCCCGTGTGCACGCTGGGCCGATGGATCACGATTGTCCAGCTCGTCGGCTACACGACGTCGCTCGTGTTCGTATGGCACACCACTCGGCTCGTGCCGTCTGGCGTGTCCACGCGGTATCGCGGCGAGGCGGTTGATTCGCTGGCGAGTGGCGCGATGCAGTTTCCCAAGTCGCTCGGGGAGATGCTGACGATCACCCACACGCATCTGCTGAGCATGGCCGTGATCTTCGTCCTGACCGGCATCGGCATTGCGCTCTGCACCCACCCGGGCGAGCGCTGGCGCCGCTTCCTCATCGCCGAGCCGTTCTGCGCCTTGCTCGTCTCGTTCTCGGCGATGTGGCTCATGCGGTATGTCGACAGCCGCTTCGCGTGGCTGCTCGAAGCATCCAGCGCCATTCTCGCGATCACGTTCTACGTGCAATCGTTCCTGATTCTCCGAGAGCTGAGCGGAGTCCATGAAGCGCCGTGACTTTGTCGCCAGAGCCGGCGCGGGACTGGCCGGGGCGTTCCTGCCACCACTCCCACGGCTACGGCGGGAGCGGTTTGTGGAGCGCTGGTCCTGGGCCATGGGACAGCCCGTGCATGTGATGGTCGTTGCGGAGTCCGAGGATCAGGGGCTGGAGGCCTGCGCTCAGGCGCTGGCCGAGCTGCGGCGCGTGGAAGCTCGTCTCTCGCTGTTCGACGACGCGAGCGATCTGTGCGAGCTGAATCGCCACGCCGGGCGTGGTCCCATGCGCGCGGATCACGATCTGCGCGACGTGCTCGCGGCCGCGGCCCGATTTCAGGATCAGACCGCGGGGGCATTCAATGCGGCGGTCGAGCCACTGATGCGGATGTACGGATTCCGTGGTGCTCCGATCAGCGAATGGCCGGATCGCGCGGCGTTCGAGGAGGCCGTCGAGTCGGTGGCGACGGCAGTCGTGCGCATGAGCGGCGATGCCGTTTCGCTCCCCAACGCGCATACGCAGCTCGACTTCGGCGGCATCGCCGTCGGGTACGGAATTGACCGGGCCGTCGGTGTCCTGCGGGCCGCCGGCATCCGCCGCGGATTTGTGGATGTGAGTGGCGACTGCTTCGGCCTGGGCGCACCGCCGGGGGATGCTCGAGGCTGGGTCGTGCAGATCGCCGGTGCTCGACGCGAGGTCCGGTTACGCGACACGGCGCTGGCGACGTCCTCGGAGTTGAAATCCGTAGTTCGCATTGGAAGCGGCGTGAGCACGATCGGGCACATCATGAATCCGGCCAGTGGCTTTCCCGTGGATACGGAGCGGCAGGTCACGGTCGTCGCTGCGACGGCAATCGCGGCCGACGCCCTGTCTACCGGTACGCTCGTCCGGGGCGAGGCTTGCGGCGGCGTGCAGGCCATCTTCACCGCGGGGTGACTTCAGCGCGGCGTGGTTTCCTGATCGGCGCGGCCGTCGGCATGGCCGCCGGGGGCGGCTGCCGTACGGACCCGCGCACGACGACCGTGACGGCGGCGTGGCAGATGTTGGGTTCGACGGTGAGCGTGGCAGCCTGGGGGAAAGATTCCGCGGCCGTGCGCGCCGCGATTGCGCGGATGCGTGACTCCACGCGTGCGGTCGATTCGACGGCCGCGCGTGAGGCGGTACGGAGGGCGTGGGCCGTGGAACGTGGCGATCTCCGGCTGCGTCCCGAGTGGCGAGACGTGGCCGACGGCTATGTGCTCGACCGCGCCGCGCCGGTTCTGGCGGCGGCGGTGGACAGCGCGCTCATCGATTTGGGCGGCCTGTTTCTGTGGGTCGGACCAGCCAGCAGCAGGGTCGTCGGGATTGCGAACCCGGGCAATTCACTCGATCCGATCGCCCAGCTGGATCTGCGATCGGGCGCGCTGAGCACCGTCTCGGGGCGGGGGGAGCGCCGCTCCGTTACCGTCCTCGCCGGCGACGCCTTCAGGGCGTCGGCCTGGGCGAGCGCGCTGTTCTCTCTGGGGTGCGACCGGATCTTGGCGTCGGCGGCGCGCTGGGAGCGTCAGGCGGTCAGTGTGGTATGCGCGGACTCGAGCGGCGTCCGCTGGACTACCGACCTCCAGAATCGGGTTTTGCTTCCAGCTGTGCGCGCGCCTTGACCCGCGCCCGCTCCTGATCGAGTAGCCGCAGTGAGCGGCTCCACCCCTCGCTCGACAATCCCTGGTAGCTGACGATCAACTCCTCGCGGACGCTGATCCCAGGCTCGAACAGGTAG
>JBOHSJ010000023.1:0-6962 GCA_050733035.1 Gemmatimonadales bacterium | reverse complement strand
TTTTTTGTCTATTGCGGGATGAAGTCGATCCCGGGCTCGAGCCGGCGCGCGAACGCGGCGAGCAAATCGGCGGCACGATCGAGGTCCTCCAGCGCCACCATTTCGTTGGGGCTGTGCATGTAGCGGTTGGGCACGCTCACCAGCCCGGTGGGGATCCCGCGCATCGCGTTGTAGATCGCGTCCGCGTCCGTACCGGTATCGCGCGGTGCCGCCTGGATCGTGTACGCGATCTTTGCGGCGTCGGCGCATTCGACCAGCAGCTCGAATACGACCGAGCTCACCGAAGAACCGCGGCTCAGCACCACGCCGCCGCCGAGCTTGTGATCGCCCGAGTGCTTCTTGTCGGCGCCGGGATAATCGGTGGCGTGCGTGACATCCACGACGAGCGCGACGTCCGGCTCGATCCCGACCGCGCTGGTGCGCGCGCCGCTACCGGTCCACGCGATCTCCTCGCGGGTCGAAGCGACCGCAAAGACGGCGGCATGCTTGGGCCGTTGGGCGGACAACCGGCGCAGCGCCTCGGCGGCGACGAATGCCCCAATCCGGTTGTCGAGACAGCGGGAAACGATCCGGCCGTTGGGGTACTCCTCCACCCGGGTGTCGAGTACCCCCGCGTCGCCGATGCGAACGCGCGCGGCCGCCTCGTCGCGGCTCGCGGCGCCGATATCGATCCACAAGTCGATCACCTTGGTGACGCGGTCCAGCTCGTCCTTCTTCAGCTGGTGGATCGCCTTCTTCCCGACGACGCCGTGCACCGGACCGTCCCTGGCGAGCAGCAGCACGCGCTGCCCGACCAGCACCTGCGAATCCCAGCCCCCGATCCCGCTGAAGTACAGGAATCCGTCCTCATCGATGTGCGTGATCTGAATTCCGATCTCATCGATGTGGCCCGCGAACATGACCCGCGGCTTGCCCTTGCCGTTGAGCGACGCCACGGAGTTGCCGTGCACGTCGGCGCGCACGTCGTCCGCGAATGCCTTCACTTCGTCGCGCCACACGCGGCCCGCCGCCTGCTCGAACCCCGAGGGGCCGGGAGTTCCCAGCAGCTTCTTCAGGAAGCCTACGGTCTGCATCGCCATGCTGTCGTTACGGTGTCGTGATAATGTCTATTGTTTGCGCAGCCCGGTGCGATAGAGCAGCACACCGAGAATCGCGAACATGATCAGGCCGACGATCGATGACGTCGCCACCCAGCCGAGCGTGTGGTACAGCCCCACCGCTTCGGCGAGCCAATCGGCCGCCTTTCCGGTCCGGCTTCCCCAGCCCGCGATCGCGGCTACCGCGATGCCGCAGATGGCGCCGCCGGCGATCAAGCCGCTCGCGAACAGCACGCCCGGCCCCGACTCGACCTCGGCCAGCGAGCGGTTGTCGGAGCGCACGCGGCGCTCGACGAGCCAGCGAACGATGCCGCCCGCGAACATCCCGGCGGAGGTGGTGATCGGCAGATACACGCCGACCGCGACCGGAAGGGACGAGACGCCCATCAGCTCGATCGCGATCGTGAGGAATACGCCGATGAGCACGAGCCCCCAGGGCAGTCTGTGGGTGAGGATCCCATCGGTGATCAACGCCATCAATGTGGCCTTGGGTGAATCGAGACGCTTGAGCTCGTGGCCGCGATACTCGCGAATGCGGCCGCCGATCCCGGGGTCTACGACGTAACGAATCTCGTGCGACGCCGCATCGACGAGGTACTTGCCGGGGGGGACGCCCTGCGTCTCCTGGTAGACTCGGATGACCTGATAGCTGTTGTTGTCGATCGAGTCGGTGCCGCCCACCCCAAAGCTCGACATCGTCTCAGAGTGCACGACCACGTTACCGTCGTCACTCTTCCCGCTCGCCGGGGCGACAAAGCCTGCTCGGGCTTCGGGGACCGGGTAGCTGTAGGCGTTATTGAGGAACGTGAGCGTCCAGCCAACCGCCAGCGCCGAGCCGATTGCCCCGATCAGGATCGCGATCTGCTGGCGTCGGGGCGTGGCGCCGACCAGAAAGCCGGTCTTCAGGTCCTGCGACGTATTGCCGCCATTGGCGACGGCGACCGCGATCACGCACGCGATCGAGATCGCGCGCACGCGATCGTCGATCTGATTCCAGCCCAGCAGCAGGAAGATGAAAGAGATCGCGATCAGCGCCGCGATCGTCATCCCCGAGATCGGGTTCGCCGAGCTGCCGACCTGGCCACAGATGCGGGAGGAGACCGTGGTGAAGAAGAAGCCAAAGATGATGATCAAGATCCCGCCGAGCAGGTTCACGCCGATCCCCGGGATGAGCGCAATCAGGATCGCGAGCGCAACTGAGCCGAAAACGGTCAGGCTGATGGGCAGATCGTCATCGGTGCGCAGCTTCGCCGCCACCGCCTGGCCCAGCCGGCTGGCCCGCATATCGGCGAATCCTGCCCGGAACGCGCTGACGATCGTCGGCAGCGACCGCGCGAGCGCGATGATCCCGGCGCTGGCCACCGCGCCGGCGCCGATGTAGAAGACGAACGCCGCCCGGATCTCGCCGGCGCTCATGTCGCGGATCAGCTTGGTCGTGCCGAACATCGGCTCGGTCATGGTGCTGCCGAACAGCTTGATCGCGGGCATCAGCACCACATAGGCAAGACACCCTCCCGCGAACAGAAAGCCGGCGATGCGCGGTCCGATGATGTACCCGACGCCGATCAGCTCGGGACTCGCCTCCACCCGCACCTCGGCGCCCTGGTAGGAGCGGAACACCCTGCCCGGGTATTCCTGCCACAGTTTCAACGCCGTCATCAGGAACTTGTAGAGGAACGCGATGCCGAACGCTTGAAAGACCGTCTTGGCGTGGATGCCGCCACGCTCGCCGGCAATCAGCACTTCCGCGCATGCCGTGCCCTCTGGGTAGGGCAGGTTGCCGTGCTCCTTCACGATCAGCGCGCGGCGCAGCGGGATCATCATCAGCACGCCCATCAAGCCGCCCGCGATCGCGAGGATCGTGACGCGGCCGATGTCGAGGTCGTAGCCCATCAACAGAATCGCCGGAATCGTGAACACGACTCCGGCCGAGACCGAATCCGCCGCCGAGCCCGTCGTCTGCACGATGTTGTTTTCGAGGATCGTCGAGCGGCCCAGCCAGTGGAAAATCGTGATCGAGAGAACCGCGATGGGGATCGACGCGCTGACGGTGAGGCCGATCTTCAGCGCCAGGTACACGTTGGAGGCGCCGAAAATGAGCCCCAGGAAAACCCCCAGAGCGATCGCGCGCGCGGTCAGCTCCGCGGGCGACTGGGTGGGCGGGATGTACGGCTGATGGGCCGCGGGGATGCTCGTCATAGGCGGCACAATCTGCCCCTGCGATGGTGCAGGTGTCCAGACACGCTCGAATCGGGGCGAACCCCAAGTGACGCGCGGGGGTATAGCGGTCTCCGAATCACCACCGCGGAGCCATGACGACCCTGGAATCGAATCTCCCTGCCGTCCGGCGGGCGCTCGCCGCGCGTTACGACATCCGCGAACCGATCGGTCGGGGTGGGATGGGGTTTGTGTATCTGGCGCGGGAGCTGCGGCTCGACCGGCCCGTCGCGGTCAAGCTGCTGCCGCCGGCATTGGCCGCGGACGAAGCGTGCCGGCAGCGGTTTCTGCGCGAGGCGCGCACCGCCGCGCAGCTGGCGCATCCGAACATCGTGCCGATTTACGCCGTGCACGAAATGGGCGATTTCGTGTTCTTCACCATGGCCTACGTGGCGGGGGAAACGCTCGCGCACCGCGTCGAAACGGGCGGGCCGCTCGGCCACGACGCGGCGGGGCGGTTGCTCACCGAGGTAGGGGAAGCCCTCGCGTACGCGCACGAGCGCGGCGTCGTCCATCGTGACGTCAAACCGGACAATATCCTGATCGAGTCCGCGACCGGCCGCGCGCTGTTGTCCGACTTCGGGATCGCGCACGCCAGCGCCGGCGAGGGCAAGCGCGCCACCGCGCCGCGCGGACCGGTACTCGGCACGGCGGCCTTCATCAGTCCCGAACAGGCGCGCGGCGAGCTGGTGGACGTCCGCAGCGACGTCTATTCGTTCGGCGTCGTCGCGTTCTACGCGCTGTCGGGGCGACTGCCGTTCGACGCGACGAGCGACAGGGCGCTGTTGCTGCTCCACATCACGGAGCCGGCGCCTCCGCTGCGGTCCGTGGCGCCCGGCGTGCCCCCTCGTCTCGCCCAAGTCGTGGATCGCTGCCTCGCCAAGGATCCGTGGGCGCGCTTCCGGGACGCCCCGGCGCTGCTCCGCGCGCTCGCCGAAGCGGTGGAGCCGCCGCGGGCGCCCCTGGCGGTGCGCGCGTTCCTGCTGCGGGGTGTGAATCGAGCGCTGATGGGTCTCCTCCTTCTTCCGGTCGCCGCGCTCAGCTGGCTGTACTCCAATGATCCGGCGTTACACGCGGCGGCAGCCGCCGGACTCGGCGCCGCGCTGCTGTTGCCTGCGGCCTTGGCGATCGCGCGAGTGCGCCGCTTGCTGGCCGCGGGCTATGGACACCACGATCTGGTGACTGCCCTCGTCGCCGAGCGGGCCCGGCGGCGAGAGGAGTTGAGCTTCATGTACGGCGCCGCACCGAGCGGCTTCGAGCACGCCGTGCGCTGGCTCGCCTGGATGGCGATTCTCGTCGTCACCGCTTGGGTTTGGCTGTCTCCGCCGGAGGCGCCGCGTGAGACGGGCGTGGCGGCGGCCGGGGTCGCGCTGCTCGCCGCAATCGTGGCGCGTGCGCGCACCGAGCAGCGCACCGACCCGCGCGGCGCGCGCCGGCTCTGGTTCTGGCGCGGGCCGCTTGGCCGCGGACTCTTCCGGCTCGCCGGGTTGGGGCTGCGGCGCCCGCCGTACATCGTGACGATCCTGGGGCGGCTCGAGACGCCGGCGTGAGCGCCGGGCATTAGAATTGGGGGTGCCGATGGAGCACCCCGACCGCCTGTTCCTCGACTTCCAGTCCGCCGTTGCGGGCCGCTACTCGCTGGAGCGGGAGCTGGGCCGCGGCGGCATGGGCGTCGTCTATCTCGCGCGGGAAGTGCGGCTCGACCGTTCCGTCGCGATCAAGCTGTTGCCGCCATCCAAGGCGGCCGATCCCAAGCTGCGCGAGCGGTTTCTGCGGGAGGCGCGGACCGCGGCAAAGCTGTCCCACCCCAACGTCATTCCGATTCACGCCGTCGAAGAAATCGGCGAGTTCGTCTTTTTCGCGATGGCGTACATCGAAGGCGAGACGCTGACCGAGCGGGTGCGGCGCCGCGGCCCGTTGGCCCCGTCCGACGCGTCGCGCCTGCTGCGCGACGTCGCCTGGGCGCTCGCGTACGCGCACCAGCAGGGCGTCATCCACCGCGATGTGAAGCCGGACAATATCCTGCTGGAGTCCACGGGCCGCGTGCTCGTCGCCGATTTCGGCATCGCCAGTGTGGTGCAAGGCGCGGGAGCGCTGGCGGGTGGCGAGGTGATCGGAACGCCCGAGTTCATGAGCCCGGAGCAGGCGCTGGGCGAGCCCGTGGACGCCCGGAGCGATCTGTACTCGCTGGGCATCGTCGGCTACTTCGCCTTCTCGGGAAGGCTCCCGTTCGAGGGGGACAAGGCTACCGACGTTCTCGCCAAGCAAGTCACCGAACCCGCCCCACCGCTCGCCACGGCGGCGCCGCTCGTGCCGCGGCGACTCGCCCAGGCGATCGACCGCTGCCTCGCCAAAGAACGCGGTGATCGTCCCGATGGACCCGCCGCACTGGCGGAGCAGCTCAGCCACGCGTTGGAGCTGCGCCGGGAGCTGCCCGTTGCGCTGCGCGCATTCGTCAAGCACGACGCGCGGCTCGATGGCCCCGGGGTGCTGCTCTACCCCTTCGCCATGCTGATTGCGACGCCGGTCGTCGGCCTCCTGACCGGCTCGGCGCTGCTCGGCTTCGCGACCCTCGTCGGAGGCTACACGCTCGTTCCGCTCGGCGTGCTCGCGCGCAGCGCCAACAAGTTGCTCGAGGCGGGGTTCGGCCACGCCGATCTCGGCGTGGCGTTCAAGGCGGAAATCGACCGCAGCCGCGAAGAGCGCGCCTTCGGCGGGGGCCATAAGGCGTCGGCTCTGGAGCGCGTGCTGAAGTGGATCAGCGGCGCGAGCCTGAGCATCTCGATGCTTTGTCTCAGCGGCATCCTCACCATCGGTCCACCGGTTGACGAGCTCGCATCGTTGTTCGCGGGCTCGCTGGCCATCGGCGTCGGAACCGGCATCGGGATGTTGATCATGCTGCAGCGGCGGCGCGACGTGGACGCCGAGTTTTGGGGACGCCTGTGGACCGGTCGCCTCGGCCGCTGGTTGTTCAAGTTCGCGGGCATGTTCACGAGCGGGAAAGCGCTGCCGGCGTCGTTGACGCACCGGCCGACGGAGCTGGCGCTCGGCATGGCTGCCGAGCAGCTCTACGACTCGCTGCCCAAAGAAACGCGCGCGCAGCTCCGCGATCTACCCGATGTGGTGCACCGGCTCGAGCAGGACGCGCAGCGCATGCGTGCCAGGCTCGAGGAGCTGCAGGAAGCGCTGGCGGACACCGGTCAGCGGGGGAGTCCCGAGCCCGCGATCGCCGCGCGGCACGACCGCATCGTCGCCGACTTGAGCAATGAGCGCGATCTCGTGCAACAGCGGCTCAAGGACGCGGTCGCGGCACTGGAGACGATCCGGCTCAACCTGCTGCGACTGCACGCGGGGACCGGGACGGTGCAGAGCCTGACGACAGACCTGGGATTGGCGCGTGACGTCGCAGCGGAGATCGGCGCGCACGTCGATGGTTACCGCGAGGTGGAACGGGAGCTGCAGGGGTGAGTCCCGGCGCCCCGCCGGATCGGCTGTTCCTCGATTTTCAAGCGGCGCTGGCCGGCCGCTATTCGCTGGAGCGCGAGCTCGGACGGGGCGGTATGGGGATCGTGTATTGTGCGCGCGACT
The DNA here is from genome assembly GCA_050733035.1 of Gemmatimonadales bacterium. Taxonomy (GTDB): domain Bacteria; phylum Gemmatimonadota; class Gemmatimonadetes; order Gemmatimonadales; family GWC2-71-9; genus 20CM-2-65-7. The sequence goes on along the minus strand of JBOHSJ010000023.1, from coordinate 60 downwards.
TGCGGCTCGAGCGCGCAGTGGCGATCAAGCTGTTGCCGCCGCAACTGGCCGACGCGGCAG
>JBOHSJ010000022.1:0-6493 GCA_050733035.1 Gemmatimonadales bacterium | reverse complement strand
GGACGGTGAGGAACCAGTCGTACGGTCCAACGCGCACCCGCAGCTCGTCCCCGACGCGCACCGCCTTGGCGGGCTTCGCGCGGCCTCCGTTTACCTGCACCTTGCCCCCGGCGATCGCCGCGGCGGCGAGGGCGCGTGTCTTGAAAAACCGCGCCGCCCACAACCAGCGATCCAGGCGCATCAGTTGTTCGTTCATACTGGCTTTATGAGTGCTTCATGAAAGATGGCGAAATTCGGGCCATGGACGATGCCCGTCGGTACATCTATGACCGCGCGCCCCTCCGAATCTACTGGGAGGTCACGCGCGCCTGCGATCTCGCCTGCCGGCACTGCCGGGCGGAGGCTCGGCCGGCCCCGGACCCGGAGGAGCTCACGACGGCACAGGCGATGCGCCTGCTCGATGACATGAGGACGTTCGTCCCGGGGGAAGCATCGCTCCCGCACCTCGTCCTGACGGGCGGCGACCCGTTGAAGCGCCCCGATCTGTTCGACTTGATCGCCGCCGCGCGGGCGCGGGGGTTCAAGGTATCGCTCTCTCCCAGCGCCACGCCGCTGCTCACGCAGGGCACGATCACGCGATTCCGTACCGTCGGAGTCGAGGCTATCTCGCTGTCGCTGGACGGCTCCACGGCGGAGCGCCACGACGCGTTTCGGGGCGTCCCGGGCACTTACGAGCGCACCCTCGCCGCGGCGCGCATGGCCGAGCTCGTCGCGCTGCCGGTGCAAGTCAACACGCTGGTCGCCGCGGGTACGTTACCGGACTTGCCGGCGATTTACGAGCTCGCCTGCGACGTCGGTGCAGCCCGCTGGAGCCTGTTCTTCCTCGTCGGCGTGGGACGCGGCGCGCTGCTTCGAGCCGCCACGGCGGAGCAGGCGGATGAGGTCATGCGCTGGGCGGCGGAGTTGCCTCGAGAGCCCGGCCGCCCCATGGTGACGACGACGGAGGCGCCGCACTTCCGCCGCATCACGCGTCTGGTGGGTCACGGCGGCCGCGGCCACGCGGCCGGCGTGCGCGACGGCAACGGCATTCTGTTCATTTCGCATACGGGCGACGTCACGCCGGCAGGGTTTCTCCCCTCCGTGGTTGGCAACGTCAAAGGGGACCACATCGTGACGTTGTATCGCGCGGCACCGCTGTTTGTCAGGCTCCGCAAGCCCGATGGATTCGGCGGCCGCTGCGGCCGCTGCGAGCTGCGCTTCGAGTGCGGTGGCTCGCGGTCACGCGCGTTCGCCACGAGCGGCGACCCTCTCGCCGAAGATCCACTCTGCGGTTACATCCCTGGAGGTAATTAGACCACGGGAGTGAACCGTGAAATGGGTGCTGATCATCCTCGGGAGCGTGGTGGGGCTCGTGATGTTGATGGCCCTCATCGGCGCGTTCGTGCCACGCGAGCATCGCGCGACGAGCACCGTCACGCTGCATCAGCCGCCCGACAGCGTCTGGAAGGTCGTGCGCGACCTCGGCGGCATCACCGCCTGGTGGCCGGAGATCAAGGAATCGGTGCGGCAGCCGGACCAGGACGGCCACGAGGTGTGGCGGCAGAAGATGAGCGGCTTCGACGTGCCGCTGATCGTGATGGAGTCCGCGCCGCCGCGGCGGCTCGTCACCAAGATCGACGCCAGCACGGGTGCCGCGTTTGGGGGGACATGGACCTACGAGTTGAGGGCGAATCCCGGAAGCACGCAAATCAGCGTGACGGAAGCGGGGTGGATCGGGAATCCGATCTTCCGCTTCCTGTCACGCTTTGTGTTCGGGTACTACGGGTCGTTGGACGGCTACGTAAAGGCTCTGGGCGCACGGTTTGGGGAGACCGTGCGCCCCAGCCACTCCTAACGGCTTCGGAGTTTCGAGAGCAGCCGAAGGATCTCGAGGTACAGCCAGATCAGCGTTACCATCAACCCGAACGCACCGTACCACTCCATGAACTTGGGCGCGCCGTGCTCGGCGCCTTTCTCGATGAAGTCGAAGTCCAGCACGAGATTCAGCGCCGCGATCACGATCACGAACAGGCTGAAGCCGATACCGAGCGCACTGCCCTCGTGCAAGAACGCAATGCGAATCCCAAAGAAGCTGAGGCCCATCGCCACCACGTAGAAAACCGCGATCCCACCCGTCGCGGCGACGATACCCAGTTTCACGTTCTCCGTAACGGGTATGAGGCGTGAGCGATAGGCGATCAGCAGCGCGAACAGCGTCCCGAATGTCAGCGCCACCGCCTGAATCACGATCCCGTGGTACCTGGCCTCGGCGATGGCTGAGATTGCGCCCAGCGCGAGGCCTTCCAAGGCGGCGTAGAGCGGAGCGGTGAAGGGTGACGCGGCGGGCTTGAAGATCGTGATCAACGCGACCACGAACCCGCCGATCAATCCGCCCCACAGATATCCCTGGACCGGCACGCCCGCGGAGGTCTGCATCCACGTCCATGTCGCGGTCGCGGCGAGCACAACGAGCAGGAACCCGGCGCGATTGACGGTTCCTTCGATCGTCATTCCCTCGCCGGCGGCGATGGGCCCGTACCGCTCGAATGTTTTGGCGTTTAACGCTGGATTGCTGGTACGCATCTCGCTCCGCCTCCAGAGGGCTCGTCAGGGCTCCTAACCTACAAGAATCATCATTTTCTGCCAAACTTTTTGCGACAGGCCCGTGGTTAAGTCCTCTATTTCATTCACGGCTTGTAGTGCTACCCCGTCATCGAAGCCCTGCACGTACAGCGCCGCCACCTTGCCGGTGAGCGACAGCATCTCGCTGCAGTAATCGAGGTAGCGCCCCAGCTCGATTTTCGAGAGTGGGCGGTGCGGCGATGACTCGGTCATAGACTCCTGACCGGTCGCGCGCTCCGGATCCTTGGTGAGCTGATGCATGTCGATGATGTGCGCGATCGCGCGCAGCTCGTGCAACGCACGAATCGCGCGGCGCCGCTTGATGCGCGTTTCGACCGTCACGAGAAAGAAGATCGCCGCCCCGATCAGGACGGGCGCGTTGAGGCTCGCCTCGAGCCCCTGCATGAACTGCCCCAGATCGACGTCGCCCATGCGCGGTCGCAGTGTCGTAACGACCAGGATGATCCCCACGACGAGCATGATTGCCAGGGCAGCCGTCGCCATGCGTAGCGAGCGGATCGGCCGCGCGATCGCCGCGGCGCGCTCGCTGCCGAGGCGCGCCGTCGCGAGGAGCTGGCCGCAGACCTGTCCCAATCCCGAGCCGGGGAAGCGCTCCTCGATACGCCGGCCCAGCCGTTCGATCGTGGCGACGATCTCGCCCGCATCGAGCGTGAGGTAGCTCATGGGCGCGTGGCGCTCAAATAGTCCACGGCAAGGTGCGCGAGGGCGCGCACTCCGGTGGGCAGCGCTGCTTCATCCACGAAAAAGCGCGGCGAATGGTTCGGCGCGACGCTGCGGGGATCGGTGCCCGGCGGTGTGATGCCGAGGAAGAAGAACAGGCCCGGAATGCGCTCCTGATAGCGGGAGAAGTCTTCAGCAGGCGTGAGCGGCTGGTTGAGCTGCACTCGACGCGCGCCGGCCACCTGCCGCAGCGTGGGCAACATCCGCTCCGTGAGCGCTGGGTCGTTGTAGGTGACGGGCGGGCCGGTATCGACCGTCACCACCGCCGTGGCGCCGCCGCTCTGCGCGATCGACTCCGCGGTGCGCCGCACGCGCTGGTGGATATCGCGCCGCACCGCCGCATCGAATGTTCGGATCGTTCCCACCATCACCACGCTGTCGGGGATGATGTTGTAGCGCACGCCGCCGTTGATCGCGCCCACTGTGATGATCGCCGGCGCCGCGGTGACATCTACCTGGCGGCTGGCGATGGTCTGCAGCCCCAGCACGATCTGCGAGGCGATCACGATCGGAGCGATGCCGGCCCACGGCTGCGCGCCGTGCGTCTGGCGTCCGCGCACCACGACGCGGAAGGCGTCGGAGCTCGCCATGGTACCGCCCGGCCGGTAACGGATCTCGCCTGCGGGGTAGGGGAAGACGTGCAATCCAAAGATCGCGCCAGGCTTCGGGTTCTCGAGCGCCCCTTCCTCGATCATCACTTCGGCGCCGCCACGCTCACCCGCCGGCGCGCCTTCCTCGGCCGGCTGAAAAATGAACTTGACGGTCCCCGGCAGATCACGGCGCATCCCGGCCAGGACCTCGGCGACGCCCATCAGCATCGCGACGTGCGCGTCGTGGCCGCAGGCATGCATCACGCCCACTTCCTGCCCGTTAAACGTCGTCCGCACCTTGGACGCGAACGGCAGCTCGACTTCCTCCGTGACCGGCAACGCGTCCATGTCCGCGCGCAGCGCGACCACCGGACCGGGACGGCCGCCGCGCAATACGCCGACGACGCCGGTGCGCGCGACGCCGGTGCGGACTTCGAGGCCAAGGGAGCGCAGGTGGGCCGCGACCAGCTCTGCCGTGCGAGTCTCCCGATTCGAGAGCTCCGGATGCTCGTGAATGTCGCGCCGCCAGGCGACGACGTTCCCCTGGATCTGGGCGGACCGCCGATCGATTTCCGCATGGAGCCGGCTGGCTTGGGACGGCAAGGAACGTGGAAAACTCAACACCAGGAGGATTGTCAGGGCTAGGCGCATGGTCATAAAGTAGCCCGAATCCCGGCAACCCTTCCACCGTAGGGAGTGTCGAACCCCGTATACCCCCGTTCATCCGGAGCCCGTCCATGACCCGCTATTTCGCCGCACTCGCCCTCGCTTTCGTCGTCTTTCCAACCAGCCCGCTGCACGCGCAGGAGAGTGACGAGCGATGGCTGGAAGACTGTCAGGATTGGAAGGACTGGGGCTCGCGAGCGCGGCACTGCGAGGTTCGTGAAACGGGGATGAAGGCGAGCGGACGCCCGCTGACGGTCGATCCGGGAATGAACGGCGGCGTCGAAATCATCGGCTGGGATCGTGACAGCATTGCCGTGACCGCACGGATCCAGGTGAACGCGCGGACGCAGGCGGATGCCGAGGCGATTGCCCGCGACATCAAGATCGAAGCGTCCGGCGCGACGGTGCGCGCGACCGGCGGCCGCGGGCCGTTCGGACGCAATCAACGCTGGTCGGTCAGCTTTGTCGTGATGGTGCCGCGGCGCAGCGATCTCACGCTCTCGACGCAGAATGGCCCACTGTCGGTGGACGATGTTGCCGGCCGGATGGACCTGTCCACGCAGAACGGACCGCTGTCGCTATCGGGCGTCGGTGGTGACGTGCATGCCCGGGCGCAGAACGGACCGCTGATGATCGAGCTGCTGGGCGCACGCTGGGAGGGAACCGGGATCGATGCCGAGACGCAGAACGGCCCGGCCGATCTGCGAATTCCCGAGAACTACAATGCGAAGGTCGAGTTCGGGACGGTCAATGGCCCCATGGACGTCGGGTTCCCCATGACCGTGACGCTGAGCGGCCGTATCCGCGACCGCATCAACACGACGCTCGGCAGCGGCGGTCCCCCGATTCGCGTCGTGACCACCAATGGCCCGATGTCGGTGCGGAGAAGCCGGTAGGGATCAAACGCCAATATCCTCGTTCCACAGCTCGGGGTGCGTCTGGATGAACTCGGTCATCAGCCGGATGCAGGTCTTGTCCTGATGCACCTCGAGTGACACGCCGCGGCTCGACAGCAGATCTTCCTCCCCCCGAAACGTCGTGTTCTCTCCGATGATCACGCGCGGAATGCCGTACAGGAGAATCGCGCCGCTGCACATCGCGCACGGCGACAGCGTGGTGTAGAGCGTCGCGTCGCGGTACACACCCGCCGGCTGCCGCCCGGCGTTCTCGAGCGCGTCCAGTTCGCCGTGCAGCACCGCGCTGCCTTTCTGCACGCGGCGATTGTGGCCTTTCCCGATGATTTTGCCATGAGCAACGATCACCGACCCAATGGGGATGCCGCCTTCGCGCAGTCCCTGTTCAGCTTCCGCGATTGCCGCGGCAAGGAAAGGATCGGCGCTCATGCCGCGAGGTTAGCGAGTATCGCGTCGTACTCGAACACGTTCGGACCGCGCGGCGCGTCGCGCGCCACGCGCACCATCGCGCGCGCGACGTCGCTCGCCTGGATCGGGCGGTAGCGCCGCAGCCGGCTCACGAGGAACAGCTGCAGCAGCGGCGCGCCGACCATCGCGATGCGCTCGCCGAGGCGAAATTGCGCGCGCTCGCCCAGCAGCAGCGACGGACGGAAGATCTGGAGGGCGCGGTAGGGCAGCTTTCGCACCGCCGCCTCCGCTTCGCCTTTGACTCTGCTGTAAAACACGCGTGACTCCGGGTCGGCGCCGATGGCGCTGACCAGGAGGAATTGTGTCGCGCCGACGCGCACGCCCGCGCGCGCGAGCCCATCGACGAAGTCGTAGTCCACGCGTCGGAACGCCTGCTGCGATCCCGCTTGCTTGATCGTCGTGCCGAGGCAGCAGAACACGTCGTCGGCGTGCGGCAGATCGGCCGACGTCTCGATCGCGCCGAGGTCCACCAGCCGTTGCTCGAGCTTGTCGTGCCGTTGGGATGTGGTGCGG
>JBOHSJ010000021.1:0-2299 GCA_050733035.1 Gemmatimonadales bacterium | reverse complement strand
GCGCCAGCAGACCGACGCCTATCTGTTGCAGGTCGGCGCCCGGTTCACGGCCGAGCAGGAGCAGTTGATTGACCGGCTCGAGCTGCGCAGCGCGGTGCGGAGCGTGGCGTCGGCGGACGAGACGGCGTTGCGGCGCGCATATCGCACGGCGGACGTGCTGTTGTTCCCGTCGCTGTACGAAGGGTTCGGGTTTCCGGTGCTCGAGGCGTTCGCGTCCGGCTTGCCCGTGGTGACATCGGGAGCGGGTGGTCTCAAGGAGGTCGCGGGGGGCGCGGGGGGCGCGGCCGTGGTGGTCGAAGGACGTGATCCTGGCGACTACGTGCACGCACTGGAGCGGCTCGACGATCTCGAGGAACGGGAAGAGCTGATCCAGAAGGGCTGGGCGCGGGCACGGCAATTTACGTGGCAGAAGACGGCGGCGTTGACGGCGGCGGTGTACAAGCCGCTGTTCTAGTTCTGTCTCGCCGAGCGTAGATTAGACGCGCTCTCTGAGCCGATACGCGCGCTCGTGGATACCGGTTCGACCTATACGTGGGTCGCGCGCGACGTACTCGAGGCGCTCGGCGTGGCACCGCAACAAGTGAACGAGCGGTTGATGCTGGTACCAGGTCGCGCGAAAGCCTCTCGCCTCAGCGCCGCTTAAGCATTTCCCGCATCACCTCCACATCCTGGCGGTCCTGCGGCCGGTTTGCCGCTTCTTTCGAGCGAATGATGTCTTCCAGACGAGCCGCAAGAAGCGGGTGGCCGTAGAGCTCGAAGCGGACGGCGTGCGGCGCCAGGTCCTGGAATCCGGTGGTGCCGCTGGGATTGAACGCGAGATCGAGTCGGCCCGCCCGTGTGGTGAGGTTCCAGATGTCCGCGCGCGCGAGCATCTGCGGGCTGCAGTCGAACGGCAGGCCCTCGGGGATTGGCTCCGTGAAGACGCGGGCGTCGAGCTCGCGCAGCGCCGTGGCGAGGCGTTGCAGGTTGTCCAGATCGCGCGCGGGTGTGATGTCGGCGTCGTGGGTGAAGCGTGGAAAGCCGTGCAGTCGCGCCGCGAGGGCGCCGATCAGCACGAATTGGACCTGGTGCCGTGCCAGTGTCGTGAAGAGCAACTCTGGATCGAGCGGCGCGCCACCGGGAACGACCCGCTCAGACACGACGGACGTCGTGCAGGAAGCGACTCACGTTCTTGATTTCTTGCATCCTCTGCTCTGGGCTCATCGCCAGGATCCGAGGAACGTCATCCAACATGTGCGACCCGACAACCACACGCGGCTCGGCATGCGCGACCACATCATAGTTCGCCGCCTTCAACAGCCGTTCAAGCGTGTCCCACGTCGGGCTCGTCTGGCCGCGCTCAATCCGGGCGATGGCGGATTGGGCCGATCCGGCGCGCTTGGCCAAGGCGCGCTGGCTGAGACCGGCGCGCGTGCGCGCTTGGCGAAGGAGCGAGGCAGCCGTGGGCATGCCTGATGATAGCTAATTAGCTATCGCAGGCAAGACCCATTTAACGACTTGACCTACCATTAGTTAGGGACCAAGTTAGCGAGCCCTTGGGAGAAAGCCGATTGATGACGGCCTTACTGCTCGCCGCGTTGCTCGCGACGGCCCAGAACCCTACGCCCTCGCAGGTTCAACAGGCTTTGCAACAGCAGCCTGGCTTGGGCGACATGGTACGCAGCCGCATCGCGCAGTCCGGTCTCAGCGCCGATCAGATCCGCGCGCGCCTCTCAGCCAGCGGCTATCCCTCGACTCTGCTCGACGCCTACCTCGGCGCCACCGCGCCGGCCGGTGCGCCGGCGCCCGGCGCGCAGGAGCTGGCCGCGTTGCAGGCGCTGGGGCTTCCCTCTCCCACGGGACAGGTCCTGCCGTACGACACCGGGCTCGTGCGCAGTGTGCGCGCGGGGACGCCGAGTGACGTGTTTGGCGTGGACGTGTTCCAGCGCACGACGACGCAGTTCCTGCCGCTGCTTGCGGGGCCGGTGCCCGCCGATTACAAGCTGGGGCCGGGCGACAATCTCGTGCTGATTCTCACGGGCGACGTCGAGCTGTCCTATTCCCTGCCCGTGACGCGCGAAGGGTTCATTCTGATTCCGCAGGTGGGCCAGGTGCACGTCGCCAACCTGACTTTGGATCAGTTACGTGACGTCCTGTACACAAGACTAGGCCGTGTATACTCGGGCGTACGCCGGGCGGCCAACGCCACGACGCGATTCGACATTACGGTCGCCAACGTGCGGGCGAATCAGGTCTATGTCGTGGGCGAAGTCGCACAGCCCGGCGCGTATCAGATCAGCTCGCTCGGCACGGTGTTCAC
>JBOHSJ010000020.1:0-10124 GCA_050733035.1 Gemmatimonadales bacterium | reverse complement strand
CCCCGATCCCTAGCCCCGAGCCCCGATGGCCATGCGCGTCCTCCAGGTAGACTCGGGCCGAGAATGGCGCGGCGGCCAGCATCAGGTCGGGCTCCTGTGCCGTGAGCTCGGCCACGACGCTGAAATCGAACAGGTGCTCATCACCAAGCAGGACAGTGAGCTGGCGCGTCGCGCTGCCGCCGACGGGACGACGGTAGCGGGCACCACGTGGGAGATCGGGCTCGACCCGCGGGCCTGGTGGCACCTGCGCCGCACCATATCGGCGTTTCAGCCCGACATCATTCACGTCCATGACAGCCACGCGCTCACGCTCGCGGCCACCGTCGCGTTGGGCCGCACCCTGGTCGCGACGCGCCGTGTCGATTTTCACGTCGGGCGGTTCGGTGCGTGGCGCCGGCCGGATCGCATCATCGCCGTTTCGGACGCCGTCAGGCAGATGCTCATCAGCGACGGGATCGCGACCGATGCGATCACGGTGGTGCCTGACGGCATCGACCCGGACGAGATTCGCCGCGCCGCCGTGCCCGCACTCGACATACGCAGCCAGCTGCGACTGCCGGCGAAAGCGCTGCTCGCCGTGAATGCCGCCGCGCTCGTGGACCACAAAGACCAGCGCACCCTGATCCGTGCCGCGCGATACGCGCGGTCACTCGAACCGCAGCTGCATTGGGTCATCGCCGGTGAAGGTCCGTTGCGCGCGGCGCTCACGGCGGAAATTGCCAAGCTCGAGCTGCAGGGGCGCGTGCACTTGGTGGGTTGGATCGACCGCATCGAAGCGTTGATCGCGGAAGCCAGCATTTTCGTCATGTCGTCAAAGACGGAAGGGCTTGGCAGCGTCATTCTGAACGCGCTCGCGCTGGGCCGGCCGGTCGTCGCGACGGCGGCGGGCGGCATTCCCGAAATCCTCCCCGCAGAGGCGCTGGTACCCCCCGGCGCCGCCGAAGCGCTGGCTCAAAAGGTCGTCGACGTGCTCCATCATCCCACGCCGGTTGGCTTTCCGGCGCGCTGCAGCGCCCAGGCCATGGCGCACGGAGTCTTGGAAGTCTATCGGGCACTCCTCTAGATTGCAGGGCCATGATTTACGTCTGCGTCCCGGCCCACAATGAGGCGAGCACCGTCGGCCTCGTGCTCTGGAAAGTTCGCCAGGTGTTCACGGCGTTCGAGAGGGAATACCAGATCATCGCCTGCGACGACGCCTCGACGGACGGGACCGCCGACGTGCTGGCCACCTACGCGCGCGTGCTGCCACTCACCGTGATCAAGCACCCTTCCCGGGAAGGGTACGCGCGCAGTCTGGAAGAGCTCCTCAAGGTCGCGCTGCAGCGCACCGATCGGCCCAAGCGCGACTGCGCGATCACGCTCCATGCGGACTTTGTGCATGCGCCCGAGACCATGGAGGACATGGTCAAGCGGCTCGAGTCCGGGGCGGACCTCGTCGTCGCCGAGCAGCATCGCATGCAGGGGAGCAACTCCTGGCCGGAGCGATGGGCGCGACAGTGGGCGCCGCGACTGCTCCGCGTCGGTGGTGGTGTGAAGGATTCGATCTCGGGATTCACGGCGCTGCGTCTGATCGTACTGCGCCAGGCCACCCGCGGGGGGGAAACGCCCCTGCTCACCACAGAAGGCTGGGCCGCGAACGCCGAGCTGCTGGCTCGCCTGGGCGCGCATGCCCGGCGGACCGAAGTGGTAGCCAGCGCCGCACGCTACGACCTCAAGCAGCGGCCCTCGCGCACGAAACCATGGCAACAGCTGCTGTCCGCGTGGCGCTCGCGCGGCTTGATCAGCGCGGCGCGCAAGAGCACCGCCATCGTCGTGCTGGCGCTGCTGGCCGCCGGGACATCGCTTGCGGCCCAGGACACCATCTGCACCGGAGTCATCGCGGGCTCGACCGCGCCATCTCCTCCCGCCCCCGTTCCGCCCGCGATTCGCGCGCCGCCGGCAGTGCCCTTCCCCGTCGGCGAGCGGCTCACGTTCGGCGCGCGGTACGGCATCTTCAGTGTCGGCACCGCCGTGATGGAGGTCATGGGCATCGATACCGTGCAGCGGATGGAAACGGTGCACATTCGCTTCCGCATTACAGGCGGCGCGCTGTGGTATCACCTCGACCAGACGATCGAATCGTGGGTGGGCCGGTACGACTTCCGCTCGCGGCGCTTCTCCTCGGTCCAGGACGAGCGCGACCGTCACCGTGAGCGGCGCTACGAGATTTTCCCCGACTCTGGGTTCTATAGAGAGGAAGGGCGCGACACGACGTTTGCCACCGTGCTCGAGCCGCTCGATGATGCCGCTTTCCTCTATTGGATCCGGACAGTCCCGCTCGAAATCGGCAAGAAATACGAGTATGCCCGATATTTTCGTCCCGACCGCAACCCTGTGATCATCGAGGTGTTGGGGCGCGAGCGCGTGAACGTCGCCGGGAAGAAGTGGCGCGCGCTCGTGGTACGCCCCAAGATTCCGCAGGGCCGCGGCATCTTCGCGGAGAAGTCGGAGACGCGCATCTGGTTGTCGGATGACGCGCTGCGGCTGGTCCTCGCCATCCAGTCCAACTTTTCGTTCGGACAGGTGACGTTGAAGCTCAAGGACTACAAAGTGCCAGGGGTGAATCAGCCATGACCGATTACCGCGAAGCTGACTTCTCCCGCCTCAAGACCGTTCCCGTTGCCCGACGCCCCACCAAAGTCGATGCCTCACTACTCGCCAAGCCGCCGTTGGCGTCCGACGGCTCGTTCACCGGTTTTCTCGCCGCCTTGCCCGCGATCCTCGCCGCGCAGGACCTGCGCTATGTGGTAGATCAGATCGTGGCGGCGGCCGGACGCCGGGCGGTGGTGGCGATGCTCGGCGGGCACGTCATCAAGGTCGGGCTGGGGCCGTTGCTCATTGCCCTGATGCGCAAGCGCGCATTAACGGTGGTCGCGATGAACGGCAGCGCCGCGATCCACGACTTCGAGCTGGCGGCGTACGGCGGGACCAGCGAAGACGTGGCCGCCGGCCTGGGAGACGGGACATTCGGCATGGCTGAAGAAACAGGCCGCGAGATGAACGCGGCGCTGGCGCGCGGGGGGAAGACGCAGCAGGGCGCGGGCGAGGCGCTCGCCGAGTACCTGCGCGCGCGCAAGGATCTTCCGGGACGAGACGTGTCGGTGCTGGTCGCCTGTGCCGAGCTCGGCGTGCCGGTCACGGTGCACGCGGCCATCGGTGCCGAGATCATCCATCAACATCCTACGGCCGACGGCGCCGCTATCGGCGCGACGAGTCATCGCGATTTCAAGCGGCTGGCCGGCGCATTGCCGGAGCTGGATGACGGCGGGGTAGTGCTGAACCTCGGCAGCGCGGTCGTGATGCCGGAGGTCTTTCTCAAGGCTTTGACGGTGGCGCGCAATCTCAATGGGGGGCGGCCGAAGAACTTCACGGCCTGCGATTGCGACATGCAGCGGCACTATCGACCGCGGGTGAACGTGGTCGAACGACCGACACTCGCAGGCGGCCGGGGCATTCAGCTCACCGGCCACCACGAGATCCTGTTTCCGTTGCTGGCCTGGGCGGTGCTGTCCCGCCTTTAGGATTCCGCGGGACGGCCTTTGATCATGTCGCGAATGCGATCCGCGGTGCGCGGGCTGAGCAGGCGGAGCGCGACGTAAACGACGAAGCCGATGAAGGCGAGCCACAACACCATTCCCGCGATGCCGATGACGAAGCCGAGCATGCCGAATACCAGCTTCAGGGCAAACCATGCGACAACGGCGAGCAGCGCAAACCCTAAAATGCTCCGGAACATGATTACCTCCGTGGTGTCCGGTGCGTTTGCAGCGTACGCCTAAATGTCGCACAAAGTTTCGTCCTGTGAAGTGTTAGTCGCGGGAGGCGGCGTCATCGGCGCTGCCTGCGCCCGCGCCGCAGCGTTACGGGGACTGCGCGTGCTGATCTGCGATCCTGGTCCCGACCCTGCCGCCGCATCGGCCGCGTCCGCCGGCATCCTCGGCGCGCAGATCGAGCGAACCGACGACGCATTGCGGGCGTTGGGTCTGCGCGGCCGCGATCTCTATGATGGACTCGCCGTGGCCCTCGCCGAAACGACCGGCATCGACATCGGCCTGTGGCGCGAAGGCATCGCGTCGCTCGCGTTCGAAGAGTCGGAGGCAGAGGCGCTGCGGGACGCCGTCGCGCGCCAACGCCAGGCGGGACTGCGGTGCGATTGGCTCGAAGCCGGCGACGTCGCCGATCGTTTCCCCGCGACCGCGCCCTGCCTGGGTGCGCTGTTCGCGCCCGAAGACGGCGCCGTCAATGCCCCGGCGCTGGCGCGGGCGCTACTCGCCGATGCCCGGCGCTGCGGCGCGCAGGCGCTCACCGCGGCAGTCCGCCGGATCAATACGATCCTGGGTCGGGTGACCGGCGTCGAGACGTCAACCGGAAAGGTGCGCGCTGAGCACGTAATCATCGCGGCGGGCGCGTGGAGCACCCGGATCGAGCACCTGCCGCGCAGCCTGCCAGTCGAACCCGTGCGGGGCCAGATGGTGGCGGCGCCGTGGCCTGCGGGGATGCCCCGCGCCATCCTCTACTTCGATCACGGCTACGTGCTCGCCCGTGATGGGGAGGCGCTGCTCGGCAGCACGATGGAGCGGGTCGGATTTGACGGCAGCGTCACGGAGGCCGGCACCACGCAGATCGTGTCGCTGGCGCACCGCCTTATTCCAGGCCTAGGGACGCCGATCCGCAGCTGGGCCGGTCTGCGTCCGGTAACCCCCGACGGGCGGCCCATCGTCGGCGCCGATCCGGAGGTGCGCGGGCTGTGGTACGCGACGGGTCACGGACGCAATGGGGTCCTGCTCGCGGCCCTCACCGGCGAGATCATCGCCAGCCTCGTCAGCACGGGCGAATCGGAAATCGAGATTGCTTCTCTCGCCCCCGAGCGATTTACTTCCTAGCATGTTTCGCAGTTGTGGCTTCTGCAACGCAGCGTTTGACGGTGATGGCGGCCCTTCAGGCCTCGGCGTCGGTCGCCGCATCGCGTTCGATGAATGGATGGGCCGGCTCTGGGTCGTCTGCCCGCGGTGCAGTCGCTGGAATCTCACGCCCTTCGATGATCGCCTGGAGCGGATCGAGTCGGTCGCGCGCGCGGCCAGCCAGGGACGCATCGCGGCCTCCACGGAACAGATCGCGTTGATCCGCTGGGAACGCTACGACTTCGTGCGGGTGGGGAAACCCCCGCGCGTGGAGCTTGCGACCTGGCGCTACGGCGAGCGGCTGCGCAACCGGCAGCGCGAGCGCATGAAAGTCGTCGTCCCCCTCACCATCGGCGCGATCGGACTCGGTATCGCCGCCAATGTCGTCGCGGGCGGCGGCTTCGGCGTCGTCGTGTGGAACATTCATCGCGTTGCTGACTGGTTCTACCTGCGAATGGTCGGCGGGCGCAAAGTCACGTTGATCGAACCGCCGCTGTGCGCACACTGCGGCACGGTGATGCAGTTGCGCGCGCGGCACGTCCAGCACGCGCGTGTGGTGCCGGATACGCATGCGGACATGGCTGTTGTCCTGAGCTGCCCGCGCTGCCGGCGCGAAGGCGCCCAGCTGACGGGCGCCGATGCCATCCAGGTGCTGCGCCAGGGGCTGACGTATCTCAACCTGGCGCGTGGCGGGCGGCGCAAAGCGGAGGACGCCGCGCGAGAAGTCGATCAGGTAGGCGGCGCCGATCACCTCGTGCGCGATATTGCCCGACGGGAGCTGACGCTGCGCTCGCTTCGTCCCGAACGTGGCCTGGCTTTGGAGATGGCAGTGGATGAACGGGCGGAGGTCGAGGAGTTGGAGCGGCAGTGGCGTGAAGCCGAGGAAATTGCCGACATCGCGGACGGGACGCTCGGCACGTCAACCGACGTCGAAGAAGAGCTTCGGCGGCTCAAAAATCGACGCGGCGATCAACCGTCTGGTTGAAAAACGGCCTACCCCGCCTCGGAAGCTCTGGCTATCTTCGACTTCCATGGCGGCCCCCCTGGTTCAGATCCTCCCCTCACCGTCCCGGCCTGCTGCGGAGACAGCTCGCAAGCCGTCGTGGCTGAAGGTAAAGGCGCCTGGGGGCCCGAATTACGTCGCGCTGCAGCACATGATGCGCGACCTGAAGCTCCACACCGTTTGCGAAGAAGCCCACTGCCCGAATATCGGCGAATGCTGGGAGCATCACGCGGCGACCTTCATGATTCTGGGCGACGTGTGCACGCGCAACTGCGCATACTGCGCGGTCGCACACGGGACGCCGGCGCCGCTCGACGCGGGAGAACCGCGGCGGCTCGCTGACGCCGTGGCGCAGATGGGACTGAAGCATGTCGTGATCACGAGCGTGGATCGCGACGACTTGCCGAACGGCGGCGCCGAAGTGTTTGCCGGGTGTATCGAGGAAATTCGCCGGCGGCTCCCACAGACCTCCGTCGAGGTCCTCATCCCCGATTTCAAGGGCAACCCCGCAGCGCTGCGCATCATCGTCGATGCTAAACCCGACATCCTCAATCACAATCTCGAGACGATCGCCCGGCTGTATCGTATTGCGCGTCCCGGCGGGCGGTATGCGCGCGCCCTCGAGCTGCTCGCGCGGTCCAAGCAGCTGAATCCCGACCTGCTCACCAAATCGGGGCTCATCTGTGGGCTGGGCGAGGAGTGGGACGAGCTGCTGGTGGCGATGCGCGACTTGCGCGCGGCCCACGTGGACATCCTCACGATCGGCCAGTACCTGCGGCCGTCCGACCAGCACCTGCCGATTGCGCGCTGGTACACGCCGGACGAATTCGCCGAGCTGAAGCGTTACGGGATGTCGTTGGGATACCGGCACGTCGAATCGGGTCCGCTGGTGCGTTCCAGTTACCACGCCTGGGAGCAAGTGGAGGCTGCCACCGCATGACCGCCACCGCCAGATCCGCGAAGGACACCGCGCAGTCCGAGCTGCATCTGCGCATGCTGCGGCAAATGCTGCTGATCCGTCGCTTCGAGGAGAAGGCAGCGGAGGCGTACGCCCTCGGCAAGATCGGCGGATTTTGCCATCTCTACATCGGGCAGGAGGCGGTCGCCGTCGGGGCGCTCGCCGCGCTGCAGGATGACGATTACGTCATCTGCTCCTATCGCGAGCACGGCCAGGCGCTCATCAAGGGCATCTCTGCAAACGCCGTGATGGCGGAGCTGTTTGGGAAAGCCACGGGCTGCTCGAAGGGCAAGGGCGGCTCGATGCATCTGTTCGACGCCAAGCGCGGCTTCATGGGCGGCCACGGGATCGTCGGCGGCCACATTCCCCTCGGCGCTGGGTTGGCCTTCGCCAGCAAATACAAGGGCAGCGATCAGGTCTGCGTCTGTTTCTTCGGCGAGGCGGCGGTGAACATCGGCGCATTCCATGAAACGCTGAACATGGCGTCGGTATGGAAGCTGCCGGTGATCTTTCTGTGCGAGAACAACCGCTACGGCATGGGCACGGCGTTCGAGCGCGTCGCCGCGGTGACGGACATCGTCGAGCATGCCTGCAGCTACGATATGGCCGCGGAGCTGGTCGACGGAATGAACGTCCTCACCGTCTACGACGCGACGCGCCGCGCGGTCGAGCGGGCGCGCAAGCAGAGCCATCCCACGCTGCTCGAAGTGCGCACCTATCGCTTCATGGGTCACTCGATGTCCGACCCGCTGCACGGCGTGTATCGCACCAAAGACGAGGTCGAGGAGCAGAAAGCCCGCGATCCCATCGCCCAGCTTGCTGGAAAGCTCAAGGACGACGGCGTCATCGATCAGGCCGCGCTCGACGCGTTGGACGCCGAAATCCACGCCGAAGTCGAGGAGGCGGTGAAGTTCGCGGACGAGAGTCCCGATCCCGATCCCGACGAGCTGTACACCGACGTGCTGGTCGATTGATGGCGACGCTCACCTACCGGGATGCCTTGAATCAGGCGCTGCGCGAGGAGATGCAGCGCGATCCCAACGTGTTCCTGATGGGCGAAGAAGTCGGGGTCTACCAGGGCGCGTACAAGGTGAGCCGGGGATTGCTGGAGGAGTTCGGCCCGCAGCGCGTCGTAGACACACCCATCGCCGAGCTCGGTTTCGCCGGCATCGGCGTGGGAGCGGCGATGGGCGGGCTCCGGCCGGTCGTCGAGTTCATGACCTGGAACTTCGCGCTGCTCGCGCTCGATCAAATCGTCAACTCGGCCGCCAAGATGCTGTACATGTCCGGCGGCCAGATCCCCATGCCGATCGTCTTCCGGGGCCCCAACGGGGCGGCGCTGCAGCTGTCGTCGCAGCACTCCCAGGCGTGGGAGAGCTGGCTGGTGCACATCCCCGGACTCAAGGTCGTCGCGCCGGCGACGCCCGCCGACGCGAAAGGCCTGCTCAAGTCGGCCATTCGCGACAACAACCCGGTGATCGTGCTCGAAGGGGAAATGCTGTACAACGTGAAGGGCGAGGTGCCAGACGGCGAACACATCGTCCCGATCGGACGCGCCGACGTCAAGCGCGAGGGCCACGACGTGACGCTCGTGTGCCACTCGAAGACGCTCAGCGTCGCGCTCAAGGCGGCGGAACAGCTCGCCCAGGACCACGTGTCGGCCGAGGTGCTCGACTTGCGGTCGATCCGGCCGATCGATGAAGCCGCGATTCTCGAATCAGTCAAGAAGACCAACCGGGCCGTGGTGGTGGAAGAAGGATGGCCGCACAGCGGGATTGGCGCGCAGGTGGTGGACATCATCCAGCGCGACGCGTTCGACGACCTCGACGCGCCGGTGCAGCGCATCACGCAGGCCGACGTGCCGATGCCCTACAACAAGCACCTCGAGCGCGCCGCCAAAGCGTCGCCCGAGAAAGTGGTAGCGGCTGTGCGTCGCGTGCTGTACCTAGACCCCAGTCCCCAGCCCTAGTCCCCATCATGGCCACTAAAGTCCACATGGAGGCGCTGTCGCCCACGATGGAGGAAGGGCGCCTCGTGAAGTGGACGAAAAAGGAAGGCGACCCGGTGAAGTCGGGGGACACGCTCGCCGAGGTGGAAACCGACAAGGCGGTGATGGAGCTGGTCGCCCGCGCCGACGGACAGCTGCTCAAGGTGATGGTGCCTGAAGGAACGACGGTGCCGGTGGGGAACGTCGTCGCGTGGATCGGCAAGCCGGGGGAGAAAGTCGATGGGCAGGGAGCAGGGAGCAGGGAGCAGGAAGCAGCGAAAACCAAGCCCGCGACGCCTGCGCCGACTCCATCACCCAAGCCTGAGCCGGTACCGCAACCAGCCGTTGCTGCCGCACCTGCCGATGCGACCCGTGTGAAGGCCTCGCCATTGGCAAAACGGATTGCCAAAGAAGCGGGAGTTGATCTCAAGCTCGTCCAGGGGTCAGGTCCAGGCGGACGCGTGATCAAGCGCGATGTTGAGGGGGGAGCAGCTAGTACACAAGCCGCGGTTCCTGCTCCCCGCTCCCCGCTCCCTGCTCCCTCCGGAGCGGCGTTCGAGGATGTCCCGCTGACTCAGATCAGAAAGACGATCGCGAAGCGGCTGGCGGCATCCATCGGACCCGTCCCGCATTTCTTCCTGACTACCGAGATCGACATGGAGCGCGCCGCGGAAGCGCGTGAGGCGCTCAACAAGCAGCTCGGCGAAGAAGGCGGCAAGATCTCGTTCAACGACATCATCATCAAAGCCGTCGCCCTGGCGCTGGTGCAGCACCGCGCGTGCAACGCCTGGTTCCAGGAAGACCACATCCGCTACTGGAACGAGGTGCACCTCGGCATGGCGGTGGCAATCGAAGACGGACTGATCACTCCCGTGATCCGCAACGCCAATTGGAAGAGCCTGCGCGAGATTGGCGCGGAAGCGCGCGAGCTGGCTGGGCGGGCGCGCAGTCGCCGGCTCAAGCCCGAGGAGTACACCGGCGCGACCTTCAGCATCTCCAACCTCGGTATGTTCGACATCGATCAGTTCACCGCCGTGATCAACCCCCCCGAGGCCGGCATCGTCGCGATCGGGAGCATCGTGCCCAAGGCCGTGCCGGAAGGCGACGGCGTCGTGGTGCGCCGCCGGCTGCGCGTGACGATGAGCTGCGACCATCGCGTCATCGACGGCGCGACGGGCGCGGCGTACCTGAAGACGTTGAAACAGATGTTGGAAAACCCACTGGCGATGCTGTTGT
>JBOHSJ010000019.1:0-17751 GCA_050733035.1 Gemmatimonadales bacterium | reverse complement strand
CCGCGCTCGCTGAAGGCGCGCGAGATCTTGAAAGGCGCTGGATTCGCGAATGTGCGCAGCCTCGCGGGCGGGATCGATGCGTGGGCGAGGGAGGTAGATCCGGAGGTTCCGCGCTACTAAGTGCCGAAGGGGGGACTCGAACCCCCACGGGCTTGCGCCCACTGGCTCCTGAAGCCAGCGCGTCTACCAGTTCCACCACTTCGGCGCGTCTTTTTGAGGAACGGCAATCTAGATTGTTGTATAACCCCAAGTCAATGCGTATCTTGCCGAAGTCATCGTGGAAAAAGTCTCGATTGCCAGAAACCCGCGCGCCCGTCACGACTACCACCTCCTCGAAACGTGGGAGGCCGGTCTCGTGCTCACCGGGACGGAGGTCAAGTCGCTGCGCGATCGCAAGGCGAGCTTGAACGAAGCGTACGCCCACGTGCGCAACGGCGAGGTGTGGCTCGAGGGCATGACGATTTCGCACTACGGTCCCGGTAGCTACAACAATCCGCCACCCGCTCGTTCCCGCAAGCTGCTGCTCCACAAGCGCGAAATCCGCAAGCTGCTCGGCGCGACCACGCAAAAGGGCCTGACCGTCGTGCCGCTCGAGGTCTATTTCAAGGACGGTCTCGCCAAAGTCGCGATCGCGCTCGCGAAAGCGAAGAAGGCGCATGACAAGCGTGAAGACTTGAAACGGCGCGTCGCCGAGCGCGAGATGGCACGCGTTGTGAAGGGTAGAAGGTCATGATGATCTTCTTCCTTCTCGCGACGCTCGTGCCCCAGCAAGTCCTGATTGCGACTCCCCGCGGGCAGGTCAGTATTCCGGTGACCACTGAGCAGGGTGCTGCGGCGGTGGCTGCCGTCCTGCTGGGCCAGCCGCTCGGCCTGAGGCTGTCGCTGGAGGGGTCCGCGATCCGCGTGACGCTGAGTGAGCGCACGTTCGACTTCGATCTCGGGTCGCCCTTTGTCCGCCACGAAGGCGCGGCCTATCCGCTCGTGGGCGCGCCCTATGTCGCGCGGGACACGGTGTTTCTGCCGCTCCAGTGGCTGACGGGACACATCCCGCGCCTGCTCGCGAGCCGGTATCACTGGGATCCGTGGCTGGCGCGCCTGGATGAGATCGCGATTCCCGCGGCGTCTCCCCCCAATCCGCTGACGGGTCTGCGTCAGGCGCACACGATCGTCGTGGACCCCGGGCACGGGGGCATCGATCCCGGCAATCCGGGCATGCATTTCCCGCGGGGTCTCGCCGAAAAGGACATCACGCTCGGCATCGGCCGGCTGCTGCGCGCGGAGCTGCAGCGCCGCGGGCTGACCGTCGTCCTCACGCGAGCGAGCGACACGCTGGTCGATCTCGCCAATCGGCCGCTGTTCTGCCGCGCCGACTGCGACTTGTTCGTCAGCATCCACGTGAACTCGATGCCCAAGGGTCGGCGCCAGACGCAGGTGAACGGTGTGGAGACCTACTTCGTGTCCGACGCGAAGACTGAAGATCAGAAGCGCGTGGCGCAGATGGAAAACGACGCGCTGCGCTTCGAGACCGCCGCCGCGGCCCAGGGGGGCGGACCGCTCGGCTTCATCCTCAACGATCTTCAGCTGAACGAGTACCTGCGCGAATCGGCCCGGCTGGCGGAGCTGGTGCAGGGCAAAGTCGCGACGATTCATCCCGGCGAAGACCGCGGCGTGCAGCAAGGTCCATTCCTGGTGCTCGCGGCGGCACGGCGTCCCGCGATCCTGGTCGAAGCGGGTTTCGCGACCAATCGCCAAGACGGCGCGTTTCTCGCCTCCGCGCAGGGTCAGCACAAGATCGCGACGGCGATCGCGGACGGCATTGTCGCCTATCTCGTCGAGTTCGAGCGGAAGCTCGCCATCGGTGGCGGCGGAGGACAGGCGCGGTGAGACCCGCGCTCGCCTTGCTGCTGACCGTCTCGAGTACGGGCTGCGCCTACTTCAATTCGATGTGGACGGCAGAGCGCTACGCCAAGGATGCCCGTCAGTTCGAACGGAGCGGGCGAATGTCTGACGCGCGTGCGCAGTGGGCGCTGGCGGCCGCCAAAGCCGAGCGCGTGGCGATCCGGCACCCGCGCAGCCGCTGGGCCGACGACGCGCTGACGCTGCAGGCGGAGGGACTCGCGCGCTCGGGCGCGTGCGAGGAGGCGGGTGACGTCATCGCGCGAGTTCGTCAAAGCGTGAAGGACCGCGCATTGCTCGAGCGCGCGGAGCTGGCGGATGCGGAGTGTGCGGTCGCGGCCCGCCTCCCTACCCAGGCGGAGGCGGCGCTCGCGCTGCCGCTCGCGTCAAAGGATGGGTCGCGACGTTCACGAGCCGAGTATCTGGCCGGCCAGGCGGCGGCGCTGCGCCGCGACTACGCTGCCGCTGTGACCCACTTCGAGCGCTCCATGGATGCGGCGGCGCTGCCGGCTCGGACGAGTGCGCTGCTGGCCGCGGGCCGGCTCCCTGAGGCAGCCGCTGCGCTCGAGACGGTTACGGCGCCGCAGTTCGAAACCGAACGCGCCGACCTGCTTGCCCAGATGGCCGCAGGCGGCCCGGAGGCGGCATCGGCGGCGTTGGACAAGCTCCTGGTTCGGGGAAAGCGCATGGCGTTCCAGGAGCAGGCCCGGTTATTGATTGCCGACGCCGACCGCCGCCTCGCGCGTGGCGACTATGATGAAGCGGCGCTGCGCTATCGCCGCGCTGCGCAGGTCGCTCCCGTCGCGAGCACCGAAGCCGGCGTGGCATCGGTCGGCTTGCAGCGGATCGTGATCGCACGAGCCCGGCAGAGCAGCGACCTGAAGCCGGTTGAAGCTGAGCTGGCGCGGTTGAGCTTGGAACCCGGAGCGATCTCCGCGAAGAATTTGCTCGAGATGGTGAGGCAGGCGCTGCGAGCGGGCGAGACGGCGGGCGCCGGCTTCCGCAGTGCCGAGCTCGCGCGTGATTCATTGGGGGCGCCCGCCCTGGCCGGGCAGCTGTTTCTGGATGTGGCTGCCCGCGATACGGGCTCCTTGTACGCGCCGAAGGCGCTGCTCGCGGCGCTACCGATGCTGCCCGACCGCCACGATTCGATCGTGGCGGTTCTCGACGCCCGGTACGCCGCGTCGCCGTACACGCGCGCGTTCCATGGAGAGCCGAGCGTCGGCTACGCTGCAGCGGAGGATTCGCTGGCGCGGGAGCTCGGCGTGCAAGTCGCGCGGAGCTCCGCGAGCCGGCTCGGAGCGCGCTTCGACCCGCCCATCCCCGGCCCGCGAGGCCCACAGCTCGACGACGCCGAGCTGCAGCCCGCTGCCGTCACGAAAGCAGCGGCACCACGCCCTCCGGTAACCCGGACTCCAGCACCCGCTCGCGACCGGCCGACAGCGCCGGAACGCCCGTGAGCGCGGTGCAACTGTTCGGCACCACTTTCCAAAACCCGATTCTCCTTGCCGCCGGCACCGCCGGCTTCGGCCGCGAGCTCGATCGCGTCATCGATCTCGACCTGCTCGGCGGGATCGTCACCAAAGCGGTGACACCGGAGCCCCGCCAGGGGCATGCGCCGCTGCGCGTCGCGGAGTTCCGCGGTGGAATGCTCAACGCGGTTGGCCTCGCGAATCCGGGCGTCGCTCATGTGGCCGAACACGAGCTGCCCTGGCTCGCGCAGCGTCTTCAGCGTGCCCGTATCCTTGTGAACGTCGCGGGCGCGACGGTCACCGACTACGTACGCGTGATCGAACGCCTGACCCCGCTCGAGGCGATCGCCGCGTTCGAGATCAACGCGTCGTGTCCCAATACCAGCGCGGGTGGGCTGGAATTCGGCGCGGAGCCGGGCGGGCTCAGCGAGTTGGTGCGCGCCTGCCGCCGCGCGTCCACGCGACCGCTCAGCGTCAAGCTCTCGCCGGTGCTGCCCGACATTCCCGCCATGGCGAAAGTCGCGCGCGATGAAGGAGCGGAAGCGGTCAGTCTGGTGAACACGATGCCGGGCCTCCTCGACAAGCGTCTCGGCAACGGCAGCGGCGGTCTGAGTGGCCCCGCGTTGCTGCCGATCGGCGTCCTTGCGACGCGCCGCGTGCGCGAGCGGATCGGCATGCCGGTCATCGGTGTCGGCGGCGTGCGCAGCACCGCCGACGCCCGCGAGTATCTTGCCGCGGGAGCTTCGCTCGTTGCGATCGGCACGGCTGCGCTCGCGGATCCGCGCCTCCCGGTCCGCATCGCGCGGGAGCTGATGAATGGCTGAGCTGATCGTCGCCTTCGACGTCGCGAGCGGCCGCGACGCGCTGGCGCTCGCTGGCCGGTTAGCCGGCCTCAAGTGGGCGAAGATCGGCCCCGTGCTGTTCGGGCGCGAGGGTCCGGGCCTGATCAAGGAATTCACCCAGCGCGGCATTCGCGTCTTTCTCGATCTCAAGTGGCACGACATCCCCAACATCGTTGCGAGCGCCGTGACGACCGCCCGCGAGCTCGGTGTGTCGATGACCACGGTGCACGCCCTGGGGGGCCGCAACATGCTCGCCGCGGCCGCGCAGGCTGCGGGCCCGGACCTCGCAGTAGTCGGCGTCACGGTGCTGACGTCACACGATGCGGGCGAGCTCGAGGGTGTCCTGGGGCGCGGCGTCCCGGATGTCGGCTTCGAAGCCGAGCGACTCGCGCGCGCCGCTCTGCAAGCCGGTCTGCACGGCGTCGTCGCGTCCGGTCAGGAGCTCGGCCTGTTGCGGGAGGCGCTCGGGGCCGAACCCTGGATCGTGGTCCCGGGAATCCGCGCACCGGGGGAACCAGCCGGCGATCAAGCTCGGACGATCGAGCCGGCCGAAGCGGTGCGGCGCGGCGCGACGCATCTCGTGGTGGGACGGCCCATCACCGCGGCGCACGATCCGGTGGCCGCGTATCGGCGCCTGGTCGAAGCGCTCGATTGAGGGTATTAACGAGTCCTATGCGAACGGCGCGGCGATGGCTCGTGGTAACTGGTCTGGCGGTGCTCACGACCCAGGCCCAGGGCCAAGCCACGCTATCTGAAGCCGCCGAGCGCGCGAAGCAGGCGTGGTCCGAGCACGATGCGCAGGCGCTGGTCGGTCAGAGCTCCAACATCGTGCTCCAGATTCCCGGTGCCGATCCATCCTCACCGCTCGGCCGCGCGCAAGCGATCGAGCTGTTGCGCCGCTATCTGCGCCAGGCCGAAGAGCGGGGCCTCGATGTGACCACGATTCGTGAGGTCGAACCGGGGAAGGGCTTTGTGGAGCTGACCCGCCGCTATGTCGTGTCTGGAACGGCCGAAGTACGCCGCGAAACGCTGTATCTCGGCTACCGGTTGGTAGAGCGGGAATGGCGTCTGGTGGAAGTGCGAAGCGCCCCGTAATCGATTGTAGTGCGGCCCCTTGCGTGAAGGTACACCCCCGTCTATTGTTCACGGCTCAGCCAGAACTTTTTACTTTTCCGGAGTTGCCTGTTGAAGGTACGTTCGAGCGTGCGCCCCATCTGCGAGCACTGCAAAGTCGTGACGCGGCGGGGCGTGATTCGCGTGATCTGCAAGCGCAACCCCAAGCATAAACAGCGGCAGGGTTAGGGAGAGGCATGGCTCGTATTGCAGGCGTGGATTTGCCGCGCGATAAAAAAATTCAGTACGCACTTCCGTACATCTTCGGCATCGGTCCCAGCAATTCGGTAAAGATTCTCGCGGAGACGGGCATCAGCCCGGACGCGCGCGTGCGCGACCTGCGCGACGCGGAAGTCGCGCGGCTGCGGCAAGTGATCGAACGGGACTACAAGGTCGAGGGCGCGCTCCGTACCGAGATCGCGATGAACATCAAGCGATTGATGGACATCGGAACGTATCGCGGGGGCCGTCATCGCAAGAATCTGCCGGTGCGCGGCCAGCGCACGCACACCAATGCGCGCACCAAGAAGGGGCCGCGGCGCGCGATCGCGGGCAAGAAGAAGCCCGTCCTGAAAAAGTAAAGGCACATGGCGGACGAAAAGAAAGAAGAAAAGAAACCAGCACCAGCGCGTGCGTCCGGCGCCAAGCGCGCCAAGAAGATCGTGGAAGCGGAGGGCGTCGCCCATATCACCGCGACGTTCAACAACACGCTCATCACGATCTGCGATATGCAGGGCAACGCCATTACCTGGGGCTCCTCGGGCAAGGCGGGGTTCAAGGGCTCCAAGAAGTCGACGCCCTTCGCCGCGACGGTCGCGGCCGAGCAGGCGGCTCGCGAAGCGTTGAATCTCGGGGTGAAGCGCGTGCACGTGCGCGTGCAGGGTCCCGGCTCCGGCCGCGAGTCGGCCATTCAGGCGCTCGCGAGTGCCGGGCTGCAGATCCGCTCCATTCGCGACGTCACGCCGATTCCGCACAACGGGTGCCGGCCGCCCAAGAAACGGCGGGTCTAGCATGGCACGCTATACAGGACCTGTGTGCCGGCTGTGCCGCCGCGAGGGCACCAAGCTCTTCCTCAAGGGGACACGCTGCCTGACGGAGAAGTGCGCCGTCGAGCGTCGGGCGTACGCGCCTGGACAGCATGGCCAGTCTACCGGACGGCGCCGCAAGGCATCGGAGTACGCCAAGCAGCTGCGCGAAAAGCAGAAGGTGAAGCGGATCTATGGCCTGTCCGAGCGCCAATTCCGCAACCTCTTCGAGCGGGCGATCAAGGAGCCGGGTGTGACGGGCGAAGCGCTGCTCGTGGCCCTCGAGAGCCGGCTGGACAATCTGGTGTACCGGATGGGTTTCGCGACCTCGCGCAAGCAAGCGCGCCAGCTCGTGCGGCATCGGCACATCCTCGTCAACGGCCGAGTGCTGGACATTCCGTCCTACCGCGTCCGCATCGGGGAAGAGGTGAAGGTCGCCGACGCGAGCCGCGAGCTCGTGCAGGTGAAGGTCGCGCTCGAGCAGTTCGGGCGCGGACAACCGGTTTCGTGGATCCAGGTGGACACTGACAAGGTGCTGGGCAAGATGACGGAGCGGCCGACCCGCGACGCCATCCCGCTCGCGGCACAAGAACAGTTAATCGTCGAGCTCTATTCCAAGTGATAACGACTCTTGATTTGACGGGGTTGGTCCGCCCGCACCTGGTCGAGATGACCAAGCGCGAGGACAACCCGAATTCCGCCGAGTTCCGGCTCCAGCCGCTGGAGCGGGGCTACGGCTATACGTTGGGCAACTCACTGCGCCGGCTGCTGCTGTCGTCGCTGCGCGGCGCCGCGGTCTGGGCGTTCCGCATCGACGGCGTCGTGCACGAGCACCAGACCATTCCGGGCGTCGTCGAAGACGTACATCAGATCATCCAGCGCCTCAAGCAGCTGACGCTGGTGCTCGCGCCCGAAGTGGACGAGGCCGTGCTCCGCTTCAAGGTGGAGAAGGCCGGTCCCGTGTACGCGCGCGATCTCGAGCAGCATGGCTCGGTGTCGATCGTGAACCCGGAGCAGCTCCTCTTCACCGTGCAGGACGACCGGGATATCTCGGGCGAGCTGTACGTGAACAAGGGCCGCGGCTACGTCGAGGCGGAGCAGCACCCGGTGGACCGGACGCTCGCCGTGGACGTGGTGCGCATCGACTCGATCTACAACCCCGTCCGCCGCGCCAACTTCACGGTGGCGGAAACGCGCGTCGGCCAGCGCACCGACTACGACCGGCTGACGCTGACGGTGGAGACCAACGGCACGATTTCGCCCGAGGACGCCGTGGCCTACGCCGCGGCGCTGGCGCAGGAGCATTTCCGCTTCTTCGTCGACTTCGGCAAAGTACCGATCGTCGCGGGCGAGCCCGCCGGCAACGGCGGCACCGAGGGCGGCAAGCTGCGCGACGTGCTGAACCGCGCGATCGATGACGCCGGTCTCTCGGTGCGGTCGGTGAATTCACTGAAGAATTCGAACATCCGCACCCTGGGCGATCTCGTCCGCTACAAGGAAGACGATCTCCTGAAGGTCAAGAACGTCGGCGAGAAGGCGCTGGGCGAAATCGCCGAGCTGCTGCGCCGCGAGGGCTTGAACTTCGGCATGCAGCTCGAGGAGACGCCAGGCGGCGACGTCCGCGTCATCGATCAGGGCGTCGCGCCGCAGGCCCAGCTGACGGGCGGCGAGGAAGAGTAGATGCGCCACCGCGCCAAAGGCCGCCAGCTCTCGCGCACGTCGAGCCACAAGAAGGCGACGCTGAACAACATGGCGACGAGCCTGTTCCAGCACGGCGGCATCCAGACCACCGTGGCCAAGGCGAAAGAGCTGCGCCCGTTCGCGGAGCGGCTCATCACGCTCGCGCGCCGCGGCGACCTGCATGCCCGCCGGCTCGTGGAGCGGCGTCTCAAGGACCGCGACGTCACGCACAAGCTGTTCGCCGAGATCGGCAAGCGGTTCGCGGCGCGGCCTGGCGGCTATACGCGCATCGTGAAACTCGGCCACCGCGTCGGCGATGGCGCCGACGTGGCCCGGATCGAATTATTGAGTGAGTGAGACCGAGGCGGGTGTGACGAAAACAAAGGGGACCCAGCGGGTCCCCTTTTTCATGAAGCCTTCGCCACCTTATTGGACTTGAGGCACTGCGTGCACACCCGGATGCGGCGCACGACGCCGTTCACGACGACGCGGGCACGCTGTAGGTTGGGGTACCAGCGCCGGGGCGTCTTGTTGTTTGCGTGGCTGACATTGTGTCCCGTGATGGGACCCTTGCCACAAACTTCGCACACTCGAGCCATAGCTCATCCGACTGGAAAATGAGGCCGAAACCTAAGCAGCGTCCCAGGAAGCCACAACCCCGCAAAACCGCGGTCATCACCGGCGTCACCGGGCAGGACGGCTCCTACCTCGCCGAGCTGCTGCTCGACAAGGGGTACGAGGTGATCGGCGTCGTGCGGCGCACCTCGCACGACTCCTACGAGCGCATCGGGCACCTGCTCGATCGCGTCCACGTCGTCGCGGCCGATTTGCTCGATCAGCACTCGCTGACCACGGTGATCCGGGATGCCAAGCCCGACGAGGTCTACAATCTCGCCGCGCAGAGCTTTGTCCCGACGTCCTGGAATCAGCCGGTCCTGACGGGGGAGTTCACCGCCCTCGGCGTCACGCGGCTGCTGGAGGCGATCCGCCTCGCGCACCCGGAGGCGCGCTTTTATCAGGCCAGCTCCTCGGAGATGTTCGGCAAGGCGGTGGAAACGCCGCAGCGCGAAACCACGCCGTTCTATCCGCGCTCCCCCTACGGGGTCGCCAAGGCCTACGGTCACTGGATCACGGTGAACTACCGGGAGTCGTACGGGATGTTCGCGGTGAGCGGCATCCTCTTCAATCACGAGTCGCCGCGGCGTGGGCTCGAGTTCGTCACGCGCAAAGTCAGCGACGCCGTCGCGCGGATCAAGCTCGGCAAGGCGACTGAGCTGCGCCTCGGCAATCTCGACTCGGGCCGGGACTGGGGGTTCGCGGGCGATTACGTCGAAGCGATGTGGCGGATGCTGCAGCAGCAGGAGCCCAAGGACTACGTGGTCGGAACGGGGACGATGCACACCGTGCGTGATCTCTGCGCGACGGCTTTCAGCCACGCCGGCCTCGACTGGAAAAAATACGTGAAGATCGATCCGCGGTTCGTGCGCCCGGCAGAGGTGGATGTACTGCTCGCCGACGCGACGCGCGCCCGCCGCGAGCTGGGATGGGAAGCGCGCGTCAGCTTCGAGCAGCTCGTGAAGATGATGGTGGACGCCGACCTCGAGCGGCTCGCGTGAAGGTGCTGGTCACCGGCGCCAACGGCTTCGTGGGACGGCACGTCGTGCCGCGACTGGTCGCCGATGGAGATACCGTGATCGCGGCCGTCGGTCCGGGAGCTCCCGGTCACCCCGACGGTCAGAATGTTACGACCGTGTCGCTGGACCTCGCCAACGACGTCTCCCTGCGCGCCGCCGTTGCCGCTCCAGTGGATGCGGTGATTCATCTGGCTGCGGTCGCGCTCAGCCGGGCGGCTGACCGCGATCCCGCCCTGGCCTGGAAGGTCAACGCGGAAGGGACCGCGAAGCTCGCCGCGGTGCTCGCCACTGCCGCGACGAGCTGGGGCAGGCAGCCACTCTTTCTGCTGGCATCGACGGCCGACGTCTACGCATGGCAGAAACGGCCTATTAAGGAAGAGGACTGCGTTCAGCCGTCCACTCCGTACGGCTGGAGCAAACTGGGCGCCGAGCTTGCGGTGGCGCAAGCCGCGCGGTGTTCGGGACTGCACGTCATCATCGCGAGACCGTTTCCGCATTCGGGTGGGGGCCAGGATGAGCGTTTCTGGATTCCCGCCCGAGCGAAGCTCTTGCGGCACGTGAAGTACGCGGGCGGAGTTGCCGTTCCGGTGGGTGACTTAACGGCGGTGCGCGATTATCTCCATGTGGGCGATGTGGCAGACGCGTACGCGCTGTTACTGAAGCGCGGGACGCCGGGAGAGGTGTACAACATCGCCTCTGGTAGCGAGGTCACGCTGGACGAAGTCCATAGCCGGTTGGAGCAGCTGCTCGGCACCACCCCCAAGCGCGAGGTAGACGCCAGTCAGGTGCGCCGCGAGGCGCGGCCGTATCTCGTCGGCGATGCCGCCAAGCTGCGGGCGGCGACGGGCTGGAAGCCCCGCCGCACGCTCGACGACATCTTGCGCGACGTACTCGATGCCCAAAAGAACTGACCTCAAGCGTATCCTGCTGATCGGCTCGGGGCCGATCGTCATCGGCCAGGGGGCGGAGTTCGACTATTCGGGCACGCAGGCCGTGAAGGCCCTCAAGCAAGAGGGCTACTTCGTGATCCTCGTGAACTCGAATCCCGCGACCATCATGACGGACCCCGAGCTGGCCGATCGCACCTATATCGAGCCGGTGACGCCCGACTGGGTGCGCAAAGTCATCGAGCGCGAAAAACCGGACGCGCTGCTGCCCACCATGGGCGGGCAGACCGCCCTGAACGTCGCGATGGCGCTCGCCAACGACGGCACGTTGAAAACGCACAAGGTCGAGCTGATCGGTGCCAATGCGCGCGCGATCAAGATGGCCGAAGATCGGGCCGAGTTCAGCGCGGCGATGCGGCGCATCGGCCTCGCGACCCCGGCGGGGCGCACCGTGCCGTCGGTGGCGGAAGCGCTCGAGGCGGTCCAGGACTCGGGCTACCCGGCGATCATCCGCCCGTCCTATACGCTCGGCGGCACCGGCGGCGGCGTGGCGTACAACCGGGCCGAATTCGAGGAGATGGTGCAGCGGGGGCTCGAGCTCTCGCCGGTGCATTCGACGCTGATCGAGCGCAGCGTGCTCGGCTGGAAAGAGTTTGAGCTCGAGGTGATGCGCGACCGGCGTGACAACGTCGTGATCGTGTGTTCGATCGAAAACGTCGATCCGATGGGCGTGCATACCGGCGATTCGATCACGGTCGCGCCCGCGATGACGCTGACCGACCGCGAGTATCAGCGCATGCGCGACGCCGCCATCGCGATCATCCGCGAGATCGGCGTGGAAGCCGGGGGCTGCAATATCCAGTTCGCCGTCAATCCGGCCGACGGCGAAATGCTGGTCATCGAGATGAACCCCCGCGTGTCGCGCTCCTCTGCGCTCGCGTCGAAGGCGACCGGATTCCCGATCGCGCGCATCGGCACGAAGCTCGCCGTCGGATACACGCTCGACGAGCTGCCGAACGACATCACGAAGACGACGCCGGCGTCGTTCGAGCCGGTGCTCGACTACGTGGTCGTGAAGGTGCCGCGCTTCGCCTTTGAAAAATTCCCCAAGGCCGATTTCCGCCTCACGACGCAGATGAAGTCCGTGGGCGAAGCAATGGCGATCGGGCGGACGTTCAAGGAAGCGTTCCAAAAGGGACTGCGTGCACTCGAGATCGGCCGGCCGGGCTGGGTCACGGGCGCCACGCTGGCGGACGACCGGCTCACGAGCGCGACGCCGGAGGATCTGCGCGTCGCGCTGCGCACCGCGACGCCCGAGCGGATCTTCCAGATCAAGCACGCGCTCCTGGCCGGCTTGACGGTCGACGAGATCGCGCATGCGTCCGGCGTCGATCCCTGGTTCCTCTACCAGTTCCAGGAGCTGGTCGTCGCCGAGCGCGGATTTTCCGCGCTGAAGACCGTCCCGGCTCCCGAGCTCAAGCGGATGAAACGGCTGGGATTCTCGGACCGCCAGCTTGCCGCGCTGCGCAACACGACCGAATCCGCGATCCGGGAACAGCGGTGGAGCTTCGACATCCACCCCGCCTACAAGACCGTGGACACGTGCGCCGGCGAGTTCCCGTCATCGACGCCTTACCTCTATTCCTCGTACGACGAAGAGAATGAGTCCGAGCCCTTCGGCGAGCAGGGGATCGTGATCCTCGGCTCCGGGCCCAACCGCATCGGGCAGGGTGTCGAGTTCGACTACTGCTGCGTGCGCGCCGGTCTCGCGTTCCGCGAGCTCGGCTTCAAGACGATCATGATCAACTCGAATCCCGAGACGGTCTCGACCGATTTCGACATCTCGGACAAGCTGTACTTCGAGCCGCTCACGTTCGAGGATGTGAGCGAGATCGTCCGCTGGGAGCGGCCCCAGGGAGTCGTCGTGCAGTTCGGGGGGCAGACGCCGCTGCAGCTCACCCAGCCGCTCGAGGCGGCCGGCATCCCGATCCTCGGCACCTCGCCCGACGCGATCGACGTCGCGGAGGATCGGGAGCGCTTCGAGGCGCTGGCGCGCCGGCTCGGCGTCGCGCAGCCGCCCAACGGCATTGCGCGGTCGGTGGACGAGGCGGTCGCCATCGCGCAACGAGTTGGCTATCCGGTGCTGGTGCGGCCGTCGTACGTGCTGGGCGGCCGCGCGATGGAGATCGTCTACGACGACGGCTCGTTGCGGGAGTACTTCATCAAGGCCGCGCGCGTCGCGCCCGAGCATCCGGTGCTGATCGATCATTTCCTCGAAGACGCTTTTGAGGCGGACGTGGACGCGATTGCCGACGGCACGCGTTGCGTCATCGGGGGCGTCATGCAGCACATCGAGGATGCGGGCGTGCATTCGGGCGATTCCGCCTGCGTGCTGCCGCCCTACCTGATCGGGGACCGCCAGGTCGATGAGATGCGGCGTCACACCCAGGCGTTCGCCAAGGCCCTCGGCGTGGTCGGCTTGATCAACGTGCAGTATGCCATTAAGGACGGCGTGGTCTACGTTCTGGAGGTCAATCCGCGGGCGTCCCGGACCGTGCCGTTTGTGAGCAAGGCGACCGGGGTGCCCCTGGCAAAGCTCGCGGCGGCGGTCATCATCGGCCGGACCCTGGACGATTTGGGTGTTCCCGATGAGCTTCCCGTCGCCGGGGTAGCGGTAAAAGAGGCCGTCTTCCCCTTCACGAAACTGCCCGGCGTAGATACCGTGTTGGGTCCGGAAATGCGGTCCACCGGGGAAGCGATGGGCCTGGCGGACAGCTTCGGGATGGCCTTCGCCAAGGCGCAGATTGCGGCCGAAGGCAGTTTGCCGCTCGCGGGCACGATCTTCGTCACGGTGAACGACCACGACAAGCCGACCGTGCTGCCGATCGCGCGGCGGTTCCACGAGCTGGGGTTCCGCATTCTGGCGACGGAGGGCACCGAGCGGTATTTACGTGGCCGCGGCGTTCCCGCGGAGCGCGTGCTGAAGGTGCACGAGGGGCGGCCCAACGCGATCGACCTGATCGTGTCGGGCGACGTGCAGCTGCTGATCAACACGCCCCTCGGGAAGTTCACGCAGGTGGATGACTACGCCATCCGGCGCGCCGCGTTGGTGCATCGGGTGCCGTACACGACGACAATGTCCGCGGCGAGCGCCGCGTGTGATGCGATCATTGCGCTCCGCAGCCGTACCGGGAGCGTTAGGAGCTTACAGGAATGGCACGAAAAGGCGAACGGCGAAAAGTCAGTGACCGCCGGGCAGCAGGCAGCGGCGGCAAACGCGTAGCCAAGGCCCCGGCGAAAGCCGGGGGCAAAGCACCGGCTGCGCCACCGCCCGCACCGAAAGTCAAATTCCGCGGCAAGCTGCTCGAGAACGAGCCGCTGGCGCGCTACACCACGTGGCGGATCGGCGGGCCGGCGCGGTACCTGGCCCTGCCCGCCGACAGCGAGGACGTGGTGCGCTCCCTGGAGTTGGCGCAGGACCGCGGCCTGCCGTGGGTGGTCCTGGGGCTTGGCTCGAACGTGCTCGTCAAGGACGGCGGCTTTCCCGGGGTCGTGATTCGCATGGGGAAGGGGCTGGACCGGTTCGAAATGAAGGGTGCGACCGCGATCGTCGGTGCCGGGATGCCGACGCCAATCCTGGCGCGCCGCACGGCCGAAGCCGGGTTTGTCGGCGTCGAGCGGTTCGTCGGAATTCCGGGCACCGTGGGCGGCGGCATTTACATGAACGCGGGCTGCCATGGCGCCGAGTTTTCGGAGATCATCACGGAAGTCACCGTGATGGACGCCAAGGGCAAGGTCAAACAGCTGTCGCGCAAGCAGATCTCGTTCAAGTATCGCTCGAGCAACCTCGAGGGCATCGTCCTCGAAGCGAAGCTGGTGTTAGGCGAGGAGTCACCCGCCAAGCTGAAGGAGCTGCAGGCCAAGCTGTTCCGCTGGCGCAAGGCCGGCACGCCGTTCGACCAGCCGTGCTGCGGCTCGACCTTCACCAATCCACAAGGCGGCAACAAGACCGCCGGCATGCTCATCGACGAGTGCGGCTTGAAAGGCTACACGGTCGGCGGCGCGCAGGTGTCCACGCTCCACGCCAACTACATCATCAACAAGGGCACCGCGACCGCGAGCGACGTGCTCAAGGTGATCGAGCACATTCGCAAGACCGTCACGAAGAAAACGGGCGTCACGTTGGAGCTCGAATGCAAGGTCATCGGGGTTTAGATGGCGGCATCGGGGTACTTCGCGCACGAGTCCAGTTTTGTCGATGACGGCGCGGTCGTAGGGAACGGCACCAAGATCTGGCACTTCTCGCACGTGATGCCGGGCGCCGTCATCGGCGAGCGCTGCAATCTCGGCCAGAACGTCGTGGTCATGCCGGGCACCAAGATCGGCAACAACGTCAAGATCCAGAACAACGTGTCCATCTATGAGGGCGTCGAGCTGGAAGACGACGTCTTCTGCGGGCCGTCCTGTGTGTTCACCAACGTCATGAATCCGCGCAGTCACGTGTCGCGCAAGAACGAGTACCGGCGCACGCTCGTGAAGCGCGGCGGTACCATCGGCGCGAACGCGACGATCGTGTGTGGTGTGACGCTGGGGGAGTACGCGTTCGTCGGCGCGGGCGCGGTCGTGACGTCCGACGTGCCGGCATATGGCCTGATGGTGGGCGTGCCCGCCCGTCGTGTGGGTTGGATGTGCCAGTGCGGCGAACGGCTGCATCCGAGCGCGGGACGAGCGGCGTGTGGCGTGTGCGGGGCCACCTACGACGAGTCCACGGGAATGCTGCGTCAGACGAAGCCTTCGCGCACGCGGGTGGGGGCCTCATGAACGTCCCCCTGCTCGATCTGGTCGCCCAGTATCGGACGATCAAGGACGAGGTGCTGCCGGCGATGATGAAGGTCGTCGAGACGCAGCAGTTCATCATGGGACCGGCGGTGCCGGACCTCGAAGCGGCCATCGCCCGCGTCTCGCACGCGACGCACGGCATCGGCTGCGCGAGCGGCACCGACGCATTGCTGCTGCCGCTCAAGGCGCTGAACCTCCGGCCCGGCGACGAAGTCATCACGACCCCGTTCACGTTTTTCGCGACGGCGGGCACGATTCACAACGCCGGCGGCACACCGGTCTTCGTCGACATTCAGCCCGACACGTTCAACCTCGATCCGGCCGCGGTGAAGCGGGCGATTACGCCGCGCACGCGCGCGATCATGCCGGTCCATCTGTATGGCCAGATGGCGGACATGCTGGAGCTGCTGGCGATCGCGGCGCCGAAGGGAATCAAGATCATCGAGGACGCCGCGCAGGCGATCGGCGCTCGCCGCAAGCTGGACGGCGAGTGGCGCGTCGCCGGCGAGCTGGGATGGGTGACCGGATATTCATTCTTCCCGAGCAAGAATCTCGGTGCCTGGGGCGACGCCGGGATGATCGTGACGTCCGACGACGCGGCCGCCGACCGGCTGCGCAAGCTGCGGCTGCACGGCGGCGCGAAGCAGTACCATCACGAGGAGGTCGGTACCAACTCCCGGCTCGACACCCTCCAGGCCGCTGTGCTGCTCGCGAAACTGCCGCACCTGGCCCAATGGTCCGCCAAGCGGCGCGAGCATGCCGCGTACTACTCGAAGGCGCTCGCGGACGTCCCGCAGGTCAAGACGCCGTTCGTGGATCCGGCGAACGAGCACATCTTCCATCAGTACACGCTGCGCGCTGAACGCCGCGACCAGCTCCAGGCGCATCTCAAAAAGGAAGGGATCGGTCATGCCGTGTACTATCCGATCCCGCTGCACCGCCAGCCGTGCTTCGCGCACCTGGGCTACCAGGACGGCAGTCTTCCGCAGTCGGAGGGCGCATCCCGCGAGGCGATCTCGCTGCCGATTTACCCGGAGCTGACGCGGGCGCAGCTGGACCGGGTCATTGATACGATCCGCGGATTCTATCGGTGAAGCGCCTGAAGGTAGGCGTAGTCGGCGCCGGTGCGTGGGGTCGTAATCACGTCCGGACCGTCGCCGGGCTTGCGGAAGCGGAGCTGGCAGCCGTCTGCGATACAGACCCCAAGGTCCGCGAACGCGTGGCGCGCCAGTACCCTGGGGCGCTGGTAACGGGCGACGTCGCGGCTTTATTGGGGGCAGTGGATGCCGTGATCGTGGCGTCCCCGGCCGCGACCCATGCGGCGGTGGCCCGGCAGGCGATCGAGGCTGGGAAGCCGGTGTTGGTCGAAAAGCCGTTTGCCTTGAACGCCCGGGATGCCGAGCAGGTGGCTCGGGCGGGGGCGGAACGGGGAGTCCCCGTGCTTGCCGGGCACCTCCTGGTCTATCACCCGGCGGTCGAACGGCTGCGCGACATGGTGCAGACGGGGGAGTTGGGGCAGGTATTCTATCTGTACAGCCTGCGCGTCAACCTGGGGCAGGTCCGGAAGGATGAAAACGCGCTCTGGAGCTTTGGACCGCATGACGTGTCAGTGGCACTCTACTTGCTTGGTGAGCCACCCGTACGGGTCGCAGCGCACGGCAAGAGCTATCTGCAGCCCGCGATCGAGGACGTCGTGTTTTTGACGATGGAGTTCGCGAGCGGGGTGCTGGCGCACGTCCAGATGTCCTGGCTCGATCCCCACAAAGGGCGGAAACTCACCGTGGTCGGCGCCAAAAAAATGGTGGTATTCGACGACATGGAGCCGCGCGAGAAGTTGCGCATTTACGACAAGGGCGTCGATCGCCCTCCCGAGTACGGCTCATTCGGCGAGAGTCTGGCGATCCGTGAAGGCGACATCTTCATTCCCCGTGTCCCGGCCGTGGAGCCACTGGCGGCCGAGTTGGCGCATTTCGTTCGGGCCGCGCAGGGTCGTGAGACTCCTCGCGCGAGCGCCGAGGACGGCGTCCGCGTCGTCCGCGTGTTGGAAGCCGCCTCGCGCTCGCTGGCGCGTGGCGGCGCTCCGGAGGCACCATGACTGCTACGGCTACCGCACCGACCACTGTTGATACGCTGCTCGCGAAGGCGAAGGACCGCACCGCCGTCTTCGGCGTCGTCGGCCTCGGCTACGTCGGACTGCCGCTTGCGATGGAGCTGGTTCGCGCCGGCTACCGCGTGCTGGGCGTCGACGTCAATCAACGCGTTGTCGACACCCTGAACGCCGGACGCTCGCACATTCAGGACGTCCCCGCCGTCACGGTCGCGGACGCGGTGCAGGCGAAGCAGTTCTCCGCGACGGCGGACCT
>JBOHSJ010000018.1:0-34600 GCA_050733035.1 Gemmatimonadales bacterium | reverse complement strand
CCCCTACATCTGTTCCGCTATCGTCGGTGCAAAATACGTGAGGATGATGTCCGCGCCGGCCCGCCGAATCGCCGTCACCGATTCCCACATCGCCCGCGCTTCATCCAACATCCCCCGCTCCGCCGCTGCTTTGATCATCGCGTACTCGCCGCTCACCTGATACGCAGCCAGCGGCGAGCCGAAGCGTTCCTTCGCTCTGCGGATGAGGTCGAGACACGGACCCGCCGGCTTCACCATCACGATGTCGGCGCCCTCGTCGAGATCGAGCTGAATCTCCACCATCGCTTCGTCGCCGTTCGCGACTGCCATTTGATAGCTCTGCCGATCCCCGAATTGGGGCGTCGAGCCGGCGGCCTCGCGAAACGGCCCGTAGAACGCCGATGCGAACTTCGCCGCGTACGACATGATCGGCATGTGTGAGAACCCACCCGCGTCCAGCGCTTTGCGGATGCCGGCGACACGGCCGTCCATCATGTCGCTCGGCGCCACGAGGTCCGCGCCGGCGCGCGCCTGCATGACCGCGGTCTTCCCGAGCAGGTAAACCGACGAGTCGTTGTCCACGTCACCGTCACGGATCACGCCGCAGTGGCCGTGATCCGTGTACTCGCAGAGGCAGACGTCGCCGATCACGAGCAGCTGCGGAACGGCGCGCTTCACGGCCCGAATTGCCTGCTGCGCGATGCCCTGATCGTCGTAGGCCTCCGACCCCGTCGCATCCTTGGCCCGAGGAATGCCGAACAGGATGATGCCGCCCAGACCCAAGGACGCGGCGCGCTGCGCATCCTTCACGAGCTCGTCCACCGACAGCTGGGCGACGCCCGGCATCGCCGCGACCGGCCGGCGCAGACCCTCGCCGTGTATCACGAACAGCGGCCAGATGAGCTGTGACGGAACGACGTGCGTCTCCTGCACCAGGCGGCGCAGGGCGGCGGTGCGGCGCAGGCGTCGCATG
Source organism: Gemmatimonadales bacterium (assembly GCA_050733035.1). Lineage (GTDB taxonomy): Bacteria > Gemmatimonadota > Gemmatimonadetes > Gemmatimonadales > GWC2-71-9 > 20CM-2-65-7. Next base: position 33,648 of record JBOHSJ010000018.1, on the reverse strand, counting down.
CGGCGAATCGGAAACTGAGCGGAGGGGGGGCTCATCGGGCGAGTAAGCTGGCGGCGCCCTCACCCTCGAGCAAGCGCGCGACTGTTTCGCCTGCCTTCCGGGGATGTTTGGGGTCCACGTCAGTCGAGGCAGTCAGTTGAACTGACCCGTCCTGGGCGGTCACGCGGCCATACAGCCTGCTCCCCGCTCCCTGTTCGCTGCGCTCGACGTACGCGGCGACGGGCGCCTGACACCCGCCGCCCAGTGCCGCGAGGAGCGCGCGCTCGGCCGTGACCGCCATCGCGCTCGCTGCATCATGAAGCGGCTGCAGGGTTTTGCGCGTCGCTGTGTCGTCGCTCCGGACTTCGATTCCAAGCGCGCCCTGCCCCGGAGCCGGCATCACGTCGAGCGGATCGATCACCGCGCCCTTGCTCCCGAGGTCGAGCCGCTCGAGTCCGGCGATCGCGAGCAGCGCGACGTCCAGGCCCTCGCGCGCCTCGACTTTGCGGACGCGCGTTGGAACGTTGCCGCGCAGCGGCACGACCTCCAGATCCGCGCGCAGAAAGCGGATCTGCGCGATGCGCCTGAGGCTCGAGGTGCCGACGCGAGTGCCGGGCGGAAGATCGAGCAGCGATTTCCCGGCCCCGTTCACTAACGCCTCGCGCGGATCATGACGCGGCGGCACCGCGCCGAGCGCGAGTCCGGGAGGCAGCGTCGTGGGAAGGTCTTTGAGGGAGTGCACCGCGACGTCGATGCGGCCGGCGAGCAGCGCGTCCTCGATTTCCTTCGTGAAGAATCCTTTGCCTTCGAGCTCATGCAGCGGCCTGTCCACTTCGGCATCGCCTTGCGTCTTGATGACGACGAGCTCGGCGCGTATGCCATTCTCGGCCAGACGGGCCCGGACCCACTCCGCCTGCCGGCGCGCAAGCTGGCTGCCGCGCGTCCCGATCTTCACGCGAATTTTCTCACCAGGGAGTCGACCAAACCCGGCACGGTGTGGGGTTCCGCTTCGATGATGTTGCGCAACCCGAGCTCACGCGCGGTGCTCGCGGTGATGGGACCGATGGTGGCAGCGACGAATCGGCCCGACGTCGCGGTCTCGGTTCCGACCAGATCGACGAAGTTGCGTACCGTAGACGACGACGTGAACGTCACCGCGTCGATCCGCCGCGCGATGATGTCCGAAACGAGCTGACCGAAGTCCGTCGTCACCGGCACGGTGCGATACACGGGAATGTTTTCGACGGCTGCTCCGTGTTGGCGCAGCCCCGCCGCCAGCGCCTCGCGCGCGTCCTCCGCACTGGGAATCAGCACCCGCGCTCCCACGAGTGATCCGCCGCTGCGCTCCACCAGCGCCGCCGCCAGCGCTTCGCCGACGAACTCGTCGGGCACGAGCGCCGGAATCAGGCCGCGCTGCCGGAGCGCGTCAGCTGTGGCGGTTCCGATGGCCGCGATCGAGGTCGAGGAAAACACGCGGGGCGTCAGTCCCCAGGCCACCAGGCGATCGAGCACGATCTGCACGGCGTTTTGGCTGGTGAAGACGACCCAACGGTAGGCGGAGAGGCCGGTCAGCGCGGCGCGCAATGGGCCGAGGTTCTCGAGCGGCTGAATGCGAATCACCGGCGCCAACACCGCTTCGGCGCCGAGGGTCTCGAGCGCACGCACCAGCTCGCCCGCTTGCTCACGCGCTCGCGTCACCACAATGCGGCGCCCGTTCAATCGTCCGACGCGTGTCATGAGCCGTTGCAATCTCACCGTGGCTTCACCCATTATCAAGCAATGCTGCGCTCATTTCGTGCCGCGCTGGGGCGCTTCTGCGCGCGCCGCGCCGCCGCCTGTCAGCGCGATGCCCCACACCGCGCGCTCGCGTGGCTGCGTCTGGGATGCCGGCTCGCGCCGGGCTTCGCGGATACGTATCCGGCGCTCGTCCATTTGTCCCGCGCGTTGGAAGATCGGTGGGGCGCTGTCGAAGCGGCGCGCGCGGCCAGCGTCCGATTTCCGGATCATGCGGATGCCTGGATGCTGCTCGGCGACGCGCTGCAGATGGTGTTTCGGCAGGACGAGGCCCTGGGCGCGTTCGAGCAGGCGCTCGCGCTCGAAGAGCGCGCGGATGCGGCCATGGCGGCCGGGACGTTGTACCAGCGGATGGCGCGCTTCCCGGAAGCCGCGGCCCGCTTTGCCCGCGCCTACGCCGCCGGAGGCGGCGCGACGGCGCTGTGGCATAACGCCCAGGCGTTATACGATGCCGGCGATCATGGAGCCGCCGACGAGGCACTCAATCTCTGGGCGACACTGGTTCCGGATGGGCACGACCGGCTGCCCGAAGCGCGCGCGGAGCTACGCGCGAAGGCTGCGGCGCGTTCGCAGGTACAGTGACAGCGCATAGCCGACGAGCATGACGCCGGCGACGATGTAGGCGGCGATCATGTAACCGGCGTTCTGCGGTACGGTTTCAGTCATTTCCCTACCTCCCCCGCCGCTTCCAGCTGTTCCCGCAGGTAGCTCAAGGCGTAGCGCTGCACCACGAATCCGACGTACAGCAGCGTGAACACGGCGAGTGAGAACAGCCACGTGGTCAGCATGCTGCCGGGCAGTTTGGGGCGACCCGGCTGGAGCACGATCGGCATCGGATGCAGCGTGGGAAACATGTACACGCTGAAGTGGATGAACGGCACCAGACACATTCCGCAAATGCCCAGGACCGCCGAATAGCGGGCTCGCATCCCCGGATCGGCGATCGCGTCGCGCAGCAGCAAATACCCGACATAAAGAAGGAAGAGGAACAGGGTGAACGTCAGGCGCGCGTCCCACGTCCACCAGGTACCCCAGATCGGTTTCCCCCAGATGGGGCCCGTGGTGAGCACGATGGCGGCGAAGATCGTCCCGACTTCCGCCGATGAGGCGGCAAACCGATCGAGCCGCGGGTCCTTCAAAAACAGATAGAAAGCGCCCGCCAGGCCGGTCGCGATGATCGCCATTTCGGCCCAGATCGCCGCGGGGACATGCAGGTAGAAGATCTTCTGCGCGAACCCCTGCGAGGCCTCGAGAGGCGTGAACGCGAGCGCGCGCACGTACACCCCGGCCAGCAGGAGGAGGCCAATCGCGGTCAGCCACTGCCCCATCCGTAGCATTCTCATTCGTTCACCGTTGCGGGAAACAGCAGCAGCGCGAGCGTGACGAAAACGACGTCATACACGGCCAGCATGTTAAGCCAGCCCGCGATCTCACTCAAGGGACGTCCGGCGAGCAACCGCCCGGTCGCGAGCGTCGCCCAGCTCAGCGGCGGAATCATGAACGGCAACAGCACCACAGGCAGCAGCAGCTCCGCAAAGCGCGTCTGTACCGTCATGGCACTGAACAGCGTGCCCACGGCGACAAAGCCGATCGTCGCGAGCACGATGATCGCCGCCAGCGGCAGCAAATACGGCAGCACCCGCACGTTGAAGAAGAGTGCCAGCAGCGGGACTCCGATCAACTCCACGATCGCGACGAAAACGAGATTGGCGAGCAGCTTCCCGAGATAGATGCTGCTGCGGCCGATGGGCGCGAGCAACAGCCCGTCGAGCGCCTGGTTTTCCAGCTCGATCTGAAACGCGCGGTTCAAGGCGAGGATCGCCGCGAAGGTGAAGGTCACCCATAGGATGCTCGGCGCGAGGTCGACGTTGGAAACCGCTGTGGGATCGCGTCCAAAGTTGAACACGACGAGCACGAGTACGACAAAGACCGCCGCCGAGAGGATTGCGGTGCGCGAACGGAATTCCACCAGCAGGTCCTTGGCCGCGACGGCCCAGGCGTGGCGGATCAGGTCAGGCGATCGCATTGCGGTACTCCTCGCCAACCTGTTGCCAACCGCGCCCGGCGCGCGGCGCGAAATGGACAAAGCGGCCGGCGCGCATGAACGCAATATCGGTGGCGAGGCCCGTTCCCTCTTCGACGTTATGAGTCACCAACACGCTGGCTCTGCCGGCGGCCGCGTGCTGCGCGAGCAGGCGGCCAAACGTTTCCGCCGCCGTGCGGTCGAGTCCGGTGAACGGCTCGTCGAGCAACAACACCTTGGGATCGTGAACGAGCGCCCGGGCGATCGCGACCCGCTGGACGAGGCCGCGGGACAGCGCGCGCACCGGCCGGTCGGCGTGCTCCTCAAGACCCAAGCGGGACAGGAGATCCGCGGGTGGCGCGACATCGTAGAGTCGGGCCCAGAACCGCAGGTTCTCGCGCACCGTGAGCTGACTGTAGAGCTGCGGCTGATGCCCGATCCATCCGATGGCGCGCCGGCCGCCGTCCACCTGCGCGCGCCCGCGCTGCGGTTGAATCAGCCCGGCGAGCACTTTAAGAAGGGTGGTCTTGCCCGCCCCATTGGGACCGAAGACGGCCAGCGTTTGTCCGGGGCGAACGCTGAAGGAAACGTCGTCGAGGGCCCTGACAGCACCGAAACTGTGCCGCAGTCCCTCAGCCAGCAGCATCGATGGCGGCCGCGAGCTCGGTCAATTCGTAGGGTTTGACGAGGTAGCGACTGTGTGCGAGGTCGAGCACGTCCATCAGCGGCTCCATGCTGACGTACGCCGTCGTCACTACGACCGGCAACGTCGGCCGCGTTTCGCGAATGCGCTGCAACAGGGCGATGCCGTCGGTATCGGGCAGGCGCATGTCGAGCACCAGCACGTCGGGGTCGAAATCGGTCAGCTGCCGCATCGCCTCGGCGCCGTTCGGCGCATAGGCCATCGCGTACTTGCCTTCGAAGAATCGCTCGTAGGAGTACTGCAGCGCCTTCTCGTCTTCGACGAAGAGGACCTTGCGCCGCGCGGTGGGTTTAGAAGGTGACGGCCCCGCCATAGGGTGGCCAATATAGGCCACCGGCGGTATCAGGACACTCCCGTCTCCAGCTCGAACAGGTCGTCCAGCTTCGTGAGCACGAGCAGAAAACGCAGCTCCTCGTTGGCACCCCGCAGACACACTGTCTGGCGGCGCTCGGCAGCCTTGCGCTGAATCAGCATGAGCGCACCCAGGCCGGCGCTGTCCACCGAGCGCGTCCCCGACAGATCGATCACCAGGCGGCCAGCCCCCTCGGCAAGCAGGTCCAGGACCTCCCCGGCGGCGCGGCGGAACACGGTGCGGGACTCGAGATCGAGCCGCTCCGGTGCCGCTAAAGTCTTCTCCATCGGGCGTTGCGACATCAGTGTGTTCTCCACGGGCATTGGTGACATAATTCCTCCGGTGCCTGCATATGCCACTCCAATGCCATACTCTCTAAGACGTGCCGCCTCAACTGTTTGGCACACGCGCGTGAGGCCGCTCACGTTCGCGCTTTGCCGCATTGCGAGCGGCGGGGTGCAACTTGCTAGAGTCACCCTCTTCCTTAATATCCCGAATCATGGCGACTGACCGGATCGAGACTCTCCTCGACGAGAAGCGGCGCTTCACCCCACCGGACGCCTTCAAGGCCCAGGCGTACGTCCGGGACACCTCCGCCTACGAGCGCGCGCGACGGGACCCGGAAGGTTATTGGGCGGACTGGGCGAAGCAACTCGAATGGATTCGCCCCTGGGATCGCGTGCTCGAGTGGAAGCCACCCCATGCCAAGTGGTTCTTGGGCGGCAAGCTCAACGCGTCGGTCAACTGTCTGGACCGGCATGTGCGCGCAGGGCGAAGCGGCCGCGTCGCCCTGATTTGGGAAGGTGAGCCCCCGGGTGACGTGCGTCGCATCACCTACGGGGAGCTGCACACCGAGGTCAATAAGTTCGCGAACGCGCTGAAGGGTCTGGGCGTCGGCAAGGGCGACCGCGTGGCGATCTACCTGCCCATGGTCCCGGAAGTGGCGGTGGCGATGCTTGCCTGCGCGCGCATCGGCGCGGTCCACACCGTGGTCTTCGGCGGCTTCTCCGCCGAATCGCTGCGCGACCGCATCAACGACGCCGGCGCCAAGGTGCTCGTCACCGCCGACGGCGGTTATCGGCGCGGCGCGATCGTGCCGCTCAAGTCGAACGCGGATGACGCACTCGCCGATACCCCGAGCATCGAGCACGTCGTGGTGCTGCGGCGCACGGGCCAGACGGTGTCGTTCAAGACGGGCCGCGACCTCTGGTGGACGGAGCTGATGGCGCGGGCGCCGAGCGACTGCCCGCCGGAACCGATGGACGCCGAGGATCCGCTGTACATCCTCTATACCTCGGGCACCACCGGGAAGCCGAAAGGCATTCTGCACACGACGGGCGGTTACCTGACGCACGTGTACGCGACCACCAAATGGGTGTTCGATCTCAAAGACTCGGATGTCTTCTGGTGCACGGCGGATGTCGGTTGGGTGACGGGCCATTCCTACGTGGTATACGGGCCGCTGGCGCTGGGCGTTACGGAAGTCATGTACGAAGGCGCGCCGGATCATCCGGGGAAGGATCGCTTTTGGGCGATCTGCGCGAAGCACGGCGTGACGGTGTTCTACACCGCTCCGACCGCGATCCGCGCCTTCATGAAATGGGGCGAGGACCTGCCCGCGCGTCACGACCTGTCCACGCTCCGGTTGCTCGGCTCGGTGGGGGAGCCGATCAATCCGGAGGCGTGGATGTGGTACCAGGAGCACATCGGCGGCGGCCGCTGTCCGATCGTGGACACGTGGTGGCAGACCGAGACCGGTGGAATCATGATCACGCCGCTGCCCGGCGTGACGGCGACGAAGCCAGGTTCAGCGACGGTCCCATTCCCCGGCATCGAAGCGGAGCTGCTCGACGGCGAAGGCAAAGAAGTCAAGGTGGGTGGCGGGTATCTCGCGATTCCCAAACCGTGGCCCGGCATGCTGCGCACGATCTGGGGCGACGACGAGCGCTATCGCGAGGTGTACTGGAGCCGCTGGAAGAACACCTACTTCCCGGGTGACGGCGCGAAGCGGGACGAGGACGGCTACTTCTGGATTCTGGGCCGCATCGACGACGTGCTCAACGTCGCCGGCCACCGTATCGGCACGATGGAAGTCGAAAGCGCGCTCGTAGACCACTCCGCCGTGGCCGAAGCCGCCGTGGTCGGGCGGGCGCACGACCTCAAGGGTCAAGCGCTCGCGGCGTTCGTGACGCTGAAGGAAGGCAAGCAGGGCAGCGACGCGTTGCGCGAGGAGTTGAAGCAGCACGTTTCCAAGAAGATCGGCGCGCTCGCGAGGCCGGATGACATTCTGTTCTCCGCCGACTTGCCAAAAACGCGCAGCGGAAAAATCATGCGACGGCTGTTGAAGGACATCGCCGAAGGGCGCGCCCTCGGCGATACGACTACGCTCGCGGATCCTGCTGTGGTAGCGAAGCTCCGCGATCAGTACGAATCGCAGGAGACCTGAGCGCGAGGAGCGAAACGATCCAGGTCGCGGTGATGATGGCCGCGGACCCGACGCACCAACGGCAGATCGCGTGAATGACGAACAGCTCGAGGTAGGTGAGATACGCCGTAAACAGGACGCCCACTGTCGCCATTCCTACCAGGACGACGTTCCACTTCCGCTCGAGCAGCGCCGCGGGGCGCAGCGCTACCAGCGACACGACGAAAATCGCGAAATAGCCCACGACACCGTAGAACGCGACGGGGAGTCCGAGAAACACGGCCCAGGGACTCGTCTGCACCGTGTCGCACCCCCCGGTCCCGCATTTGATCGGCCCGCCGAAGCCGAGCGCGTGCAGCCAGAGGTAGAGCGCGACGAACAGGCCGACGAGCGCGAGCAGCGCGATCGTCTGGCGGTACCGCATCAACGACGCAGACTATCGGCGAGAGCCTTGAAGTCGTCAGACGTCGGCAGGCGGCGGAAGCTCAGTTTCTTGCCGTTGGCAAAAAACGTCGGTGTCCCATCCACGAACAGCTGGTCGCCCTCTTGCCGGCTGAATTCGATCCGCGCGGCGTAACGGCCGGACTCCATGCACGCGTCGTAGGCGGCGAGGTCCACGCCCGCGGCCTTCGCGAGATCGCGGAACAGGCGTGACGGATCCTTGCCGGTTTGCGCCCATTGGTGGTGATAGAACAGCTGATCGTGCATCTCGAAGAAGCGGCCCTGCGCCCCCGCGCACTGGGCGGCATGCGCCGAGAAGCGGGAGTATTTGTGAATCGGGAGCGGAAAGTCGCGGTAGCGCCAGCGTACCCGCCCGGTATTGACCAGCTGCTCCTTGATCGTCGGCATCTGAATGGTGGCGAACGACGCGCAGACGGGACACTCGAAATCGAGGTACTCCGTGATCTCGACCGGCGCGTCCGCCGAGCCGAGCGAGTAGCCGCGGAAGCCGTCATCGGTGACCGTGGGAGGCGGGCCTGCCGCTGCGGCCGGTGCACCTCCATCCGTCTTGAGGAGCGCGAATACCGCACCTGCCAGGACGATGGCCACGACTGCGACGACGACATAGAACCGGTTCATGCCTACGGGTCCCTCCTCCAGGGCTCTTCGTCTTCCGGATCGTCGAGCGACAGGTCGCCCATGGCTTCTTCCACGATGCGGCGACTCTCGGCGACGTCCGGCGTATCGTACGTGCTGCGCACTTCGTAATGAAACAGCTCACTGCGCGCGTTCCCCAGCAGCTTTTGCAGCTCGGGGGCGGCATCGAGCAGCCGGCCTCCCCCCGAACGGTCCAACTCCTGTATTCGCTCGGCCAACGCCCGGAGCAGCGCGACCAGGCGTTGCGCGCGCTCTGGTCCGTAGACTTCTTCGCTCATCGGTTCCTCCCGGAACACGGGAACCCGTGCTCCTGTTGTGGCATTATACCACACAACCAATTATCTTGCGGCGCCGTTTTTCACGACGTCTCAACCCGAAAGGAACCTTCCTGCATGGCCAAAAAGCGTGGTGAGCCCAGGAAATACGCGATCCCCACGAGCTTCGAGCAAGCCCGCGACGAGCTGTTCTCCCATATTCTCCGCTGCGGCGTGCTGGAAGCCGCACCCGAGCATCAGAAAGAATGGTTTGACGACACGCTGCTGTATCTCGCGGACCGCTTCACGGACCTGACCGAGACCGAGCTGAACGAGCTGCGCATACTGGGCGAGCGCTATTGCCGTCCGGTGGTGCCTCGCACTGCTCCCGTCGGCGCCGACGCCTGACGGCCGTCGTCTGCGGAAGGAGGGCGCCCTTGATGGGCGCCCTTTTTTTTCTAGCGTCCTCTCCCCGTCCACCATCTGGGGAACCAACGCACCCTCCATCCTCCAGCCGCGCGCGCGCCGCCTCCGAGGCCGCCTTCGACAAACCAGCTCTGCCGGCGTCCCGGCGCGCCCTCCACGCCGAGCAGCACCGCGAGGTATCCCTGACTCGGCGAGCCGCGCCGTGCCAGGAACGCCGTTCCCACCCCCGCGTAGATGCCGACTCCGGCGCGAGCAGCCGAGTTGACGAGCAGCTGGATCGTGACCTGGGCGCGCGCCGCCGCCCGATCGCCGGGGGGGGCGCTGCCGCCTGCGAGCGCGAGCGCGATCCGCGATTCGCCGCTGGGACGGTGAGCGATGCCGACCTCGGCGCCGATGAACGTCCGGCGCGCCAGCGCTGCGGCGGCTCCCAGGCTCAGCTCCATCGTGGTCAGCTGCTGTGCCTGGACTGCCAGTACCGGCAACAAGCACAGCAGACTAGGCAATGGTGACGTCGTAACTGATCGGTATGTCGGGGGCGAGCGACGCCACGACGGAGCAGTACTTCTCGAGCGACAGGTCGATTGCGCGCCGCACCTTCACGTCGTCGGCGCCCTCCCCGCGTACCGTGACATGGAACGCGATCGCCGTGTAGCGGCGCGGCTGTTCCTCACGGCGCGTGCCGCGCACTGCGACGTCGAGCGCTGCGAGCTTGATCCGCTGCTTCTGGAGAATGATCACGATGTCGGAGCCGGTGCAGGTCGCGGCGGCGAGCAGCAACAGCTCGACGGGCGAAGTCGCGACGGTCGAATCGCCATCCACCAGGATCGCCGGCTTGCCGGCGCCTCCCCCGCTGCCCTCGAACTGGAGATCCCGCAGCCAGCGCATCGTCACTTCGGCGGTGCGTGCCACGTCAATTCCCCCGGCGCGTCGTGAGACCGATGTAGAGCCGATTCCGGCGGATCCGGTCCATGCCGTGGTACTCGAGCACCCAATTGAAGGTGGATCGGTACCGCAGCTCGAAGCCGAACACCATGTTGAACCAGAGATCGGGACACTGCGGGTCGGCACCGCAGTTGTCACGGCCCGCCACCGCGAGGCCCAAACCGACGTACGGCGTCGCGACGTCCTCGTCGTCCGTAAACCGCCACAGCGTTTCCATGTTGACGACGTACGTGTTGGGTCCGTTGAACACCCCGATCTCCGCAGATGGGCGCAGGCGCACCCGATTCGAGAACAGATCCCCCACGTCCAGCGTGCCGCTGAAGACGAGCTGGCTCGACCGACGGAAATCCACGCCGCCGCGCAAACCGAATCCGAACAGCCCGATCCGGGTACCGCTGGGGCGTCCGCTCTTCGGCGGCTGGAACTCCTGCGCCGGCGCGACACGTGCGCTGACCACCGTCGCCAGCAACAGCAACACGATCCGCTTCATGGTGCGGCCTCCGCCTATGCCGTTTTCCGGGCCGCCGTGCGCCCGTAGTCCCAGATAGCGTACACTGCAATGGCCGCGGTGGCCCACGCGAGCGGGCGGACGTGAGCGGATTCGGCGATCGCCGCCACCAGCGTGAGCAGCTGCGCGATCGTCACCGCTTTCCCACCGGCGCGCGCCGGAAGCGCGACCGGACGGCGCAGCACCCAGGTCGCCAGGAACGCGAGCACGGCCACGAGATCCCGCAGCAACACGCCGATCAGCTCGTACCACTCGAGCAGCCCACGCCGGGCCACGGTGACGAACGCCACCGCCATGAACACCTTGTCGGCGATCGGATCCAGCACCGCGCCCGCGCGCGACGAGCCGAAGCGCCGCGCCAGGAACCCATCCGCCATGTCGGTGACCGCCGCGACCGCGACGATCACCAGCTGCCACGCTGGGGAAGCCACGAACGGGAACAGCCCCGCGAGGGGAAAACGCAGCGCCGTAAGGGCGTCAGCTACCGCGAAACGCGGTTTCACCGTACCTTAGCCTCCGTGGACCTCAAGCTGCTGAAGCAAGCGGCCATCTTCCAGGATCTGGACGACGGCGAGTTGGCCCGCGTCGCCGAAGTCTGCCGCGAACAAAAGTTCACTGTCGGCCAGTACGTGTTCAAGGAAGGCGAGCCGGGGAACCGCCTGTTCCTCATCTCGGACGGCGAAGTTCGGATCTCCCGCACGATCCCGGGGTCCGGCGAGGAAGCGCTCGCGGTGCTCAAGCCGGGAGCGTGCTTCGGCGAAATGTCGATCTTCGACCGCTCCGAGCGCTCCACCGACGCCATCGCCAATACCACCTGCACCCTGATCACGATTTCCCGCTCCGACTTCGAGCTCCTGCTCGACTTCAACCGCGACGTTGCCTACAAGGTGCTCTGGTCGGTCGTGCGGCTCCTCTCCGCCCGGCTGCGCGTGACGAACGACAATCTGCGGTCGTTCCTCGCGATGTCCATGTTCTAACGGAGATCCCGTGAACGCATTAACGCCGTATGCGGCTTTCTTCATGCGCCTGGCGGTGGGCGGGGTGTTCCTGATTCACGGCATCGCCAAGTTCGAGCGCGGCATCGGCGCCACCGCGAACATGCTCGCCAACGTCGGGTTTCCGTTCGCCACGATCTTTGCCGTCATCCTGATGACGATCGAGACCGTGGGCGCGATCTGCGTGCTGCTCGGGATCCTGACGCGCGCCTGGGCCGCGGCGATGGCGGGCGTCATGGTCGTGGCGATTCTGGCGGTGAAGCTCCGCAATGGGATGAACTTCGAGCTCGAAGCGCTGCTGCTGGCCGGGGCGCTGACGCTCGTCGCGCTGGGCGATGGACCGCTGTCCATCGCCGTCCGCTTCAAGCAGCGTCCGAGCTAATGCAGGATTCTTAGGACCCCGGCGTCGGCGCCGGCGCGCAGGAAGCTTTCCGGGTCGGTCGCTGGAATCGCCACACCCGTCTGTTTCCGCCAGCGCTTGGCGCTGGCCTCCATGTACTCTTCCACCGATCCCGCCGCCCACTCGGCCGCGTCGTCCTTCATCTGCCGGACGATTTCTTCCCACGTACCGACGTAGGTCGCGCCCGATACCGTGCTGACGCGATGCACCTCGAAGCCCTTGTTCTTCATCCCCTGGAGCTCGGTCAACAGCGTGCCGAACAGCTCCAGCTGGCGGGGATCGCGAATCTGCCCGTCCGGCGTCATCGCTTCGATCTCGGAGAGCAAGAGGTCCTCCGGGGCGGCATCGCCCGCTAGCTCATTGAGGCGCTCGTTCCAGGGCACGAGCTCGGGATCGTCGTCGGGAAGGCGGTAGACGCTCTTCTTCAATTCGACCAGACGCCAGATCGCGAGCGCGTCGTAATGCTCCTCGGGACCGGTCCGTTCGAGGTGGAACAGCGCGGCCTCGTACTCACCGCGGTCGTAGAGCAGGTTCGCAAGATAGATGCGCGCCTCGCCGAGACTCGGGTCGAGCTCGAGGGCGCGGCGCAGCCAGTGCAGGCTGCCGCCTTCGTCGGCGAGCCGGTGCGCGGCGTAGCCGACGCACGCCGCGGCATCGGCGGAGTCGGGATGCGCGCGCAGCGCGCCTTCGAAGAAGCGGCGCGCCTGATCGAGCAGACCCTCGCGGAACAACGCGCGCCCGATCTGCAGCATCAAGTCGTGATCGTCCTGGAAGCCGAGCGACAGCACGCGCTCGAAGCAGGCGAGCGCCGCGGCGCGCTCTCCAAACTTGAGCAGGACTTCTCCCAGCCCGGCGAGCGTGTCTTCGTGAGCGGGGTCGAGCCCGCGCGCTTCCTCGAACGCGCGCCGCGCCCACGCGAACTCCTCGCGCGCGAGCCGGGCGTAGCCCATGCCGACGTGCAGCTCGACGGCGTGGGGATACAACCCCAGGCCCTCGCGCAGGGTATCTACGGCCTCGTCATACTGTCCTTCGTTATAGAGCTGATGTGCACGTTCGTCATATTCGTCGGAGCTGAGGAACTTATCCGACATCGAACGGGTCCCCCCGGGAAGGTTGTGCTATGATAAGAAACGAGTCACTCTTACACAAGCGACCATGTCTGCCGCGATTTCGAGCATAGAGGGAGGTTCAGCGACGTCACCCGGCGGTTTCACCGCCGCCGCCGCGCACGCCGGTTTGAAAGCGGACGGCGCACTCGACGTCGCGTTGCTCGTGAGCGCGTCGAGCTGCGCGACCGCCGGCGTCTTCACGAAGAGCGCGCTTCGGGCCGCGCCCGTCATCTACGACGCCGAAATGCTGGCCGACCGGCCGGGACGGATTCGCGCCGTCGCGATGAATGCGCGGGTTGCGAACGCCTGCACCGGCGCGCCGGGGCTCGAGGCCGCCCGCGCGATGGCGCGAGCCGCCGAAGAGGCAGCCGGTCTGCCACCCCGGACGGCGCTCGTGCTCTCGACCGGCGTAATCGGAGTGCCGCTGCCCGTGGAAAAAGTGGGGCGCGGCCTGCGCGAGGCGGCCGCGAAGCTCTCGCCCGCGGGCGGCCTCGATGCCGCCCGCGCCATCATGACCACGGACACCCGCGCGAAACATTGCGCGGTGCGCCTCGAAACGCCGGGCGGTCCCATCATCATCGGTGGCATGGCCAAGGGCGCCGGAATGATCCACCCCGACATGGCCACGTTGCTTGGCGTAATCACGACAGACGCCGTGTCGGAACCCGGCACGCTGCGTCCGTTCTGGAAGCGCGTCGTGGACCGCACGTTCAACGCGATCTCCGTGGACGGCGACACGAGCACCAACGACACCGTCGTGTTTCTGGCGAACGGGCAGGCGGGCATCGACCCGTCGCGCGACGGCAGCACCTGGAAGCTGTTCGAAGAGGCCGTAACCGAGGTTGCGCGCAAGCTGGCGCTGGCGGTCGTGGAGGATGGCGAAGGCGCCACGAAACTGCTCGAGATTCATATCACCGGCGCGCAGACCGAGACGCACGCGCGAGAGGTGGGCCGCGCCATCGCGCGCTCGACGCTCGTGAAGACGGCCATCTATGGAGGCGATCCCAATTGGGGCCGCGTGCTCGCCGCCGCCGGAGTCGCGGGCGTCGCGCTCGTCGCGGACAAGATCACCCTCGATGCGGGCGTAGGTGACGGCTGGCTCACGCTCGCCAGCGGTGGCGCCACGGCCCTCGCCGACCTCGCGAAGGCCCGCAAGATCTTCCAGCAGAAAGCCATCCGCCTCCGGCTCGACCTGGGACTCGGTCGATCGGAGGCGGTGGTGTGGACCTGCGATCTTTCCCCGGACTACGTCCGGATCAACTCCGACTACACATCCTGAGTGACCCCCCCGGAGGGGGCTTCGTCACTGTGGAGCAAGGGTTTCGCGGGCGGCGGCCAGGAACGTCGTGGCGCGCAGGCCGCCGTTCGTGACGTTGCCCGCGAAGGCCTCCAGCGTCGCCTGGGCGCGGCGGCGGTAGGACGCATCGGCTGTCACGTCGGACAGACGCGCGAGCATGCGGGCCGCCGCGGCGTTGGCGCCGGGCAGCACGTCGTCGAAGACGTGCTTCGTGCGGTCGGCCGATACCAGCAGCGAGGCCGGCGTCGCTTCGGCGATGTCATAGTAGCCACCGAGCGTATCGGCGTAGCGGCGTTCGAGAATGGTGGCGAGATCGAGGGCGACGTCGAGATAGCGCCGGTCGCCGCTCAGCTGATGCGCGGCGAGGCACGCGGACGCCACCTGGACTTGATCCTGCAGCAGGCCCCCACCGGGCGGCGCCCCGGCAGTCGCGGCCGATCCGCCAACGGCATGACGTACACCCCAACCGCGGGCATACGTGCGCTGCAGCAGCACGTCGAGCGCGGCGCGCGCCCGCGCCTCGACCTCGGGCTCGCCCAACGTCGCAGCGGCGAGCATCAGGTTCTCGATCACGTACGACTGCTGATCGGCGAACACCGCGTCTCCCACGCCGGACAGCGACGCGACGTCGGGCAGCTGCCGCGCCAGCTCGCGCACAAGCACGCGGCCGGCCGCGCGATAGCGTTGCTCGCCGGTCACGATCCAGCCTTTGGCGAGGCCGCCGATCAGCGCCGCGCGCACCACGCGCGGCGGATCCTCGCCGGCCGCGACGTTCGCGGAGTCGAGCATGAGGTCGAGCGCGCGGCGCGCCACGGCCAGCGCGTTGGTGTCCCGGAACCTGGCGTACTCGGTGAGCAGCAACGAAGCCGCTTCGACGTGCATGACGCTGCCCCCGGCCATGCCCGCCGTGACGGCGTCGTTCAGGTCACGGGCCACCACATCGATTCCCTGTCGGAGCAGGGACGCGCGCAACACGCCGTGCGCTTCGCCGTTGCTCGTGAGCACGAGCTGCCGCACCACCGCGGCCTGTTGGACGATGAACGAACGCTGATCACGATAGTTCTTGGCGATTTCGGGAAGCAGCTGCTTCAGCCCGCGTCCCGTGATCGCATCGTCGGCGGGAAAATAGGTGCCGCCGAAAAACGGTGAGCCGTCGGCGGTGAGAAAGACCGTGAGCGGCCAGCCGCGCAGCCCCGCGAGCCGCTCCACCGCGGATTGATAGCGCTGGGCGACATCGGGCCGCTCGTCACGATCGACGCGGATCGGCACGAACAGCGCGTTGATGAGCGAGCCGATTTCCGGATCGGTGTAGATCGCGCGGTCGGTCTCCGCGCACCAGTGACAGTTGTCGTTGCCGATGTAGAGCAGCACGGGCCGGTCGAGTCGCGCCGCGAGCGCGAACGCGTCGCGTCCCCAGGGTTGCCAGTTGACCGGCTGCCGGGCCGCCCGCGTGAGGTAGCTGGTCCCCGACTGCGCCATGCGGTTCGTGAACGGTCCACGCTCGGCGAGACAGGCCCCACTCGTGAGTGCGACGGAGAGAGCAACGACGCGAAGCACGCCGGGAATACCCCGCCTGCCGACGAAGCGTGCCGCTATATTGGGCCGCATGAGCCAGGTGACCATAACCCCGAAGTCGAACGGCCCCCTAATCATCGAGGGTCCGGTTCGAATCGTGACGCCCGACGGGCGGGAATTGACCCCCCCGCCGCGCAAGGACGGCAAACCGGCGGAAGTCGTTGTGCTGTGCAGATGTGGGGGCTCTGCCACAAAACCCTTTTGTGACGGAACGCACAAACGCAATGGGTTTCAGGACGCCCAGATCACCACTGGCTAGCGGGACCATATTATGTTGTCTGGCGCTTACAGCTTCCCGTTCCCCCCCGTGCCCCTGAACTGGAGGAGCGACCGACAATGGCAAAGGGAAAGACCCCGATGGCCGCGGATGAAGGTTACTGCGTGAAGTGTAAGGCGAAGCGGAAGATCTCGAACGCCCAGCAGGTGAAGATGGCCAACGGCCGCCCCGCGCTTAAGGGTGTCTGTCCCGTGTGCGGGACCGGGATGTTCAAGATTCTGCCGCCCAAGTAACCTCTCAGGCCACCTCATTCATCGCGCCCCCGGCGAGTCAGTCGCCTGGGGGCGCGTTGTTTTGTAGCGCATCGTGTAGCACGCCGCACCGACCTCGCGACAGTAGTACCCCAGAAACTCGAGCTTCACGAACCGGCCATCGGCGGTGCGAAGCGCGTACACGTGATGCTTGGTCGTGAGGAGATGCGACAGCATGCTGTAGGCGTACCACTTCCCGATCGCGGGATTGGTGCTGTCGCCTTGGAACGTCGTCTGCGCATACCCCTCGGCGGGCACCTGTGCGATGGAATCGAAGGGCACGGGACCCAGGTCCAGAGCCCCGACCCCGGGCGCCGTGATCACATGATTGCGGCGGAAGGCGATGTCCCACGATCCCGAATCGACGACCGCGCGGCGCGTGAAATCAAAGCGCCGCCATCCGTCCCCGCGCGACGCATCCAGCGTGTAGAGGCTGTCGGCGCCTGCCGCCCCGGGGGTGGTGACCGGATACGGTGGGAGCTCGGGTTTGGAGAGCGAACCGATGAGCAGTGAGGCCACCAGCAGGAGAAACGCGCCGGCCAGGACCCACACCAGAATCGGCGCCTTCAAGCCTCAGCCATGAACGGGTACCACGGGTCCCTGGGCGGGACAAAGTTTTCCTTGATCGCCCGCGCGCTGGTCCAGCGGATCAGGTTGAGCAAGCTCCCCGCCTTGTCGTTCGTCCCGCTCGCCCGCGCGCCCCCGAACGGCTGTTGTCCCACCACTGCGCCGGTGGGCTTGTCGTTCAGGTAGAAGTTGCCGGCGGCGTAGCGCAGCGCAGCGCCCGCTTCCGCCAGCGCGGAGCGATCCTGCGCGAACACGCCACCCGTCAGCGCGTACGGCGACGTCCGATCCACGAGCGCGAGTGTCTCTTTCCAGTGCTTGTCGGGATAGACGTAAAGCGACAGCACGGGCCCGAAGATTTCTTCGCACATCGTGCGGTAGGCTGGATCCTCCACCTGGATCAACGTAGGTTGCACGAAGTAGCCATCCGAATCGTCGCAGTCACCGCCGAACAGGATTTTGGCTTTCGGATCGCGTTTCGCCTTCTCGATGTACTCCTTGATCTTGGCGAACGCTTTCCGGTCGATCACGGCGCCCATGAAGTTGCGGAAGTCGGCGGGATCGCCCACGCGCACCTCCGCCAGCAGGCCGAGTATCCGCTCGCGCACCTTGGCCCACAGCGATTCGGGCACGTAGGCGCGAGAGGCGGCGCTGCACTTCTGTCCCTGATACTCGAACGCGCCGCGCACCAGGCCGGTCGCGAGCGCGTCCACGTCGGCGCTCGGATGCGCGAGGATGAAATCCTTGCCGCCCGTCTCGCCGACCAGCCGCGGATAGTCCGCGTAACTGGTGAGATTGGCGGCAACCTGTTTCCAGAGCGTCTGGAAGACTTCCGTGGAGCCGGTGAAATGGATTCCGCCCAAATGGCGATCGGCCAGCAGCCGCTCGCTGATGACCGCCGCCGGACCGGGCACGAAATTCACGACCCCCGGTGGCAGCCCTGCCTCCTGCAGCAGACGGAAGACGAGATAGTTCGAGTAGGCCGCCGTCGCCGCCGGTTTCCAGACGACGGTGCAGCCCATCATCGCCGGCGCCGTCGGCAGGTTGCCGCCGATCGCCGTGAAATTGAAGGGTGTGATGGCGTAGACGAACCCTTCGAGCCCGCGGTACTCCATCGCGTTCCAGGCCGCGGCCCCTGGGGGCGAGAGCGGCTGCTCGGCGTGGATTCGTTCGGCGTAATGCACGTTGAAGCGCCAGAAATCGATCAGCTCGCAGGCGGAATCGATCTCCGCCTGAAACGCCGTCTTGCTTTGGCCGACCATCGTGGCCCCGTTGACCATGGCGCGCCAGCGCGTGGCGAGGAGGTCGGCGGCTTTGAGAAAGACAGCGGCGCGGTCGGCCAGACTCCACGTCGACCAGTCGCGCCACGCCTCGCGCGCCGCTTTCACCGCGGCCGCGACTTCCTCGGCACCGGCCTGATGTACCTTGGCGAGCACATGCTTGTGGCAGTGCGGCATCACCGCATCGACGGTCTTGCCGGTCCGGATTTCCTTGCCGCCGATCACGACCGGGATCTCGATCTGGCGGCTGCTCAGGTCTTTGAGCGCCAGCTTGAGCTCGTTGCGCTCGCGGGACCCGGGCGCGTAGGAAAGAACCGGTTCGTTGATTGGGGCGGGGATTTTCGCTGAGTTCATGTCCGGAAATGTAATCGGGGAACCCAAGGGTGTTTCAGAGGTGACAATGACGATCGACCCTCGCACTCGCATCGGCCATGTGCATTTGACGGTGAGCGATCTCGACCGCGCGCTGGCCTTCTACCGGGACGTCCTCGGCTTCGAAGTGACGTCGCGCTATGGCGCCGACGCTGTGTTCCTCTCGGCCGGCGGCTACCATCACCACATCGGCCTCAATACCTGGGCGGGGCGCGGGGCGCCGCAGCCCGCCGCGGGCACCACCGGCCTCTACCACTTCGCGATTCTCCTGCCCGATCGGGCGGCGCTGGCGAAGGCCGTGCGTCGCGTCGTCGAGCGCGGCGTGCCGCTCGAAGGCGCATCCGATCATGGCGTGAGCGAGGCGGTGTATCTGCGCGATCCCGACGGCAATGGCATCGAGCTGTATCGCGACCGGCCCGAAAACGAATGGCCGCGCGGCCCCGACGGTATGATCCGGATGCACACGCGGCCACTCGATCTCGAAGCGCTGCTCGCCTAGGGCCGGCGATCTCCTTCGCGCTGCGGCGGAAGCGGCAGCGCGATCGTGAACTTCGTGCCGGTGGCGAGCGCTGAGTCCACCATCACCGTCCCGCCAAATGTGTCCTCGGCGACGCTGCGCGTTTTGGAAAGATTCGCCGGCGGGCCGCGGCCGCGCACGATCAGCTCCAGATCCTTCCCTTTCACTGCGAGCTCCACGGTCACCGGCGCGGGTGCCTCGCCGCTCGCTTCGGCCGCATTGCGGACCAGGTTCACGAGCAAGTCGAACAACGCGTTGGGGTCGCCCCGCAGATAGGTGGACTCCAGCGCGGTCGTGAAGTCGAGGTCGATACCGCGATCGCGCAGCAACCGGCGCTCGAGCGTAAGACATGACCGAATCACGCGCACCGCGTCGAAGCGCTCGGGACGCGACGACGCGCCCGCGCCGCGCGTGGTGCCACGCTCGCGCACCATCCGCAGCAGTTCCGTCGAGCGGTCGATGTCCTCGAGCACTTGTCCGAGATCGTCGAGCAGCGCCAGCCGCCGGTCGGCGGCAAGGTCCACCCACCGCCCGATCGATTCCATGGCGAGCTGCAGGCCGGCGCGCGCGGCGGTCAGGGGATTGCTCGCCTGATGAGCGAGCATTCCGGGGGGAACAGCGGACGTCGCGTCTGGCGAATTGCCGATCAGTCCTAGTGCCAGACCGGCCAATTCGAGCGCGAGCCGCTCGCGGCTGCGCCGCTCGCGACCGCCCGGTGGCGGTGCGGGTGGACGTGAGCGAACCGGTGCAATGACCCAGGAGTCAGGCTTGGCTCCCGGAGATGCAACCCATCGCGACCCTACAGGGATCGGGACATTCCAGTGCCGCAACGTCGCGCCGAGGTCGAACTTGGGGAGGCTCGTCCGGAGATCGGACTCGCTGGTCGCGCGGGGGACTGCCTCGTGAGCGCCGGTGACCTCCCAGAGGATCACCGGACGACCTACGACGGCGCTCGCTTGGCGCAGCACTTCGCCTGCGTCCCCGAGAATTACGGCTGCACTCAACAAATCCTCCATCGGCATCCCCAACGCTTCGTTGGGGGGGTGTCGGGTGGGGGGCGGGGGCGGGGGGCGCCCCTAGAAGTTGTGCTCTTCGTCACCGTCGTCAAGCGCATTGACACGTTTCCAGACCGAGACTAGCGTGGGCCCCATGACCACACCACCCTCAGGATTCCCCTCCCGGCCCTCCGTCGGCCGGTCGTCGTTTGCGGTCGCAATGAAGGATTACACGTTCATTCGACCGGGTATCGCCGTCACGATCAGCGCTGTCACGCTGGCACTCGCCCTGGTGATAGGCTTGTGGCTGATCTTCTCGCTCAGCAAAGCGGCGGCCACGGTGACGCGCGGCGCGAACACGGTCGAGACGCTGCACAGGTACAACGCCGGCCTCGAAGTCTGGCGGCAGATGGCGACCGGCACCGAAGCCGGGTACCGGCGACCCGAAGCCGTGGCGCAGCGCGACAGCATCGGCCGGGAGCTGCGGGTGCAGCTCGCCAGCCTCGCCACCACGATGAACGACAATCGCGAGCGCGATCTCGTGCAGAACGTCCTTTTGGGATTGACCAGCACGGGCCCCGGCACGGGATCCCAGGCGCGCGAGGCCATGATCGTCCTGCTCGCGAAGCAGGACTCGGCCATGTTTCATGCCGCCCAGGCGTCGCAACAGGCGGTCCTGCTCTCCGCCGTGCTGTTGGCGCTCACTATCATCGCCGCCGGCATGCTGATCGTCCCGATGGCGTGGGTGTACGTGCGCTACAAGCGCGGTGCCGTGATCGAGGTGAAGGTTTGAGCCGCCGGGCGGCCACCCGACGATCCACTTTCTCCACCATCGAGAGCGCCCGCGACCGGGAGCGCCTCCGCACCGTCGTTCTACCGGAGCATGAGGACCTCGCGGCGCTCGTCGCCGAGCGCATCATCGAGGTCATTCATCGCGAGACGCGCGCCAAGGGCAAAGCCGTGCTCGGCCTCGCCACGGGAAGCACCCCGCTCGGCGTCTATCAGGAGCTGATCCGCCGCCATCAAGCGGGCGACGTCGATTTTTCGCGCGTCATCACGTTCAATCTCGACGAATACTATCCGATGTCGCCGGACAGTCCCCACAGTTATCGCCGCTACATGTGGGAGAACTTCTTCGCGCACGTGAACATCGTGGCGGAGAACGTGCACATCCCGGACGGGACAACCCCGCGCGACCGCGTGGCGGACGCCTGCGCCGCCTACGAGCAGGCGATCGTGGCGGCGGGCGGGATCGATTTCCAGATTCTCGGCATCGGCAAGACCGGCCACGTCGGGTTCAACGAGCCCGGGTCGGCGGCGACGTCGCGCACGCGCGTGGTCACGCTGGACACCCTGACGCGCAAAGATGCGGCCGCCGATTTCTTCGGCGTGGACAACGTCCCGAAGGAAGCAGTCACGATGGGCGTGGCGACGATTCTCGACGCACGCGAGATCGCGTTGATGGCCACGGGCGAGCACAAGGCGGGGATCGTCCAGCGGGCGGTCGAGGGCGACATCTCGCCGGACGTGGCCGCCACGTATCTGCAGCGGCACTCCACGGTCACCGTCTACCTCGATCTCCCCGCGGCGGCCGAGCTCACGCGGATCAAGACGCCGTGGATTCTCGAAGGGGTCGATTGGACACCGGCGATGGTGGAGCGCTCGGTGGTGTGGCTCGCGGAGCGGGCCGGCAAGGCGGTGCTCAAGCTGTCGGCGCGCGACTACGCCGAACACCAGCTCAGCCCGCTGTTGGCGCGTGCCGGATCGGCCGGCCCGATCAACGGACAGGTGTTCAACCGGCTGCGCGACAAGATTCGCGGCCGCGCCAAGCTGCCCGCGCACGAGCGCGTGCTGGTGTTCTCGCCGCATCCGGATGACGACGTCATCTCGATGGGCGGGATCCTGCGCAAGCTGTGGGAGAACGAAAACGCGATCGTGGTCGCGTACATGACGAGCGGTAACATCGCGGTGTTCGATCACGACGTGACCCGCCATCTCGACTTCGTGGAGCGGGCCGCCGCATCGCTCGGGCTCGACCCCTCGACGCTGCAACGCGCCCGCAGCACGGTCAATGCAGGCATGGAGGAAAAAGCGCCCGGGGACGTCGACATCCCGGTCGTGCAGAACCTGAAGAAGTTCATCCGCGAATCGGAAGCGATTGCCGCGCTCGCGGCGGTCGGGATCCCGGCGAGCGCCGCGCGGTTCCTCGACCTGCCCTTCTATCGGACCGGCGAGGTGCGGAAGCGGCCGCTGGGTGAGGACGACATTGCGATCGTGCAGCGGCTGATCGAAGACGTGCGGCCGGATCTCGTGTTCGTCGCGGGCGACCTCTCGGATCCGCACGGCACGCATCGCACCTGCAAGGCCGCGGTCGAGGGGGCGCTCGAGCGCTATCAGGGCCAGAAGCCGGAGGTGTGGCTGTACCGCGGGGCCTGGCAGGAATGGTCGATCACCGAAGCGGACGTCCTCGTGCCGCTGTCGCAGGATGAGCTGAACGCGAAGATCCTCGCCATTTTCCGCCACCAATCGCAGAAAGACACGGCGCCCTTCCCCGGCTACGACGAGCGCGAGTTTTGGCAGCGCGTCGAGGCCCGGAATCTGGAGACGGCGGCCCGTGGGGATCGCCTCGGGCTGCCCGAGTACTACGCGATGGAAGCCTATGTAATTCAACGCGTTTAGCCCCAAAGCGTTGCACGCGGCACCTCCCGTTCATTATGTTGGCGCCGGATTCCCCCTTCTAGGAGGAGGCCCAACAGATGAGCGCATTGACGACAAAAGCACTCAGCCTGGCAATCGTAACGGCCCTCTGGGCCATCATTTCGCACTTCGGCAAGATCAACCTGCAGCTGTGGCCGGTGATCGTCGGCCTCGGCTGCTTCGTGGGCGCGGGCGGCGGCACGGCAGGCCTGCAGAAGTCGCTCGCGGGCACGATCTCGGGTGTCGTCTGGGCGGCGGTGTATATCGCCGTCTCGGCGGCGCTCGGCAGGCAGGACGTCCTGGACGCTCTCGTCCTCGGCGCCGTTGTGTTCGGTATCGTCTATCAGGCGCGGTTCCCGATGTTGGGATACACGACGGGAGCGATCATTGGCGCGGCCACCTACCTCGCCATGGGCTTCCGGACGTTCGCAATGAACGGCGCGATCAAAGTCGTCATTGCGCTGGCGATCGGTTGCGTGCTCGGCATCGTGGCTGAGCGCGTGGCGGAGATGCTGGGACGGATGAAGGTCGTTCCGGCGATGTCGAACCGCTAGCAAAACCAAACCCGGAGCCACGCGCTGCGCTCCGGGTTGGCGAGGCCGGGCCAAGTGGCCGTCGTCACGTGTCCACGACCTACGAGATCGAATGTACGCTCGCACGCTCCGGCGAAGATGACCGGGGCGTGCGAGCTTTGTTAGGGAACCGTCCGGCCAAGTTCGCGAACTGTTGCCGGGTACGCTGGGAAGAAGGATTCTTCACGTCATGAGGTTTGTCCCAACGTCCACACGTTTCCGCGTGAGACGCGGCGCCGTCATCGCCGTGTTGCTCGTGCTGGTTTTTGCCGTCGCGGCGGCGCTCGCCGTGCAAGCGTACGGCACCGCGCGCTATCATCGCGCGCAGGCGGATCGCGTGTTGCGGGATTACGCGGCGCTGGCGGCCGCGCGCGTCGCACAGCGCAGCGCCCTCGAGGTCTACTGGTACGGGATCACGCCGGCGCTCAAAGCCCTCATGGAAGCGCACAAACACGCGCCGCACGGTCCGTTTCCCAAGCCCGAAGCGCTCTCGCTGATGCCGATGGAGCGGCCCACCACGCTGCAGCCGTCGATGCGTTTCACGTTCCGGTTCGATCTCGCCACCAAAGAGCTCGAGACGTCGGGCCAACCGGTTCCGCACGCTGTCCGGACGTGGATCGTGGACACGCTCCCGGCGCACACGCGCGCCGTCTACGACACGTCCTGGCACCAGGGCGCGATCCTCGGCCAGCCCGGCGGTGAACGCCGCTACCTCGCCTACACGGTGCTGCGCGATACGAGCGGAGAGTTGCGGACCG
This sequence comes from Gemmatimonadales bacterium, assembly GCA_050733035.1. GTDB lineage: Bacteria > Gemmatimonadota > Gemmatimonadetes > Gemmatimonadales > GWC2-71-9 > 20CM-2-65-7. The sequence goes on along the minus strand of JBOHSJ010000018.1, from coordinate 9,485 downwards.
CGCTGGGGTTCGAGGCCGATCCCGAAGGACTGCGGCCGTTCCTCGCCGCGGCAACGGAAAAACTCCCATTGCTTCCTCCGCCCCTGACGGGCGGCGTGCAGTACGACTCGATGGGATCGGTCATCATCACCGACCGCTACGGCGTGGAGCTGTACCGCTCCGCCGTGCAGTACACGTCCCCGTTCAGCGCGCGCGATACCATCGGCACCGACATGGGAGACCTGTACGCCCAGGCGACGCTGCGCGCGGCCGTCGCCGATCAACTGATCATCGGCGGGCTGCCGCGGTCGCGGCTGCCGCTGATCCTCGGACTGCTGGGACTGACCGCCGTGCTGATCGGCAGCGCGCTCGTGCAGCTGCGCCGCGAGTCGCAGCTCACCCGGCTCCGCAGCGATTTCATCTCCGGCGTCTCCCACGAGCTGCGGACGCCACTCGCGCAGATCCGCATGTTCTCCGAGACGCTGACCCTCGGCCGCGTCCGGTCGGACGACGAGCGGCGCCGCTCGCTGGCGATCATCGATCAGGAAGCGCGCCGGCTCACGCACCTCGTCGAGAATCTGCTGCACTTCTCGCGCTCGGAACGGCAAACGACGCACATCACGCCGGAGCCTACCGCGCTCGCGCCGCTGGTGCAGGAAGTCATCGACGGCTTTGCGCCGCTCGCCGCCGCGCGCGGCGCGACGCTGGCCGCGTCCGTGCCCGAGGATCTGGTCGTCCCCGCCGATCCTGGCGCGGTGCGCCAGATGCTGCTCAATCTGCTCGACAACGCGGTGAAGTACGGTCCGGCAGGTCAGGAGGTTCGCATCGGCGCAACTCGCGACAACGGCGTCGCCCGGGTGTGGGTGGACGACGGCGGCCCCGGGATTCCCAGCGCCGACCGGGAGCGCGTCTGGGTCCGGTTCTGGCGCCTCGAGCGCGATCGCGACTCAGCGGTCGCGGGGAGCGGCATCGGACTGGCCGTCGTGCGCGAGCTCGCGAATCTGCATCACGGGCGCGCGTGGATCGATGAGACCGGACCGGGCTCCGGCGCGGGCACGCGAGTCGTGATCGAGCTGCCGGCATGATCGCGCCGGCGACGGGACCCACGCGGATTCTGGTCATCGAGGACAATCCCGACCTGGCGTACGGGCTGCGCAACAACCTCGAGATCGAAGGCTACGAAGTCGAAGTCGCCAAAGACGGCACCAAAGGCCTGTCGCGCGCGAAGACCGCCAAGCCCGACCTCGTCGTGCTCGATCTGATGCTGCCGGGGATGGATGGTTTCCGGGTGCTGCGCGCCTTGCGCGAAGACGGCCACGGCATGCCGGTGCTCATTCTCACCGCGCGTGGCGAGGAGGCGGACAAGGTCCGCGGGCTGCGGCTCGGCGCCGACGACTACGTCACGAAGCCCTTCGGTGTCCTCGAGCTGCTCGCGCGGATCGAAGCGCTGCTGCGCCGCGTCATGGCGCCGCGCAAGAACGGCGGGCCGCCGGCGCCGGTATTCGAGAAATTCGGCGACATCGAGGTTCTGACGCCCTCCCGAACCGTGTTGCGGGACGGTTCGCCCGTCTCGCTGACCCCCAAGGAGTACGATCTGCTGCTCGCCCTCATTCGGCGCGACGGTGCGTGCATCACGCGCACCGAGCTGCTGACTGAAGTCTGGGGCTACAGCGCTGAGGTGATGAGCCGTACGGTGGATACGCACGTGGCCGAGCTGCGCCGCAAGCTCGAGCACGATCCCGCCAATCCCAAGCACATCCTGACCGTCCGCAAAACCGGCTACCGGCTGGCGCGCTGAAAGCAAAAGCCGAGTGCCTTCGACGGCTTCATGTCGAGGGGCCGATGCTCGTGCTGCCGAACGCGTGGGACGCGGGCAGCGCGCGCATCTTCGTTGAAGCGGGCTTCCCCGCCCTGGCGACGACCAGTGCCGGCATCGCCTTCAGCCTGGGCTACCCGGACGGCGAGCGCATCAGCCGGGACGAAATGCTGGCCGCTGTCGCGCGCATCACCCGCCGCATTGCCGTGCCGATCACGGCCGACATGGAAGCCGGCTACGGTCAGGCTCCCGAGGCTGTCGCCGACACGGTGCGCCGCGTCATCGATGCGGGCGCGGTCGGGATGAACCTCGAGGACCGGATGGAAGAGAAACATCTGCTCGAGTTCACACGTGCCGTCGCTCGCGTGCGGGCCGCGCGCATCGCTGCCGACAAGACAGGGGTGCGCCTCGTCCTCAATGCGCGCACCGACGCGTTTGAAGCGCCGGAGATCCCACGCGACCGTCGCCTCGCGGAGGCCGTGAAGCGCGGGAACGCATTCCGCGAGGCTGGCGCCGATTGTGTGTTTGTGCCGTTCGTGGGCGACCAGGGCACGATCGAGCAGATCGTGCAGCAGATCCCCGGACCGGTGAACATCCTCGGTACTCCCAATGCGCCGACGCTCAAGGAGCTCGCGGCACTCGGCGTGCGCCGCGTGACGTTCGGCTCGGCGCCGATGCGCGCGACGCTGGGACTGGTGCGTCGCATGGCTCGCGAGTGGAAAGAGAAAGGGACGTACGGAACGCTGGAGGCGTACGGGATCCCGTTCGCCGAGCTGCAGCAGCTGTTCGCCTAGTTCAGCTCGACATGCAGGTGGTCGGCCGTTCCCACGTGGCGCCGAGTGTCGAACCCCATCAACCAGAAGTAGAACTGGACCCCGCGGTTCTTTACGGCGCCCCGTCTCGTCGTGCGCAGGTCAACGGCGTGAATCCAGCCGTCGGATTGCTTGTAGTGGCGCGTGCGGGTATTCGCCGGCAGTCCCATCCGGCGATAGTCCTCCGGCTGCCGCCCCGTGTCGGTGATGATCATGTCGCGGTCCACCAGGATGAGCGTCGACAGGGCGAGCCGCAGCAGCGGATGCACCGACCGGTAGTAGGCGCGCACCGGTGGAGACTTGGCGTTGACGCTGGCGAGATAGAGTAAGGAATAGCTGCAGTAGAAGATCACGAGGGGCAGTGCCACCCATTTCGCCAAGGGCATGATCAGCGCTCGCCCTCCCCGCCCGCCGCGGCTGGTGAACTTGCGCGCAAGCCACACGGCATAGGCCGTGATCACGCCCCCGGTCAGGAACGCCGCCGTGAGCAGCGCCACCCAGACCGGCGTCTTGCCATGCTCGTAGATGAAGACCGATCCACGCACCAAAACGCCGAACGGGAGTGCAATGATGAGCGCGATCTTGAGCAGCCCGCTGAGCGCCGCGAGCCCGAGCGCGCGCCATTCCTTGGCGTTCGCCGGCGCCGTCTGACGCAGCTTTTGCCGCCACTTCCGCTTCCACTCTTTCCGGGCCTCGCGCTTGAGGCGCTCGAGTCGTACGGCGATGCCGTCCATGGGGGAAATCTACGTTCACCCAATCGTCATGTTTCCGTCCGCGACTGTTCATGCGGTGATGTGCAACCAGCCATGTTGGGACCGTCTCTTTGTGACATCCCACCCACCGGAGCGTCACGATGAGAACGCGTTTGATCCTGGTTCTTTCACTCGGAGCCCTCCCAGGTTGCACTAGCGAACGATCCGGCATGACGGCGGATTCGTCGTTGGTGTTCTTGGCACAACAAGAACACTTTGATCCCAAGGCGTACGCCGCACGGATCGCGCCCAGCGTAGGTTTCTCCGAAGCGGTCGTTACGGACCAGGCGCTCCCCGCGGTTCCGCGTATTGACTCGAGCGCGGCTATGGTCATTCGAACCGCCATTGCGTCGCTTGAGGTCGACTCCTTGGAGGCCGCCGTGGCTGAGCTCAATCGCTTGGCGATTCGAGTGGGCGGGTACGTCGCGAGCACCAGCATCCAGGTGGGCAGTACCCGGCTGCGCCAAGGTGTGATCCAGGTGAAGGTCCCCGCCCCGCGCTTCGCAGAGGCTCTGTCGGGCCTGTCACCCATTGGGAAGCTCGAATCGGTCAACGTAAGCGCTGAGGACGTGGGTGAGGAATTCGTGGACGTCAGCGCTCGGATGGAAAATGCCCGGCGGCTCGAACGTCGGCTGATCGACTTGCTCGCCAGTCGGACCGGTAAGCTCAAAGACGTACTGGATGTCGAGCAGGCGCTTGCGCGCGTCCGCGAAGAGATCGAGCGCTACGAGGGTCGCGTTCGCTATCTCCGTGCCCACACCGCGACGAGTACCCTCAGCGTGACGGTCCACGAGCCGCTCCCGATCGTGGCCGCTGCCGGCCGCGGTCCGATCAGCGAGGCGTTCCGGCAGGCGTGGCGCAACTTCGTTGTCCTGGTCTCGTTTGCCGTTCAGTCGCTGGGCGTCATCATTCCGCTCGGCGCGCTCGTGGTCGTGGTGTGGATTGCTCGACGCCGGGTAATGAAACAGCGCGTTGCATAACTATTCGACCTTGCCGGTCACCCAGGGGCAGGCAGATTCGAGGCGGACCCGTACTGGAGATGCCTCATGCGCAGCACGCTTGTCCGCCTCGCCCCCTTCGTCCTCCTGGCAACCCTGGCTGCCTGCGCCGATCGCGCACCTTCGGCGCCCGACGCGCGCCCCTCGTTCGCCGCCGGCGGCCAGGGGAACGGCAACGGCAAGACCTCGCTCGACCTGATCGAAGACGACTACAGCAGCGGCCTGCTCGACCGCAACAACGCCAACCGCTACCGCCAGTACGCGGTCTCGGCGGCGGAGAAGCTGCCCTCCAAGTACCGCTCCGATGCGATCGGGAAGGACGCCACCTGGTCCATGCTCCAGATGGAGTTGGACTGGGACAAGCTGTCCGCCTCAACGCAGCAGGAAATCCTCGACTTGCGGGCGCACGGCTTCGGCCAGCTCAAGGAAACCGCCGAGACCGAACATTTCGTCATTCACTACACCACGCAAGGCGCACACGCCGTCCCGAATATCGATACCGACGGAAATGGCCGTTCGGATTTCGTGGATGTGGCCGTCCAAAGCTGGGAGCGCGTCTGGGACGTGGAGATCGAGCAGCTCGGCTATTCCGCTCCCAAGGGCATGCCGCAGGCGAAGTTCCACGTGTACTTCCAGAATCTCAAATCGTACTACGGGTACACGTCAGCCTTGCAGCCCATCGAGAAGCTGGCGATGTCGCCGTTTCCGCTCGGTACGGCCCCCGGATACATCGTCGTAGAAAACGACTTCTCCGAAGGGTTCCCGCCCAACGACGAAGACGTGACCGGTGACGAGCCGATCCGGAGCGGCGCGCAGAAGGTGACCAACGCACACGAGTTCATGCACGCCAGTCAGTTCAACATCAACATCTACCAGTCGGGGTGGTTGTTCGAGTCGCACGCCACGTGGGCCGAGGATCAGGTCTATGACGGCCTGAACGACTGGCGCTGGTACATCAATCGGTTCTTAGCGACGCCGGACTTCCCAGTTTTCAGCCGCTACGTTTATGGATCGGCGTTCTTCCAACACTGGATGAGCGAGAACCTGGGCCGGGACGTCCCGCGGCAGATCTGGCTCGCCGGCCGCACGCGCTCGACGGCGGACGCCGTGCGTGACGTGGCCTTCGGCGGGTCCTGGGAGGGCATCAAGAACTTCGCGCCGGCCGAGTACACCCTGAACATTTCGGACTTCACCACTGATGGCCCGAGCGTCATTCCTATTCCGCGCAATTTCATCAGCGCCACCCATTCGACCTACCCCGTCGCGGTGGATGTCCCGGTGTCAAAGGGCAATGTCATCAACCGCGCCCCGTGGGGCCTTGGGGCGAACTTTGTGGAGTTCCAGCCGGCCTCGACGGGCGCTCTGACCGTGCGCTTCGACGGAACCGACGGATTTGCCTGGAGAGCGCTTGTCATCACCACAGATGCCCGGGGTCGCAACACTATTGTGCCCATCGTCCTCGATGGTGCGTCTGCGGGTTCCGTCACTATCGCAGGATTTGGGAATCGGTGGTCGCGGGTGACACTCGTTCCTACGATCGCCGACCGCGCCGGCGCAGAAGTCCCGTATTCCTATGGAGCGACAGTTGGTCCGTAACTTGCGAGTGCCGCGCGCGATGACCTTACTGAGTCTCGCGGTCGCGGCGCTCGCCCTCCAGGGCTCGCTACTCCCCAAGCGCCTTCAAGAACCCGTCGTGGCGTTTGTGGATGTGCACGTCATCCCCATGAGCCGCGATGGGGTGCTGGATCATCAGACGGTGATCGTCCGGGGTAGCCGCATTGTTGAGGTCGGAGCGGCTGGGCAGGTAAAGGTGCCGGCTGGCGCGACCACTGTAGATGGCCGCGGCAAGTACCTCATGCCCGGCTTTGCCGAGATGCATGGGCATTTCCCCAATCCCACCGCCGGACCCGAGCTGACCGAGAACGTCCTCTTCCTCTATGTAGCGAATGGCGTGACGACCGTGCGTGGGATGCAAGGGAACCTACCGCACCTGGAGCTGAAGGCGCGGGTTGCCCGCGGCGAGCTGCTGGGCCCGCGTCTCTGGGTTCCCGGACCGGCACTTACCGGCAATGCCGCGCCCACACCGGAAGCGGGCCGCCGCCTGGTCGAGGAGCAGCAAGCCGCCGGCTTCGATCATCTCAAGATTCACGAGGGGCTAAGCCGCGAGACCTACGATACGATCGTCGCCACCGCCAAGCGGCTCGGCCTGCGGTTCGCCGGGCACGTTCCCGACGCGGTCGGTGTCTACCACGCGCTCGAGTCGGGGCAGGCGTCGATCGAGCATCTCGACAACTATGTCGAGACTGTCGGCGGCCCTGACTCCGCCGATGATCGGCGCATTGCCCAGGTGGTCGACGCCACGTGCCGGGCGCGGGCCTGGACCGTCCCAACGCTCGCGCTGTGGGAAACGTTCCTCGGCACTGACGACTCAGCGGCGCTGGCCGCTCGACCGGAATTGCGCTACGTGCCCCAGGCATGGCGGGCGAACTGGGCGCAGCAGCTTTCCCCAATGCGGCGGAACGCGCAGCCGGCCGAGAAGCGCCTGGCGACGCTCGCGCTGCGCCGGCGCATTCTGAAGGCGCTGCAGACGGCCGGGTGTCCGATCGCGTTCGGCACCGATTCCCCACAGCTGTACAGCGTCCCCGGCTTCTCGATTCACCGCGAGATGCGCAGCATGACCGCAGCAGGACTTAGTCCCCAGCAGATTCTGAGTGAGGGGACGCGACAGGTCGCGCGCTATTTCGGTGCCGAGCAAGAGTTTGGCAGTGTTGCGGCCGGCCAGCGGGCCGACTTGCTCCTTCTGAACGGAAACCCCCTGAGCGATCTTGCGAACGTCGCACGGCGTGCCGGTGTAATGGTCAACGGCCGCTGGCTGCCCGAAGCCGAGATTCAGGCGCGGCTCGAACGTATCGCGGCGGCGTACCACTAGGGGGAGGAACACAGACATGGCATCACGCGCAGAGCGGTTCAAGCAAGCAGCCGTAAAGGCGGCAAAGACGGCCCGGAGATGGGCGGAGACCGCTGCACGGGAAGCCGACCGGCTGCTGGCGGAAGCGCAGAAACGGGCCGAGACGGAGCAACGGCAGCTGCGGATCAAGGCGGCGCTGCGCCGCACCGGAAAGGTTCTCAAGGCCGTCGGACGGGCCGCGATCGTCGCCGGCATTGCGGCGGGCATCGCGTCGGCGCGGGCGGAGAATCGCGTCCGCAAACTCACCAAGAAAGCGAAGCGCTAGTCGGCGGCTCCCGCCAGCTTCAGTAGTCTGCTCCACTGGGGCCCTGTCACCGGACTGACCGACAGGCGCCCCTGTCTCACGATCGGCAGATCGGCGAACGTCTTGTCGGATTTGATCTGCGCCAGGGTCACTGGCTGCGGCATGCGGCGGTGCGCCTTCAGGTCGATCACGAGCAGCTTGGCGTCCTTCTTTTTGGGATCGGCGTACGGTGCTGACACCACCGTCGCCCACCCCACTACGGCCTTTTCGTCACCCGTGTGGTAGACCAGCACCTGATCGCCGGGATGCATGGACCGCAGGTTTCGCAGCGCCACGGGATTCTTGACGCCGTCCCAGACGGCGGTCTTCGCGCGTTCGAGGTCGTCGTAGCTGTAGGTGCTCGGTTCGGTCTTGACCAGCCAGTAGTTCGGCATCGTTAGCCCCGCGGGCTGGCCGCGGGGTTCAACACCCGCGCCGCCCAGTTTTGGATTGTTTCCGCCAGCTCGTCCATGACGTCGCGTTCGGTTTTTCCTGTGCGCTTGGGCACCTTGAACGAATGATCCCCTTCCTCTATGAGATGCAGCGTGGCGCGATCGCCGAGGCGATCCACGACACCCTGCAGCAGCTCGAGCGTCGCGAACTCGTCCCGCGTTCCCTGCAGGAACAACATCGGCACGTGAACCGCCGACAGATGGTCGGCGCGCTCGATGCCGGGCCGGCCGGGGGCATGCAATGGAAAACCCACAAAAACGAGGCCGCGGACGCCCGGGAGCGGCTCATGCGCCTGCGCCTGTGACGTCATGCGCCCGCCAAACGACTTTCCCCCGGCGATGAGCGGCAACTCCGGGGCCCGATGCGATGCCGCGACGACGGCTGCACGAACGGCACCCTCCGCCACCTTCGGCGAATCGGGACGGTTTTTGCCGGCCTGCATGTAAGGGAACTCGTAACGGTAGGTCGCGATGCCGCGCCCCGCGAAGATGTCCGCCGCCTGCGCGAGAAAATGGTGTCGCATGCCCGCCCCTGCCCCATGCGCGAGCACGTAGAGCAAGCGCGCGTCGTGCGGCCGCACGAGCAAGCCGACGTCAGTCTTCCCCGAGGCGCCCATTGAGCCGTTCCAGCACACGGACCAGACCGGGCTTCGTCTCGAGCACCGACAGAACCGGATCCTTACCGAGTTTCTGCATGCGCTTCCGCGCGTTGGCGATCGTGAAGTTGCTGTTGTGGAGCTTGGGCGTGACCTCGCGCCACTCGATCGGCATCGAGACAGGCGCGCCCGGCGATGGTCGCACGCTATACGGTGCGACCATCAGCTGCCCCGCCCGATTCTGAAAGGCGTCCACATACACCTTCCCGTCGCGCTTGCTAATCGTGCGTGCCGTCGTCGCGAGGTCGGGGTGTTCATCGGTCACCAGGCGCGCGAACAGGATCGCGAGTTGCAGGCACTGCTGGTACGTGAGTTGCCCGCCGAGCGGCAGCAGGATGTGCAAGCCGGACTTGCCCGTCGTCTTGATGAAGGCCGGCATTTCCACTTCGTCGCACAGCTTGTTCATCGTCTTGGCGAGCGTCAGGACGTGCGCGAATGGCGCATCCTTGGGATCGAGATCGATGAGACACCAGTCGGGTTTGGTGAGATCGGTGATGCGGCTGCCCCAGATGTGCAGCGGGATCGTCCCCAGGTTCACCAGATAGACGAGCGACTCCACGTCGTTGCAGACGAAGTAGTTGATGTCGCGCTGCGTGTCCTCGCTCCAAATCGGGATCGTCTGAATCCAATCGGGAACGAAGCCCGGCGCGTCCTTCTGGTAGAACGACTTGCCGTTGATGCCGTCCGGATAGCGCGTGAGGACGACAGGACGGTCCTTGAGGTACGGCAGCAGCCAGGGCGCCATCGAGCGGTAATACTCGATGAGGTC
>JBOHSJ010000017.1:0-1763 GCA_050733035.1 Gemmatimonadales bacterium | reverse complement strand
TTGAGGCCCCAAGTGCCACCAGCCCGACTTTGCGATACGTGAGCGCCGCCTCAGGCGGGCTGCCACTCACGCAGGTGCGTGAAGCCGAAGCTTACGCAGCCAGAGCCAGTTCAGAGTTGGCTTGTGTATAGTCCCAGTTGATTTACCAGGTGACTGAGAACCTGGGCACGCAACAGTACCCTCGCCAAACCCGTCGAAGCCTGTCGCCCCCGCGTGGGCAAACCTAATCGGTCGCCGCGCCGCTTTCAACGTCACCACCACTCCGCTTCGTAGCGGGGGACCCACGCGGTGCCGAAGAATCCGGGCTTCACGTCGAGGACTAATTCCTCGCCGTCTTTTGCATCCAGGCACCGCCGCCGTGACACACGATATTCGATCTCGTCATCTGGGGTGGCGCGCGACCGCAGCCAGATGTGCGCTCGCCCGTCGCTCTTTGCCGCGGAACAGTATCGTCTCTCGATAACATAGACACGCTGCTCCGCCGCGCGCCGATCGAGCGCGCCATTGGCGATGGGATAGAACACGTGGTACGTGCCAAGCATCACCGCAAACGCGAGCATCGGCGAATACTTGCAGGAGCGCCGCCAGGCAACGTGCCACAGAACTTCCAAGGCGACAACGGTGCCGAGAAATACGACCACGATTGTCACCCAGAAATATCGATCGTGTTCGATAAGCTGAAAATTGTGAGCCCACCGCTGCTGAGCCCACATGAGTACTACCGCGAAGACGATGATGCCCACGCCGAACAACGCGGCCTCAGTCTGATCGCGTGGCGACGGCTTGGCAGCGTCAGGCTCGCTCGACGCGATTTCGCCCTCCCTGCTTCGCCCGGTACAATGCCGCGTCCGCGGCCGCGGGCAGGTTCAATACGCTACCCACGAGCTCGGGGCACGACGCGATGCCGCACGATGCCGTCAGCGCGTAGACGGATCCGCTCCAACTCAGCGGCTTCTCTGCCACCGAGCGCCGGATGCGCTCGGCCACTTCCAGGCCTTCGCGCAAACCGGTGCGCGGCAACCAAACCGCGAATTCCTCGCCGCCGATGCGCGCCACCAGATCGCCGTCGCGCACCGCCGCCTCCAGGAGCCGGGCGACATGCTTCAGGGCCGCGTCGCCCGCGGGATGCCCCAGCGTGTCGTTCAGCTTCTTGAAGTGATCGAGATCGACGTAGATGAGCGTCGCGAGACCGCGTGACCCCTGGCCCCCCTCTCCCCCCCCTCCCCCTGAGGCGTTGAGCGCGCGCTCGAGCTCGCGGCGATTGCGCAGGCCCGTCAGTGGGTCCACGACTGCGCGCCGCTCGGCGTCGTGCACCGCGCGTGCGGCCGCGATGCGCGGGCCGAGGTCGGTGACGAGCGGGCTGAGGTCGTCGAGAATCGGCGTGTCAGGTTCGAGCGGTGGGCCTAGCACCACGAGTGCGCCGACAACGATCGAGCCGTCGAGCAGCGGGTAGGCTGTCCCGGCGCGCTCATTGCGCCGGCGCTCCGGTACGCCCGGGCCGGCCCCGAACACATCCTCGCCCCCGCGGGTGGCGACGGGTAAGCCGGACGCGATCGCCCGGGCGACCGCTGACTGATGGGGAAGCTCGATCCCGCCGAGCCGCTTGTCGGCGGCATTCGAGATCGCGACGATGCGCGGCTCATCATCGGCAATCGCCAGGGCAACCGCGCGATCGGTGAGTTGCGCCGCGAGCTCGACGGCCGCGCGCGCCGTGCCCTCGAGGCTGACCGCGCCGGCGGCGAGCCGCGCCATGCGTCCGGCGA
>JBOHSJ010000016.1:0-8259 GCA_050733035.1 Gemmatimonadales bacterium | reverse complement strand
CGCTCTAACAAGGCCATTCGCGTCGAGGTCTTCGGCAAGACCGACCTCGGCCGCACGCGCGATCACAACGAGGACCGGTTCCTCGTCGCCGACCTGACGCGCAAGGCGGCGTCGTTGCAGCCGGAAGTGCGGCAGCACGACATCGGCCCGCGTGGCACGCTGCTGGTCGTCGCCGACGGCATGGGCGGCGCCGCGGCAGGCGAGCTGGCGAGCGAAATGGCGACCGACACGATCTACGATCACCTCATGAAAACGTGGAACGCCGAGCACGAGCCGACGCCGCAGCGCTTCGCGTACCGGCTGAAGGAAGCGGTGGAAGTCGCGAACGCGAGCATTCACGCGCACGCGAAGGCGCACCCCGAAGTGCGCGGCATGGGTACGACGACGACCGCGGCGGGCGTGTTGAGCGATCACCTCTACCTGACGCAGGTGGGCGACAGCCGGGCATACCTGATTCGCGGCGGGCAGGCGCACCAGATCACCAAAGATCAGTCGCTGATGCAGCGGCTGGTGGAAGCGGGCGAGCTGACCGAGGAAGAAGCGGCACAGAGCGAGCGCCGCAACATCATCCTGCAGGCGCTGGGCCCCGATCCGAAAGTCAAAGTCGACCTGACGCATCAGGAAGTGCGCCGGGGCGACGTCCTGGTGCTCTGCTCCGATGGTCTCTCGGGACAGGTCAAGAAGGACGAGATCGCCAAGGTCGTGACCGAGGCGAAGGATTTGGGCGCGGCCTGTGATCAACTGATCGCGCTCGCGAACGAGCGCGGCGGTCCCGACAACATCACGGTCGTGATCGCGCGGTTCGACGGCGACGGGCTGCGCTTCTCCGGGAGCGGTACGCAGGAAGATGTGGGCCACCAGGTCTACCCCCTGATCGACACCGAGACCAGCACGGAGCCGGTGCCCGTCTACAAGGGGAGCCGGCCTCCCGTCCCGAACAGAGAGACTCGCAAGCAGACGAGGACGATCGTTCTCGTCCTGATCGCCGTCGCCGCCGCCCTGGTGTTGTACTTCACGCGGAGCCAGTGAAAGCCCAATTCAAGTTTCTCTCCGGCGCCCGCGTGGGTCAGATCGAGGCCTTCCGCAAGGGCTACATCGGCCTTGGGCGCCATCCCCTGTCGGACGTGCGCTTCGACGCCGAGCGCGATCTCGACGTGTCGTCGCGCCACGCGGCGATCGTGCGCAAAACGGAAGGATTCGTCCTCCAGGACCTCGGCAGCCGCAACGGCACGTTCGTCAATGGAAAGCGCATCACGGGCGATACGCTGCTGAGCGACGGTGACGTCATCGGGTTCGGGGCGAACGGGCCGGCGCTCGAGTTCGGCGTCATCGAGGCCGATGTGGAGCTGCCGCCCACGGCGGCGGCGGAAGGGCTCGCGGAACGGGCGTCCTCGCCGCGCGAGATCTATCAAGCCGCGCGCCCCCCGGCTCGTCCCAGCACGGGGATTCGGATCGCCGCCGAGGTCGCGCGCCAAACCGCGCAGCTCCGCCGCACCACGAAGATCCTGATCGCGGTGCTGCTCGTCGTCGGCACGGGGTTTACGTGGATGCAGCTGGACGGACGGCGGCGCGCGAACGAGCTGTTGCAGCTGCAGCTGCGTGCCGACAGCCTGATGCGCGAGGCGCGCGCGATGTCGTCGCACTTCCAGTCGGAGCTGCAGGGCGTGCGGGATGCGCTGAAGGCATCGCAGGACGAGACGGGGCGGCTGCGGCGGGAGCTGGCCGCCTCGAGCGGTGACGCGTCCTCCGTGTCGCGGCTGCGCAGCGAGCTGGAGGCCGCAGAGCGGCGCCAGCGCGCGCTGGCGGGGGCGGTGGGCGGCGTCGATTACCGCGCGGTCTCCCATCAGAATCAGGACGCGGTCGCCATCGTGCTCGTCGAGTACACCGACGGCGAACGCTTCAGTGGCACCGCGTTCGCCATCGATTCGATGGGGACGATGATCACGAACAAGCACATCCTGGCCGGGGAAGACGGGACCAAGACGCCGCAGCGGCTGGGCATCATCTTTTCGGGCAGCACGCAGATGTGGCGCGGGGAGATGCTCGGCGTCTCGCCGGAGGCGGACATCGGCGTGCTGCGCGTGCTGATCAAGGGCGGGACGCCGCGCGTCCGCGGCCTGGCGCGCACGCGTGAGGGCATCGAGCGCGGGGATCCTGTCGCGATCCTGGGCTATCCCCTGGGCTTCGATCTGCCGATGGAAGCGCAAGGCGGCCATCCCATCGCAGAACCGACGCTCACGGTGGGGACGGTGAGCAAGGCGCTGACGTCGGTCGTCCAGGTGGACGCTTACGGGGCGCCCGGATCGTCCGGCAGTCCGATCTTCGATCGTGATGGGAAAGTGATCGCCGTGCTGTACGGCGGCGAGCGGGAGTCGAATGGCAAGATCATCTTCGCCGTACCCGCGTACATCGTTGCCGACTACCTGCGGAGCCTCAACCTCCCGCGCTAGACTCCTGGCCCTGGTCGTCCTCGCCTCCACGGCAGCCTGCTCGGAGACGACGGCGCCTTCCTTTACCAGTCCACATGGTCTTGTTGCCGGGGGCAGTCATACGTGCGTGCTCTCGGCAGAAGGTCTCGCGCTGTGCTGGGGCGCCAACGGCAGCGGCGAGCTGGGCGATGGCACCACGGTGGACCGGAGCCAGCCGACCGCAGTCGTGGGCGGATATCACTTCATCCAGCTCGCCGCGGGCGTCGCGCACACATGCGGCATCGAGCAGAACGGACAAGCCTATTGCTGGGGAGCCGGGGGAAGCGGGCAGCTCGGGAACGGAAGCTGGAGCGATAGTCCGGCGCCTGTAGCGGTCAGCGGCGCGGCGCGCTTCAGCTCGATCGCGGCGAACGGCCGTCAGACGTGCGCCATTACGTCGGCGCGCTCCGCCTTCTGCTGGGGATCCAACGTCGACGGCCAGCTCGGCGACGGAACCATCGATCCACGGCCGGTTCCGACGCCGGTGGCGGGAGACCTGCACTTCCTCAGCGTCGCAACCGGCTATTCGCACACGTGCGGCATCACAACCGATCATGCGGCGTACTGTTGGGGCCAGGACCACGCCGGCGCGCTGGGCAACGGATCTGAGGTCGGCAGGAAAACCGAGCCGGCTCTCGTCCAGGGCGGCCTCACCTTCACCGACATCGCCCTGGGCAACGGCCACACGTGCGGCGTGACGGCGCCGGGGATCGTGTACTGCTGGGGCTCGAACGCCCTCATGCAGCTGGGCAGCAGCATCGCGAACGGCTCGGATGTGCCGGCAATCGTCTCCGTCGCTGGAACATTCACGCGGGTTTCCGCCGGCTACGATCACACCTGCGCGATGACACACAACGGGGCCGCGGTCTGCTGGGGCCGGGGCAATGTGGGGCAGCTCGGGCGGGGCGTTGTGGTCGCAAGCGGCTCGCCGGCGCCCGTGAACGGAGGGTCGTTCAACGAGCTCGCGGCCGGCTCGCAACACGCCTGCGGGCTGGTCGATGGCGCCGCGTACTGCTGGGGCTCGAATCATTTCGGCGAGGCGGGGCGCCCGCTCGAGCGCGCCTCCACCCCGTCCGCGGTAGTCGGTCTGTCCTCGGTGGTTTCAATCTCGGCGGGGGCGATGGCGAGCCATACCTGCGCCGTGACGAGCGCCAACTTCGCGTACTGTTGGGGACTCAACAACAACTATCAGCTCGGAACCCGTCCCGGCACCGATAACTCGCTGCCCTCCTCGGTCGGCGGCCTGACGTTCACGACGGCGTCGGCATCGATGATGCACAGCTGCGGCATCCAACCGGGCGGCGGCGCGATGTGCTGGGGGAACAACGTTCTCGGCCAGTTGGGCGACGGCACCCTTACTCCCTACCTGATCGATCCAGGGCAGGTCTTCGGTACCCGCACGTATGGCGCGATCGCGACGGGCATCTTTCACAGCTGCGCGCTCGACGATACCGGCAAGGCGTACTGCTGGGGCATTGGCAGCTCACTCGGCGACAGCGTCGCCGGCGAGAGCAATGTGCCGGTCGCGGTTGCGGGCGGGCACACATTCGCGTCGCTGGCGGCGGGCGCCTCGCATACCTGCGCGCGCACGGGATCGAACGTCGCGTACTGCTGGGGCTCGAACACCTACGGCTGGCTCGGCGACGGAACCGGAGACGCGCGCGATTACCCCGTCCCCGTCCAGGGCGGCTTGCTCTTCACCTCGCTGACCGCCGGTATGTGGCAAACCTGCGGTGTGCAGAACACCGGCGCCGCATACTGCTGGGGCGATAATTCCTATGGACAGTTCGGCAACGGGAGCACGAACTCCGCATCCACACCGGTGGCGGTGGCGGGCGGGTTGACGTTCCGGGAGCTGTCCGTTGGAAGCACGCATACCTGTGGACTCACGATCGCCAATACCGCGTATTGCTGGGGCGCCAACACGTTTGGTCAGCTGGGCACGGGCTCGAGCGACGGCAGCCTCGTCCCCGTTCCCGTCCAAGGGGGGTTGAGTTTCGAACAGATCGCCGCGGCGGCGAACCACACCTGCGCGCTCACCACGCTGGGCTCGGTGTACTGTTGGGGAGACGGGTTCAACGGGGAGCTGGGGCGAGGGACGGTGGGCTACTTCACCGCCCCCGTCCAGGTTCAGTAATCAGCGGGTTGTATAGAAGACGAACCACTGCCAGACAACGGTATCCACGACGCGCCCGTCCTTGCGTCCCGGCCGATACCGGGAATTCCGCAGCGTGTGCTCGACCTCCTTGGAAAAATCCTTTCCTTCAGTCGAGACGATCCGAATGTTGTCGGGAACGATCACGCCCGCGGTATGGATGACGGACCGCGCCAACACCCGCGCGTTGCGTCCGAGCGCGCATGCCGTCGGCCTCAGCCTGCGGCGCTAACGGGCTGAACGCTCTGTGTCACGCTCGATCACTCCTTGGGGTACTTCCATCCACGCAGCGCGTAATACTTCTCCTTCGGTTCACCGGTCCAGCCGTTGATGCCGTGGCGCCACGGTAGCCACCAGCTATGGATAAGCACGGCGAAGAGACCCAACAGACCGAGGAATCCGAACGCCCAGGCCCGCCCCAGGCTGGCCGAGATGCCGAGCGTCAGGCCGAGCATGAAGACGAATTTGAGGAGGCGGCGCCATTTCGGAGTGTGGGCTTCCCAATGCCCCATCAGAATGTTGCCCACCGCGAAGATGATCGCGACGACGGCGACTTCCATCCACATCGGTTCTACGTCCCTGGCCTTACCCAACAGTGGTTACTGCGGGGATCGGGGGTTCCGAGCGAATCGGTGTACACGGGCGCGGGGGCGGACCGATGCACGAGGCGCTCGTAGCGATCGCAGCCGCGGGCATCGCCCAGACTGAGACTGGTGCCGTCCGTGTAGAAGCCGCGGTGATTGATGGTCAGGTCCATGCTATCCGCCGACCAGTACCGCACGCCGGACGTGCTCCCGTAGGGCTCGCCGTACACCTGTTGGAGCGTCGCGAGGACGCGATCGTACTCCGGCGCGCGGCGCTCGTCGGGCCAGAAGATATGCGCACCGGTCACGATCGAGTCTCTGAGCGTGACAATCGCCGTGGCGCTCAGCTCTTTCGTCTCGACCGCGCACACGCTGAACGAGTCGAGCGCTGCCAGGACCGCGGCGGTGTCCTCGTGCTCGTGCGGCGTGCCGAACAGCACATCGTCGGTCACAATCGAGTATGACCCACGCCGAAAGGCGAACTGGCGCGCGCTGGAGCAACGCTGGCGCACGAAGGCGTCGGCATGGAGGGGCTGGCGCAGCACGATGCCGAAGACGTGATCGGGCACAGGCGCTTCGGCGCTCGCGGCGGGCGGCGTTCGGGAGGGAGCCTTCGCGCAGGCGACGAACAGGAGAGCTGCCAGGGCCCCGCGTGCCACACCAGGACTCATGGTTCCCAATCTACACCGCCAGAAAGCGCTGGTAACGCGCGATCTCGCGGGTTAACGCACGGCGCTCGGCCGGCGTCAGCCGCCGCAGCGGCGCCACGTTGACCGGCACGCCGTCGGCGCTCGGCGCTGCCCGCCAAGTACCCGCGACTTGGCCGTCGATCACGAGCGCGTGCTGGAACTGCACGTACCCGCCCGCGCGCGTGCGCACCACGGCCGGGCCATGCGGCACGACGTCGCGATCGCGGTAGGCAACGAGATACTCGTCGTAGACCGGCAGCAGGTTCACGAGCGGGCGGCGCGGCCGGGACACGTCGCCGCGGCCGAGGGACCAGTACGTCGTGCCGTCCACGACGACCTTCCGGGCGCGGGTCATCTCGAGGCCTCGCTTCGCGTCAGGCGTCTTCAGGCCCGACCACCACACGAAGTCGCGCAGCGTGGCCGGCCCGTGGCTTTGAAAGAAGCGCCGTGCCAGCTCCCCCAACGCCTCCTCGTGCGACAACCGCACACCGTCGGGCGCACGCTCGGCCAGCAGCGCGTAGGTGGACTGTTTCCCACGCCGCGGACCGCTGCACACCACGCGTTCGAGTTCGGCATACATCGCAAGGTGACCGAGCACGTAGCCGCTGCTCGGGAGACCCGCGCGCGCGAAATGCTCGCTCAGCTCCAGCCGCGTCAAGAATTGACCATCGCGCAGGATGCGCTCGCAGATCTTCGCGGCTCGGATGAAGGTGGGAGAGTCGAGCCCCATCTGGCGATGGTAGACGGCCATGCGTCGATGCACGCCGGCGGCGGTGAGCTCGAGCATCCAGCTGATGTCGGCAGGCGTCACGAAGTGCCACGTGGGGCGCATGACGTGCGTGCGCAGGATTCGTCCGGCGTCGAATGCGCGCTGAATCTTCGCGTCGGAGACTCCCGGCGGCAGGCGCAGTCCGAGGCCCCACTTTGCAGGCCCGAACTCCTGCGCCTGCACCGCCCCGAGCCACCTGACGAGCTTGGCCGCGTCTCCGACGGCTGCCCGTGTGACGCGCTGGTTGGCAAGACGCTCGTGGACGACGCTGTTCCGCTCTATGGCGTAGGCTCCACGAAGCGGTAGCTCGCGTGCGAGTCGTAGTCGATCCCGTGCTTCTTCTTGAGCTCTTGTATGTACCGGAGATCCGTCTTGGTGTGCGGGCTCGCGACGCCCCCCCCGTCGCCGAGCGGCTCGAAGGTGCTGACACTCATGTGCTTGAACGCAGCGAGATCGCGGAGTGCCGCGGGGCTCGACCATGATCCCGAACCCGGCCCTTCCCTCACCTCCCTGACCCCAGGGCAGCGACAACGGCGTCGAAGAACAGCCAGTCATCGAGGACGTCGCCACCCGTAGGCTTGGGCTGCGCCGCCCACACGACGATGACGATGCGCGCCGCGGGATTGACGTACAGCGCCTGCCCATAGATGCCCAAGGCTGCGTAGGCGCCGTCCCGCCGCGCGGCGGCGGTCGTGCCCGGCCACCAGAGATAGCCGTACTCGAGCGGCGGGCCGCCACGCAACACCTTGGGGCTCGTGGCTTCGCGTGTCCATCCGTTGGGAAGCATCGAATCGCTGCCCACGACACCGCCGTGCAACATGAACAATCCGAAACGGCCGTAGTCGCGCAGCGTCGCACTGAACCCGCTCCCGCCGATCTCGATTCCATCGGGCGAGTCGAGCCACCACGTCGCGTCGGACTCCATTCCGACTCTACTCCAGATGCGCTCGGACAAATACGACGCCAGCGGCTGCTGTACGGCGCTCCGCAGCACCTCCGCGGCGACTTGCGTTTCCCCCGTGCTGTAGTTGTTCCGTGTGCCGGGCGGAGCCGCCCGCGGCAGGCTCTTCATCACCGCCATCGCGGATCCCGGTCGCTGCGCGATCTGGGCCTCGAGCAGCCGCCGGCGATCGGACGTGGGGTCGGTGTACGTCTCGTTCCACGCTACTCCCGACGACATCATCAGCACGTCGCGCACCGTGACGCCCTCGTAGGCACTCCCCGCGAGCGCCGGCACGTACCGCATGACCGAATCAGACAGCGACGTGATCAAACCCTGCCTAAGGGCCGCGCCGATCAGCGTAGACGTGATCGACTTGGCGACGGACATGGACATCCATCGGGTGCGCGCCGAATTGCCGAAGCGGTAGCGCTCCAGCTTGATGCGGCCGTCGTGCAGCACGAGCAGCGCGGTGACCCGGTTCAGCTCCAGGTAATCATCGAGACTGTAGCGCTTGCCGCGACCCGTGAATTCGACAGGGCCGAGCGGCGTTCCGGCAGAGAGCAAAGGCATCGGGTGCGCGGAGCGCGGCACGGTACGCGACGGAAAGAGCCGATCGATGTTGCGGAAGGTGTTGACCGCCAGGTCCGGCGG
>JBOHSJ010000015.1:0-10989 GCA_050733035.1 Gemmatimonadales bacterium | reverse complement strand
CTGCTGCTCCAGGGTGGCCGCGTCATCGATCCGAGCCGCGACCTGGACGAAGCGGCCGATGTCCTCATCCAGGACGGCAAGATCGCCGCGGTCGGGCGCGGCGGGGGGCTCGGCAAGCCCGACGGCGTGGTCGTGCGGGATGTCAAAGGCAAGATCGTCGTGCCGGGTCTCGTGGACGTGCATGTGCATTTGCGCGAGCCCGGCAACGAAGATGAAGAGACCGTGGCGAGCGGCGCGCGCGCGGCCGCGGCGGGAGGATTCACGGCGATCTGCGCGATGCCGAACACCGACCCCGTCACCGACAATCAGGCGGCCGTCGGATTCATCGTGCGGCAGTCGGGACTGGCCGGACTCGCGCGCGTCCATCCCATCGGTGCCATTTCGATCGGTCAAAAGGGAGAGCGGCTCGCGGAGTTCGGCGAGATGGTGAGCGCCGGTGCCGTCGCCGTTTCCGATGATGGCAAACCCGTCGTCTCGAGCCACCTCATGCGCACCGCGCTCGAGTACGCTCGCACATTCGACATTCCCGTCGCCGACCATTGCGAGGAGCCGACGCTCGCCGCCGGCGGCGTGATGCATGAAGGGCTCGTGTCCACCCGCCTCGGCTTGAAAGGGATTCCCGCGGCCGCCGAGGAGATCATGGTGGCGCGCAACGTGCTGCTCGCCGAGCTGACGGGCGGTCACGTGCATCTCTGTCACATGTCGGCGCGCGGCTCCGTCGCCATCATTCGTGAAGCCAAAGAGCGCGGCATCCGGGTGACCGCGGAGGTGACGCCGCATCACCTCACGCTGACCGACTACGCCTGCGAGGAGTACGACACGCACGCGAAGATGAATCCGCCGCTGCGCGAAGCCGCCGACGTCGCCGCGCTGCGCGGCGCGCTGAAGGACGGCGTGATCGACTGCATCGCGTGCGATCACGCGCCGCATGCCTACGACGAAAAGGAGGCGGCGTTCGACGACGCCCCGTTCGGCGTGGTGGGTCTCGAGACCGCCTTCGCGGTCGCGCACACCGAGCTGGTGTGCAGCGGCGTGTTCACCCTGCCCGAGCTGATCCGGCGCATGAGCACCGATCCGGCACGCGTCTTTCACCTTGGGGGTGGGACGCTCGCACCCGGTTCCGTGGCCGACGTCGCCGTGCTCGATCCGGCCGCGAAATGGTCGGTCGATCCGACGACGTTCCACTCGAAGAGCCGCAACACGCCGTTCGCCGGGCGCACGCTGACCGGTCGCGCGCTGCTCACCATCGTCGCCGGCGCCATCGTGCACGATCTGGAGTCCCCGCAGCCGGCAAGGCGATGAACGCCGGTGCCGTGGCTCGGCGCATGGCGCTGTGCTGCCGGCAGCTGGCGGCACGGGGACTCATCGCCGGGCGTGACGGCAATCTCGCCGTGCGTATCGGGACGGAACGTGTGCTTGTCACGCCGAGCGGGTACATCAAGTCGCTCGTGACCGCGGCGGACATGGTCGAAGTCGATCTCAGCGGCAAACCGCGCCGGCGCACTTCCCGCAAGCCTACCAGCGAGTTGGACTTACACTTGCGCATCCTGCGTCACAGGCCGGATGTGCACGCGGTCGTCCATGCGCATCCGCCCACCGCGACGGGCTTTGCCGTTGCGGGACAAGAGATTCCGGGCAATTTGTTGCCGGAGCTTACTTTCATCGTGGGGCCAGTGGCCCTCGTGCCTTACGGCAAGGCCGGCACACCCGAGTTGGGCGACCGCGTGGTCCCGTATCTCAAGGAGCACAACGGTTTGCTACTCGCGAAGCACGGCGCTGTAACAATGGGCACCACGCTCGACGAGGCCTGGATCCGGATGGAGACTTTGGAGCACTCTGCACGCATCATCGTTGTCGCGATGAGGCTCGATGGCTAAGAGTCCGTCGAAGAGCGCTGCCGCCATTCAGCGGCTGCTGGAAGAGCGCCGCCAGTACGAGGCGTGGCTCGCGCGCATCACCGCGACCGCGGACTCGGCGCCGGAGCACGTCCGCACACGCGTGCGCGCCGACTACGAAGCCCGTCTCAAGGCCGTCACTGAAGAGCTGAAGGCGCATGCCGAGGAGGCGCGCCAGCTGATCGCGCAGCGCAAGGAAACGCTCCTCGAACTCCAAAAAAAGGAGAAAAGCGCCGCTGAGCGGCTGGCCGAGACCGAGCTGCGCCATGAAGTCGGCGAGTATGACGAAGGCCAGTGGGCCCAGGTTCACAAGGATGCGCTCGCGGACCTCGGCGCCGTGCGCGACGAGATGATGGACGTCGAGCGTGACATCACGCGCCTCGCGGAGTTGGATGACTTGGTGAAAGCGAAACCAGCCCCCGCCTCCCGGCGCGTGGCCGCTTCTGATGAGCTGACGCTGTCGCCATCGCCGCCCAAATCCGAGAAACGCAAGACGCCGATGGACGAGCTGGCGTTCTTGAAGTCGGTGACGGACGACGAGAAGAGCGCGCCGTCGCCGCGGCGCGCGAGCGGTGCGCAGTATCAAATCGAGGAGAACGCCACCCCGGAAGCGCCGGCGGACGCCGACGCCGAGGTCGAGAAAACGCTCAAGTGCCGCGAGTGCGGAACGATGAATCTGGCGACGGAGTGGTACTGCGAGAACTGCGGCGCGGAACTAGCGGCGATGTAGAAAAAATGTAGGGGCTATGTCGATGCCTTTGCCTTCAGCCGTTTCACCAATGCCGCCAGGCGCGATTTCTGCCGGGCGGCGTTGTTCTTGTGGATCAGTCCCTTGCGGGCGGCGCGATCGAGGACGCGGGCGGCCAGCGTGTAGGCGATCGCGGCGGCGTCGGCGGTGGCGGCGGCGCGAACGCGTTTCAGCGCGGTGCGCAGCGACGAGCGCTGGCCTTTGTTGCGTTCAGTGCGCGAGCGCGCCTGGCGCATCGCTTTTTTCGCGGATTTGATCTTCGGCATGGCGCGGAAGCTAGATGGTAAGTTGCGTGGGGTCAAGACTATACATATCTTTGGCGGTCACCTACCCGAGCGCACGCTATCTCGTTCGAGTTTCTCGTGTGGGCCCCCGTGTTGTTGTTCTCGATGGTGGCTCACGAATATGCCCACGCCGAGGCGGCTTACCGGCAGGGTGATTCCACCGCCTACATGCTCGGGCGGCTGACGCTCAATCCGCTGAAGCACATCGATCCGATCATGACGATCATCGTTCCCTTCGTCCTGTGGAAACTCGGTGCACCGCCGTTCGGGGCGGCGAAGCCGGTGCCTGTGAACCCGCGAAACTACCGTGAGTTTGTCCGCGGCGACGTCATCGTCTCCCTCGCGGGCATCGTGGTGAATCTCGGCCTGTTCATCGTGTCTACGGTGCTGTTCGCGGTCGTCGGGCTCATCGGCGACGGCATTCCGGCGATGGTGGGAAGCTTTGAGATCGTTCAGCGGATGCTGTTCTACGGCATGTGGCTCAATCTCGTGCTCGCGTTTTTCAATCTCATTCCCGTGCCGCCGCTCGATGGCAGTCACGTGTTCTATCACCTCCTGCCCCCCACGGCGGGGATGCGCTACCGCCGGTTGCAGGCGTTCGGCTTCCTGCCAGTCATGGCATTGATTTGGCTCTTCCCCGGTGTGCTGCGCGTGCTGCTGACGCCCGCGTCGATCTTGATGGACGTCGCGTGGGGCTTGGTCCGCGGATTCGCCGTGTCCCAGGGGGCCTACCCGTCATGACGCAAGCGGTACCACTCGGCAGTGGGAGCTTCGTCGTCGAGCTGGAGAAGTTCTCCGGCCCGCTCGATCTGCTGCTGCATCTCATTCGCGAGGACGAGGTCGATATCACCGACCTCCCGATCGCGAAAATCGCAGACCAGTTCCTTTCGGTGATCAACGAGCTGGGGCTCAACCAGGCCGCCGACTATCTCGAGATGGCCGCGCGGCTGCTGCGGATCAAGGCGCAGATGCTGCTGCCGCGGCGGCTGGGCGACGACGAGTGGGAAGATCCGCGCGCGGAGCTGGTGCGCCGGCTGCTCGAATACCAGCAGATCCGCGAGCTGGTGGACTGGCTGGGCCATGCCGCGCAGGTGCGCGCCGAGCGGTTCGGCCGCGGCTACGAGGCGCCTCCGCCCGATGCGCCGCCCGCGCCGCTGCAGATCGACCTGAACGACCTGCTGGGCGCCGCCGAACGCGTCATTGCCCTGATTCCGGAGCCGATGCTGCACCGCGTCGTGCCGCGCCCGCTCGATGTGGAAGGCGCCACCGCGCGGATCCAGGCGCTCCTCGCCGAGCGCGACACGTTCGGTTGGGCCGAAGCTGTGGGACCGCAAGCTACCCTGGTGGACGTGCTGTCGACGTTCATCGCGCTTCTCGAGCTCGCCAAGCGCAGCTCGCTCACGCTGTCGCAGCCCGAACCCTTCGGCCCGATGGTGATTACGCGTGCAATCCCTCGCGAAGCTGCTTGAAGCGGCGTTGTTCGCCGCGTCGCGCCCGCTGACGATCGAGGAGCTCGGATCTCTTGTGCCCGGCGAAGACATTCGATCAGCTCTGGAAGAGGTTCGTAGCAACTACCAGGACGATCATGGTGTGGAGCTCGTGGAGATCGCCGAGGGATGGCAGTTCCTCACGCGCCGCGAATACGCCGAGACGATCGAGCGCGCCGCGTTCGCGCTGCGCCCGCGGCGGCTGTCGCCGGCGGCGCTCGAGACGCTCGCGATCATCGCCTATCGCCAGCCCGTCGGCCGCTTGGAAGTGGATGAAATCCGCGGCGTCGATTCCGGCGCCGTCATGGACAAGCTGGTGGAGCGCGGGCTCATCGAAGTCATCACGCGCGGCGAAGGCCTCGGCCGGCCGCTGCTCTACGGCACCACGCCGTCGTTTCTCGAGATTCTGGGACTGAAAGATCTGGAGGATCTGCCGCGGCTCGAGGAGCTGTCGGTCGCCCTCCGGCGCCCCACGCCCGTCGACGAGCCCGAATGACGCTGATGCGCCTGCAGCGCGCTCTGGCGCGCGCGGGCGTCGCGTCGCGCCGCAAGGCGGAGGACTTGATCCGCGCCGGCCGCGTGCGCATCGATGGCGAGACCGCCACCATCGGGATGAGTGTCGATCCCGAAACGCAGAAGGTCACCGTGGACGGCCACGCCGTCCGCCCCGCCACCCGCACCACCTGGCTCGCCCTCAACAAGCCGCTCGGGTACGTCGTGAGCCGCTCCG
The DNA here is from genome assembly GCA_050733035.1 of Gemmatimonadales bacterium. GTDB lineage: Bacteria > Gemmatimonadota > Gemmatimonadetes > Gemmatimonadales > GWC2-71-9 > 20CM-2-65-7. The sequence goes on along the minus strand of JBOHSJ010000015.1, from coordinate 5,845 downwards.
ACCCGGAGGGACGCCGCACAGTCTTCGGGCTCCTCCCCAAGGTCCCGGGTCTCACGTACGTTGGACGGCTGGACGTGATGACCTCCGGGCTGCTACTCCTGACCACTGACGGCGCCGCGGCGCACCGGCTCATGCATCCGCGCTACGAAGTCCCGCGCACCTACTGGCTCGGGGTGCACGGCGCCGACGCGGGAGCGATTCGTGAAGCGCTGGCACAACGCATCGTGATCGACGGGCGAGCGGTTCGCGTCGTCGAGGCGCGCGTCCGGCCAGCGAAGGACCGGAAGTCGGTCGAAATCGAGTTGACGCTCGCGGAGGGCCGCCAGCGCATCGTTCGCCGTATGGCCGAGGCGCTCGGCCTCAAGGTCGAGTGGCTGCACCGCGTCGCCTACGGCCCCGTGCGGCTCGGCAAGTTGCCCGAGGGCAAGTGGCGGGAGCTGACCCGGCAGGAGATCCACGCAATCGAACGAATGAAGCCCTAGCTATGGCGATCGACTCGGGAGCAGTGGACCGCGCGCTGGGCGCGATCGGCACGACATTCCGGCTGACGCGCCTCTATCCGCCGTCACATCCGGCGGTGTTGGAAGCGATGCGTCAGATCACGGCGTGCCTGCCCGGGCTCGCCGCGCTTGGTACGGTGGAGTGGAAGATCGGCGCCACCGGTCTGCACTGGCACGGTCAGCATCTGCTGCCGCGCAACACACAGGTCGCGGAGCTCGCCGGCCTGTTGTTCGCCCGCGGCATCCGTGCGATCCAAGTCAATCCCGGCGTGACGCCGGAGCATTGGCTCGGCTTGTTCGGCGTCGCGGTCGGGAGTGTTTCGCCCGACGACTCCGCGTTGGGCCGCATCGCGGTGCACCTGGGCAAGCGTGCCAGCCAACGGCTCTCTGCGTCCCGCGCCATGGCCGAGCCGCTTCCGGCTCCTGCCGCCGCCCCATCGCCGCCGTCTCAATCGCCGCCGCCTCAATCGCCGCCCGCTTCTCCGTCGCCATCCGAAACGGTCGGGCCGGCGCGTTCGAGCAGTGTGTTCAGGCCGGAGGCGCTACCCGCCGACGTCGAGGCGCGGCGGGCGGTTACGGCGCTCCAGGCTGCGGCCACGGCGGATGAGCAACGCGCGAACATCGAACAGTTGCGGCGGCTCACACCAGATGTGATCGCCTTGCGCGATATTGGCGCGATCGCGGAAGTCGTAGCGGGGCTCGACCGCTCACTCAGCAAGATTCAGGATCCGGAGATTCAGGAAGCGATCGGCGCGGTGGCCGCAACGCTTGCGGACGAGGCTATCGTGGAGCGTATGGTCGCGCGGCTGGGTGAGCCGCGGGTGCCCCCCGCACAGCGCGCGCATCTGGTGCACGCGGTGGGAGCGCTGGGCGCGGTTTCCGCGGGGCTCGTTGTCGATGCGTATTTGCACGCGGCGCCGGAGCTGCGCGAAGCGTATCGAGCCGCGATGCGCGAGGCGGGTGAGCGCACCGTCGAGCTGTTGCAGAGCCAAGCCGCGAGCAAGGTACCGGAAGTCGTCGCAGCCGCCGCGGAGTTTCTCGGCTTGAGCGGCAGTCCGCAGGTCGCGGAGACGCTGATCGGGCTGACGCGCCACGGCGACGAGCGCGTGCGTGAAGCCGCGCTGCTGGGACTTGCCGAGCTGGGGGGACGCGAGATCGCGCGGCCCGCGATGCCGGCGCTGAAGGACGAGTCGGTGCTGGTGCGCACCGCGGCCGCGCGCGCGATCGCCGCGGCGGGTGATGTGGCGGCGACGACCGTGCTGGTGCGGCGGCTGGAGCAGGAGAAAGACGAAGGGGTATTGGCTGCGTTGCTGAATGCCATCGGCCAGCTGGGATCGAAGGACGCATTGGAGGTGCTGGCGAAGTTCGCGGAGCCGGGTGGCAAGCCGCGCCGCACGCCGTACGTGCGCGCCGCGGCGATCGAAGGACTGGCGCGCCTCGATCGCGTCGAAGCGAAAGCGCTGCTGGAGCTCTACTCTCGTGACAAGGAGCCGACGGTGAAGCGTGCCGCAGAGGCGTCGCTGAGATGACGACGAAGACGGCCAAAACGAACGACGCGGTGCTCACGCAGACGATCACGCGCGAGGTCGCGAAGCGGGTCGTCGGCCAGGAGGTCATGGTGGAGCGCCTGCTGATCGGGCTGCTCACCGGCGGCCACATCCTGCTCGAAGGCGTGCCCGGGCTCGCCAAAACGCTGGCGGTGAAAACGGTGGCGGAATGCCTCCGCATCAGCTTCTCGCGGATCCAGTTCACGCCCGATCTCCTGCCGGCCGACGTGATCGGCACGATGGTGTTCGATCAGCGCTCGCAGGAGTTCTATCCCAAGAAAGGCCCGCTGTTCGCGAATCTCGTGCTCGCGGACGAAATCAACCGCGCGCCGGCGAAGGTGCAGTCTGCGCTGCTCGAGGCGATGCAGGAAAAGCAGGTGACGATCGGCGGCGAGACGTTCTTTCTCGGGGAGCCGTTCCTCGTCCTGGCGACGCAGAACCCCATCGAACATGAAGGGACCTATCCGCTGCCGGAGGCGCAGCTCGACCGGTTCATGTTGAAGGTCCGCGTGAGTTACCCCACTCGCGACGCGGAGAAAGAGATCGTCGGTCGCATGGCGTCCGGTCGGCCGATCGAGGTCACGCGCGTCGCGGAAGCGGAGGATATTCTCGCGGCGCGCAGCGCGATCGCCGAGCTGTTCATGGACCAGAAAGTGGTGGACTATATCGTGGACGCGGTGCGCGCGACGCGCGAGCCGCAGAGCGTCGGGCTGCCCGAGTTGAAGCCGCTGATCGCGTTCGGGGCCTCGCCGCGCGCGTCGATCTACCTCGCGCAGGCGGCGCGCGCGCACGCGTACCTGCGCGGTCGCGCGTTCGTGGTGCCGGAGGACGTCAAGGCGATGGCGTTCGACGTGCTGCGCCACCGCGTGCTGCTCACGTTCGAGGCGGAGGCGGAGGATATGGACACCGAGCGCGTGATCGCGAAGATCCTGGAGGCGGTGGGCGTGCCGTGACGTATGTGGGACCAGAGCGCCGGCGCGAGGTGAGGTCCCCGGTCGAATCGCGCCGCCGCACCGTGCCGGCCGAGGTGCTCAAGCAGGTGAAGGGGATCGAGCTGCGCGCGCGCACGCTCGTGAACACCCTGTTCACCGGCGAATACCGGTCGGTGTTCCGCGGACAGGGCATCGAGTTCGCCGAAGTGCGGGCCTACCAACAGGGCGACGATTTCCGCGCCATCGATTGGAACGTTTCGGCGCGGATGGGCCATCCGTTCGTCAAGACCTTCATGGAGGAGCGCGAGCTGACGCTGCTCCTCCTCGTAGACCAATCGGGCTCGCTGCACTTCGGCCGGCCCTACAGCAAGGCGGGCCTCGCCGTGGAGGTCGCCGCGGTTCTGGCCCTCGCCGCCGCTCGGCACAACGATCGCGTGGGCGCGCTCCTGTTCGCCGATACTCCGGAGTACGTGGTACGTCCGGCCAAGGGAAAGGCCCACGCGCTGCGCGTGATCCGCGACCTCGTGGCGTTCGCACCGCGGGGCCGCGGGACGAACCTCGCCGGGGCGCTGGCCTACGCGACGAAGCTGCTCCGCCACCGCGCGATCGTGGTCGTGCTATCCGATTTCCGCGCCGAGGATTGGGAAGAACCGCTCGGCCGGCTCGCCGCACGCCATGAAGTCGTTGCGATCACGATCGACGATCCGCGCGAGTACGATCTGCCCGACGCGGGCTGGGTCGAGTTGGAGGACGCGGAGACCGGGCAACGGCTGCTCGTGGACACGAGTCATGTGCCAACCCGTACGCGCATCCGCGTCGCCGCTGAGCGCATGCAGCAGGAGCGGACGCGCAAGCTTGTCCAGGCCGGCGTGGATCGCGTGCCGCTGCTGACGACCGTCCCTTACGGTGTCCCCCTGCGCCGTGCCTTCGCCGAACGGGCGCGACGGATGAGCCGATGATCGCGCTGCTCTTGCTGCTGGCGCAGGCGGACGGGTGGAGCGCAACGCCGGCTGCTCCGACGGTGGGCGATACGATCAAACTCGAGCGCACCATCGCGGCGCCCGCCGGCTGGCGCGTGCGCGCCGGCAGGCTGCCCAGCGGTGCCGTTGCCGAGCCGCTGAGCGACGCGGTGATCATTCCGTCCGGCTCCGGTGGGTGGACGGTGCGATACGTGGTCGTCGCCTGGGGGCCCGGCGAGATTGCACTCGACATGCCGCCGCTCTGGCGCCTGGGACCGGACGGCTCCGCCGATTCGCTCGCCGGCGGCACCGCGACGTTTCGAGTGGCGAGCGTCATCCCTGACAGTGTGCGATCTCCCGTCCCGCAACCATCGCTGGGGCCGCTGCGGCTGCAGCGCGCGAGTCCCATTCCCGTCCTCGCCGCGGTGCTGCTCGCCGCTGGGGCGCTGCTGCTCCTGATCGGCTGGAGACGGCGCGCGCCGCGCCTCGGGATAGAGGAGTCGGCGCTCACCCTCGATGCCGAGGTTCCCGACCAGCGCTGGCTGGGGGCGGGAGAGCCGAAGGCGGTCGCGGCGCGTGCCACGCATCAGTTACGCAGCGCCGTCGCCCGCGCCGTGCCGAGCGCCCACGAGGCGCTGAGCACGACAGAATGCCTGGTGGCGGTGGAGCACGCCTGGCCCAACGCGCCCCTGCGCGATCTGCGGGAGCTGCTGCAGGCGCTCGATCAGGTGGCGTTCGCGACGGCGCACGGCGTGGACGTCGCGCCACTCGCGGCGCGGGCTCGCGCCCTGGCCCGTGAGCTCGGCGGAAACGGCAGCCGCAAGACCAAATGACATTCGCGCGGCCATTCGTGCTGCTGCTGCTGCTGGCGCTGCCGCTGTGGTGGTGGTGGCGCGCAAAACGGCTCAACCGGCTCGCCGGCGCCCCGATGAGTGATGTGCGCCCCGCCCAGGGCCCCGCGGAACGGCTCTGGATCGCGCGTCTGCCCGTGTCGCTTCGCTCGCTGTGTCTCGGCGCCTGGATCATCGCGGCAGCCGGCCCGCGCCTCGGCTCCGCCCGCGCCGAGCTGCGTAGCGAAGGGATCTCGATCGTGCTCGCCCTCGACATCTCGAGCAGCATGCTGGCGGAGGACTTTTCGCCGGCGAACCGGCTCGACGTGGCGCGCCGTACCGCGGTGGAATTCGTGCGGGCCCGCTCCTCGGACCGCATTGGCCTTGTCGCGTTCGCCGGCCAGGCGCTCACGCAGGTGCCGATCACCACCGATTATGCGGTGCTGGAACAGGCGATCCGCAATCTGCGGATCGGCATCCTCGAAGACGGGACTGCCATCGGGACCGGGATAGCGACCGCAGCGAACCGGCTGCGGCGAGCTCCCGGGAAGAGCAAGGTGATGGTGCTGCTGACGGACGGCGAGAACAACAAGGGAACCGTGGACCCGCGCACGGCGGCCCAAGCCGCGGCGGCATTCGGGATCCGGATTTACACGATCGGTGTGGGGACGCAAGGCGAAGCGCCCGTCCCCACGGGACGGGGACCGCTGGGGCTCCGCTACGAGACGATGCCGGTCAAGATCGACGAGCAATTGCTTGGCGAAATCGCCCGCAACACCGGTGGCCGCTACTTCCGCGCGACCGACGCCGCCTCGCTCTCCAACATCTTCGCCGAAATCAATCGCCTGGAGAAGACACCGGTCCAGCATCTCGTCTATCGCCGCTACGACGAAGCGTATCGCTGGCCGCTCAGCATCGGCTTGCTGGCGCTGGCGCTCGAGCTGGTCGTGGCGGGCACATTCGCGGTGCGCGTGCCATGATCACGTTCGATGCCCCCGTCGTGGTCGCGCTGTCGCCGATCGTCGGTGGGGTGGTGTGGGCGGCCGCCGCCTGGGCGCGCCGCGCGCGGATTCGCCG
>JBOHSJ010000014.1:0-3907 GCA_050733035.1 Gemmatimonadales bacterium | reverse complement strand
GCGCTGATGCGGCGCGGCGTCGGGCTGGGCCGTAATTTCTCCGACTACGATCAGCTCACGCTGCGCGGCAGCATGATCGCGGGACCGGGGGTGCTGCTCGAGCCGGAAGTCACGCTGCTGCGCCAGGGCGAGGGCGACTTCCGGTCGCCCTACCCCACGGTCGCCCAGTTCGACTCGACGCCGATGCTGTTCGCCGGCGTGCAGGCGCGGACGCTGCGCCTGGCGATCGCCGGGCGCGTGGCGCATGGACGCTGGGTCGTGTCGGGCGACGGCGGCGTTCACCTGATCAACAATTACCAGCATGTCACCGGTGCGAGCAAAACGCGGTGGGTTGGTCGAGTCGAGATTGGATGGCGAACCAAGAAGGAAGGGCGGATCCCCTAGATGCCGGACCGACTGACGCGCGAGCGCATCGAAGACCTTCTCAAGAAAATGGCCAAGACGAAGGTCGTCGTCGTGGGCGACGCGATGCTCGACGTCTATCTCGTGGGCGAAGTGGATCGCGTCTCGCCGGAGGCGCCGGTCCCCGTCGTCACGGTGCACGCCAGCCGCCACGGCCTCGGCGGCGCGGCGAACGTGGCGGCCAACGTCGCGGCGCTCGGCGCCGAGTGCCGGCTCGTCGCGGTGGTGGGCCAGGACCAGCGCGGCGCATCGGTGCGCACCGAGCTGGAAGACCTGCGCCTCACGCCCAATTTCCTCGTGGTAGACCCGGCGCGCCCCACGACGTCCAAGACCCGCGTCGTCGCCCGCGGCCAGCAGATGCTGCGCATCGACGAGGAGATCGAAGACCCGCTGTCCGCGCGGGTGATGGAGCAGCTGTCCAAGTCGCTGGAACGGGCACTGGGCGATGCGGATGCGCTGCTGATCGAGGACTACAACAAAGGCACGCTGGTGCCGCAGGTGATCGAGCGCGGGATGGCGATTGCCAAGAAGCACGGCCTGCCGGTCGTGGTGGATCCCAAGTTCAAGAACTTCTTCGCCTATCGCGGCGCCACGGTGTTCAAGCCCAATCGCCGCGAGCTGGAGCTGGCGATGGGGGCCGCGCTCGATCTCGCCCATCCGGACGCGCTGCCCGATGCGCTCGACAAACTGGCGGTGGATAATCTCCTGCTGACGCTGGGCGCCGAGGGAATGCTGCTCGCGACTAAGGACCACCAGATCACGCGGATTCCGACGATGGCGCGCGAGGTGTTCGACGTCTCGGGCGCGGGCGATACCGTCACGGCCTGGGTCGGGTCGGCGCTGGCGGGCGGCGCCAATGTGCGCGAGGCGGCGCACATCGCGAACTTTGCCGCCGGCATCGAGGTGGGAAAGGCAGGGGTGGCCACGGTCTCACCAGCGGAGGTGCTGGCGGTGCATGAAGCGTATTACGACCAGCTTGGAAAGCTGCGGCGCGAGGGATTACTTTGACGTGCGGCGTAACTGCGTGCGGTTGTTTCGGGCCCTTAGCTCAGCGGTTAGAGCAGCGGACTCATAATCCGTAGGTCCCAGGTTCAAATCCTGGAGGGCCCACTTGAACATCTGGTCGACGGGAAACGGGTTGCGGTAACAGACGCACACCAGCGGCGCGTGCCACGATAGACCGCTTTGCCCCATCAGTTCCGTTCATTATCTTTTCCCCGGCATTCCATGATCGTTGATCATTGGACATTGATCATTGGTAATTCCGACGGGCCGAAGGCCCGGCGGCCCGGGTGGCTAGCTCAGCTGGTTAGAGCGCCGGTCTCACATACCGGAGGTCACAGGTTCGAGTCCTGTGCCGCCCATCAAAAAAACGTGCGGCGTGGGGCGCGTTCACGTGCGGCGTTGCACTGAAAGGCCATTCGCGATGCGACACTCCCATTGATACGCCGCACGCCACACGCAGTTACGCCGCACGTTAACTAGATGCGCCGCGTTTTAGTTCTCTCCCACACCTATCTCCAGCCAGCCCACCGCGGCAAGCTCCGCGCATTGGCAGCCCGTGGGCTCGAAGTGACCGTCGCCATCCCGCAACGCTGGCGTGAGCCGTGGTTCGGCCGGCCGATCGACGTGGCGTGGGAGCGGCAGGGCGGCCTCGAGGTCTTTCCCCTCCCCGCGCGCGGCATGGGCAAAAAGGGCGAGCTCGAGAAGGCCACGTACGGCGGGCGCGCGCTCCGGGCGCTGCTGCGCGATCGCCGCCCCGATCTCGTCCAGATAGAAGAAGAGCCCAACACGACGGCGGCCAAGCAGGTGCTCGGCGCCGCGCGGCGCCTCGGCATTCCGGTCGTGCTCTACACGCATCAGAACGTGGACCTGGACCAAGGGTGGTGGGCCAGATGGAAGCAGCGCAGCATGCTGCGCCGGCTCACCGGCCTCGTCGCCGGCAGCGATCTCGCCGGCACGATCGTGCGGCGCGACGCCCCCAATCTCCCCATCGCGGTGATTCCGCAGCTGGGCGCCCTCGCGCCCCACGAGCCGCAACATGTGCCGCACGAAGGACTCGCGATCGGCTTCGTGGGCCGTTTGGTCCCCCATAAGGGAGTTGATAACTTGTTGCATGCGCTGGCGCTGCAGCGCGGCGCCAAGTGGCGGCTGACGATCGTCGGCGACGGCCCCGAGCGCGAACGCCTCGAGCAGCTCGCGACCGAATTGCGCCTGGCCGCGCGCGTGCGCTGGACCGGCGGGCTGCCCACCGAGCAGGTCACGCAGCTCTGGCCCGACCTCGACGTGCTGGTGCTGCCGTCACAGGCGCTGGCGAACTGGCGCGAGGCCAACGGCCAGGTGCTGATGGAGGCGATGGCCAACGAAGTGGCGGTGCTGGGCACAGACAGCGGCGTCATACCGGAATTGATTGGAGACGCGGGGATTGTGGTGCCGGCTGGAGATGCAGAGTCACTTGCAGCGGCACTCGACCGATTGAGTGCACAAGCGACGCGACGCTCACTGGCTCAAGCCGCACGAGCGCGAGCGCTGCGACTCTATTCGGATGACGCAATAGCCGAGAGGACCCTGGAGTTCTGGAAGCAGGTGGTGAAATAGAAACCAGACAATGCCATCCGTCCTCCTAGTCCCCGACTTGCCGCTGGAGCGTTGGGCTTCAATGGACAAGTACGCCCATCGCCTCCACGACTGGCTCGAGAGCAGCGACCTCGGCTTCCAGGTGCGGCTCGCCGCGCACATCGGCGCGCTGACGCGCGATTCGGTGGGGCGCCGCGGTTCCGCGACGGAGGGTCGCACGAGCGACCGCCGCAAGGCGTTCGTGCGCTGGTGGACGCAGCCGGTGGATCCGTCGCGCGTGATCCTGCCCGGTCCGTTGCACGGCCCGCAGCAGTGGGCGGCGCGCTACTACTTCTATCCGTGGCGCGTGAAGCGCGAGGCGAAGCGTTCCGACGTCGTGCACGTGCTCGATCACAGCTACGCGCACATGATCGAGAAGGCGGGGCGCCGGCCCGTGGTCGTCACGGTGCACGACCTCATGCCGGTCGTGGTGCTGCGCTCGCCGACGGGCGGCGGGGGCTGGCGCGAAGGGGTGCGCAACCGGTTTCTGCGGCAGGCGCTCAAGTCACTGCGGCAGGCCGATTCGTACATCGTCGGCACCGAGTGGCTGAAGCGCGAGCTGGCGACGTGGCTGGGCAACGACAAGAACATTCACGTCGTGCCGTTCGGGGTGGATCGCGCCTTCTTCGGCGAATCGCCTACGGCGCGCGAGCGCGGCCGGCGCGACTGGCGGATTCCGGAAGAGGCGTTCGTCGTGCTGCATGTCGGCAGTACCGTGGATCGGAAGAATGTGCCGCTGCTGATTCAGACGGTCGCGCGGCTGCGCCAGCAGACCGACGCCTATCTGTTGCAGGTCGGCGCCCGGTTCACGGCCGAGCAGGAGCAGTTGATTGACCGGCTCGAGCTGCGCAGCGCGGTGCGGAGCGTGGCGTCGGCGGACGAGACGGCG
>JBOHSJ010000013.1:0-2842 GCA_050733035.1 Gemmatimonadales bacterium | reverse complement strand
GTTCCACGCTGACCCTCGAACCCGTCCACCTGGGCCACTTGCTGAACGACCTCGCGTCCGTGCTGCGGCGCGTGCTGCCGACGGACATCGAGCTGCTCGTCTTTGCCGACGAAGACCTGCCCGAGGTCGCGGCTGACGGACATGCGGTGGAGCAGATTCTTCTCAATCTCGTGAACAACGCGCGCGACGCGATGCCGGACGGCGGCGTGCTGCGGCTCGAGACGAGCTGCACGTGGATCAGCGACGCGCAGCGTGACGTGCTCGGTCCGGGCTCGGCCTCGGAGTACGTCTGCCTCGCGGTGGACGATACGGGAGCGGGCATGGATGAAGCCACGCGGCAGCGCGCGTTCGAGCCGTTCTTCACGACCAAGCCCATCGGCAAGGGCACCGGACTCGGGCTGGCGACGGTGTACGGCCTGGTCAAGCAGCATGGTGGCTTCGTGCAGATCGACAGCGCTCCCGGCGCCGGCACCCGGCTGCGCATCTACTTCCCGGTAGCCGACGAGACGTCGCGACGCCGCGTTTCTGGCTCCCATGCGCCAATGACGGTACCGGCCGACGGCGGTCAGGAGACGATCCTCGTCGTCGAGGATCAGGCTCAGCTGCGCCGCGCGACCGTCTACACGCTAGAGCACGCCGGGTACACGGTGTTGTCGGCTGCCGATGGGATCGAGGCGCTGCAGCTGTTGCGCCAACATCCGGCGCCGATCAGCCTCGTCTTCACCGATCTCGTGATGGCGCGGTTAGGCGGGCGGGGACTGTATCAGATCGACCGCCGCGAAGGGCGGGTGACGCCTTTCCTCTTTACCAGCGGCTACGCCGGGGCGGGGCGGGGAGAGGATCCGCTCGATCCGGAGCTGCCGTTCCTCCCCAAGCCATGGACCAGCGCCGATCTGCTGGCGCGGGTCCGGCAGGTGCTCGACGCGACGAAACGCGCCGGCTAGTGACAGACTCCGGTGCCGCTATCGTGGATGTTTGAGTACTTGGTATTCAGAAACTCCCACGTGTACGAGTTGTCTCCCAGCACCAGCTTCAGGACACCATTCCCGCCACTGCGGTATTCGCTGAGCGGATGACGGATCACCGCCGAATCGGCGTGGATCGGACCATCGCCTCCCAGCCCGGTCGTGATCTGCCGAATGCCGCGCGCTGAGTCCGCCGCGTATTCCGAGGGCGTCGGGTTCTGATAGCCCTCCGCATATCGCATCGGAGCAAACCGTTCGTAGATGCGTGGCCAGCCGTTGATCACGAGATCGGCGTTCTTGTCGTACAGCGCGGTCCAAACACCACGGACGTCCTGAACGCGATAGCCGTCCTTGGGGTTGTGACCCGGCTCGAGGTGTGTCGATGAGATCCACATCGACTCGTACCAGAAGGCGAGGGTGCACTTCTTCGAGCGGTCCCTGAGGTCGCGAATCAGCCAGTTCAGCTGATCGCTGCCAGCGTGGTAGGCAATCTGGGGCGGTCGCTTATAGCCGCCCGGCGTCTGGACGTTCAGCCCGATGATGTGCCACGAGCCAACGTCCAGGCTATACCAGTTCTTTCCCGGTGGACCAACCCGGTCCGGCCCGAAGTACGCGTCTGCGCCCGCGGCCATACCGGTCCCGTAGTCGGGCGGAATCGAGTCAATGTCGACTTCGTGATCTCCCAGCGTTGCGTACGTCTTGCTCTTGAACTGGCCCCACACGGGCTCGAAGCAATTCAGGTAGTCCTGCAGCGTCGTCAGCCTGCCGTCAGCCGGGATCGCATTGGCGCCCAGGACCAACACGTAATCGGGGTTCGCTGCCGCCACGAGTCTCGCCGACTCTGTACCGAGCTCGCCGCCGCACCTCCCAAGATTCGCCGTGGCGACGATCGTGATCGTCGGGCCGGGAGGCTGCGGCGGTGGTGGGCGCTGCACGAGCTTCAGAGTTACCGTGACGCTCTGGGGACTGTTGGTCGCGACGCTCGACGTCACCGGGATTGTCGCGCTGTATGTTCCGGGCGTCAGCGAGCCTTTCTTCGGGCTGAGCGTGATCGTGGCCGGCGCGTCGGCGCCACTCAGCGTCGCGGTGAGCCATCCTGGCGAACCGACATATGTGACGCTGCCCAGGGCTAATCCCGTCAGGGGGACGGTAGCAGTGTCCAGCCTCGAGATCGATATCGTCTGGGGCAACCGCTCAGCGCTGCCCGTGGTGTCGTCGAAGGAAACCGTTGTCGGCGTCACAACCATGGCGGGCGGTCCCGGCGGTGGTGGCGGCGGCGGCGGGGGGGGCGGCGGCGGTGGTCCCGGCGGGACCGGTGGCGGCGGAACTGGTCCGGTTTCGGTCGTGCAGGCGCCGTTCCAGAACGCAGCGAGTACGCACAGAACAAGGGCGCCCTTCAGGACGCCCCGCAGTTTCGTCGGAGACATTGCTCTACCCGGAGTCGATTGCTCAGAGCTTTGGCGAGAATCGTGCCGAAGACACCTGTAGGGGCTTACCGACTGGCATGTCGGCGCGGCCGCCGAAACATTGCGGACCATGGCGCGCATCCTCGTCATCGATGATCAGGAGCCGATTCGGCGTATCGTGCGGCGGGCGCTGGAGCAGGCCGGCCACGAGGTCGAGGACGCGGGTGATGGCGGGCAGGGATTGGAGATGCTCGCCCGGCATCCGGCCGACGTCGTCATCACCGACATCTTCATGCCCGGCCAGGACGGCATCCTGACGCTGCGGCAAATCCGCAAGCAATTCCCGGACGTGAAGGTGATCGTGATTTCGGGTGGGGATTCGACCGGGATGCTCGACCTGCGGCGCGATGCCGAGCTGCTGGGCGCGGTGAAGAGCGTACAGAAGCCCTTCACCGCGCGAGACATCGTGGA
>JBOHSJ010000012.1:0-6241 GCA_050733035.1 Gemmatimonadales bacterium | reverse complement strand
GGTTCGACCGCACGGCGATGCTGCTCGCCGGCGCGGGCTCGTTGCGTGACGTGATCGCGTTCCCGAAAACGACCGCAGCGCGGGCCCTGTTCGAGGGGGCGCCGGTTCCGGCGCGCCCCGAGGACCTCGCCGCACTTCACATCAAGGTGGTGCCATGAGCGACGACGTCGTCCACCGTCTGTCCGTGGAGGGCGTGGATCCGCTGGCGTTGGCCGGCGTGAACGATGCGAACCTGCTCGAGCTGGCGCGGCGGCTCGGCGTCCGCGTCTCGCTGCGCGGCGACAGCCTGTCGCTGGCCGGACCGGCGGCCGCGATCGAGAAGGCGGGTCCGGTGGCGCAGGCGCTGATCGACTTGGCGCGCGTGGGCGAGGCGCTCGACGTGCACGATGTCGAGCGCGTGGTGGCCGACGAAGCACAAGGCGACCTCGGCCGCCAGACTGCCGACCCGGTGAAGATCATCCTTCCGGGCCTGCGGCGGGTGATTCAACCGAAGACTGCCGGCCAGCGCGAATACCTGCGATCCATCGCCGAACACGACATCGTCATCGGCATCGGCCCGGCCGGAACCGGCAAGACGTACCTCGCGGTCGCGGCCGCCGTGGATGCGCTGGCGCGCAAGCGCGTGCGCCGGATCATCCTGGCCCGTCCGGCCGTCGAAGCAGGGGAGAACTTGGGATTCCTGCCGGGCGACTTGCAGGAAAAAGTGGATCCCTACCTGCGGCCTCTGTACGACGCCCTGGAGGACATGATGCCGCGCGACCGCGTCCAGAAGGCGCTCGAGACGCGCATGATCGAGATCGCGCCGCTCGCCTATATGCGCGGCCGCACGCTGAGTGACGCGTTCGTGATCCTGGACGAGGCGCAGAACGCCACGGGGATGCAGATGAAGATGTTTCTCACGCGCCTCGGCGTGAACTCGCGCGCCGTGATCACCGGCGACAAGACGCAGATCGACCTCCCGAACCGCGAGGACTCCGGGCTGTTGCAAGTCGAGCGCATTCTTCCCGGCATCGAGGGGATCGGCTTCTGCTACCTCGGCGACGCGGACGTCGTGCGCCACCGGCTGGTGCGCGACATCATCCGCGCCTACGCCGAGGACGCGCAGGGTTGAGATGAACGTCCCGACGAAGGACAAGGTCCGCTACCACGCGGCGCGCTGGGTCTGGGTGCCGGCGCTGGCGCTGATCGCGCACGTCTCGTTCCCGTCCAGCGCGGCCGATGTCGCGCCGCTGCTGGAACCGGGCGCCCGGGCGGACAAAGAAATCATCGCGCCGTTCAACTTCGTCGTGAACAAGTCAGAAGACGAGCTGCAGCGGGAAGCCGAGGAGCTGGCGGCGTCGGCCAAGCCGATCTACGAGTTCCGCCAGCGCGCCTACGACAGCACGTCCACGGCGATGACGGCGTTCTTCACGGCGGTGGATGCGGCGGCGGATCAAGGGCCGCAAGCGATCATCCGCGCGGCCGGCGAATTCGGCGTCCCGCTGAACCTGCAGGAAGCGAGCTATCTCGCCAAAGGCGGGAAACGGCGCGCGCTGGAACAGGCCCTCGACCGGCTGTTCGACCGCACGTTGGCCCAGGGGGTCACCGGTCCCGGCGTCCTCCAGGTCGAACAGTCGCGCGAGCTGATCGTGCGCCGCGGCTCGACGGAGTCGTCCGTACAGCGGGACCAGGTGCTGACGTTCGCGCAGTACCTGAGTCGCGCGAAGCAGCTGCATCCCGACGCCGGCTCGAGTGTCGGCGATGTCCTGTACCTGAAACTCGTGCGCCAGTTCTTCCGGCCGACGCTGATCCCGAAGCAGCTCGAGACGGAGCGGCGGCGCAACGAGCTGCGCGGCAGCGTCGATCCGAGCAAGTACATCGTGCGCGCCGGCGACCGCATTGTCGCGCCGCATGAGGTCGTCACCAACGAGGCGCACGAGCGGCTCGTGGCGCTGCACCAGGAGCTGTTGCGCCGCGGCGCGGCCACGACGTACTCGATCCGCGGTGTGCTCGGTCCGCTGCTGCGCGACGCGTTGATCATCGCGATCTTCTGGGTGCTGCTGCTGTTCTACCGGCGCGAGACGTATCGCGACCTGAAGCAAGTCGCGCTGATCGGCGGGCTGTTCGCCATCCTGCTCGGGCAGGCCGGGCTCGTCGCCCGGTTCTATCCCACGCACCCCGAAGTCATCTTCATGCCGTTCCTCGCGATGATGATGACGGTGCTGTTCAACGGGCGCGTGTCCATGATCGCCGCGATGATCCTGGCGGTGGTCGTCGGCTTGCAGCCGGTCTTCCACGACGTGCCCGCGACATTCCTGTGCGTCGTGGGCGGTGTCACCGCTGCGCTCTCGGTCAAAACGCTGCGCAGCCGCAGCAACTTCTACGCGCCCGTCCTCATCATCGCGGCGGGGTACCTCAGTGGCGCACTCGCGCTGGGTCTCGCCAGCGGCTGGCCGATCGAGGAGATCGGCTTGCGCGGGCTGTGGGGCGCGTTGAACGGCCTCGTGTCGGCGGGGGTGACGTTCTTCCTGCTGCCGGTGGCCGAATCAGTCACGCACATCACCACCGATCTGACGCTGCTCGAGCTGTCCGACCCGAGCCGGCCGCTGCTGCGCCGCCTGTCGCTCGAAGCGCCGGGGACCTACGCCCACAGCGTGGCCATGGCGAACCTCGTCGAGGCGGCGTGCAATCGCATCGGCGCCAACGGACTGCTCGGCCGCGTGGGGTGCTACTACCACGACATCGGGAAGGTCAAGAACCCGATGTACTTCGTCGAGAACCAGATTCCCGGCAACAATCCGCACGACCGGCTCACGCCGTACCAGTCGGCCATCATCATCAAGGCCCACGTGACGGATGGCTTGGCGCTCGCCAGGGAGGCCGATCTCCCCGACGCGGTGGCGGCATTCATTCCCGAACACCACGGAACGACGGAGATCACCTACTTCCTCGATAAGGCCAAGAAGATCGACGGCGGGCAGGTGCGTAATCCGGACGACTTCAGGTACCCGGGACCCAAGCCACGCTTCATGGAGACCGCGATCTCGATGATCGCCGACTCGGTGGAGGCGGCGCTCCGCGTCCTCGAGGACCTGACACCGCAGAAGATCGAAGAAGCGATCGATCACATCGTTCGAACCAAGGTCAACGCGGGTCAGCTGGATGAGGCGCCGCTCACGCTGCAGCAGATGGAGCAGGTGAAATCGGCGTTTCTCGTCGTGCTGAGCGGCATGTATCACAATCGTATCGACTACCCGGAGTCCAGTGGCGGCATTGGTGCGGCGTGGCAGCCCCCCGCAGAAACCGCGCGCACGTCGCGCTGATCGGGGGGGGCTGATGCGAGTCGCGGAGCGAGTCCTGGCGTGGGAACGCGCGCCGGCCGGATCCCACATCGACATCACGCTGCTGTCGGCGGACGCGATGCGGCGCGCGAACCGGCGGGCCACCGGGCGCCGCGGTCTGACCGACGTGATCGCCTACCCGCTGCCGCAGCCGGACGGCACGCTGCTGGGTGACGTGTACATCTGCCCGGCCGCGGCTCGCGCGGCCACCAACGGCGTCGGATTGAACGAAGAGCTCATCCGGTTGGCCGTCCATGGAGCGCTGCACGTGCTGGGATACGATCATCCGGAAGGCTCCGCGCGCACCCGCTCGCGCATGTGGCGGCTGCAAGAGCGCTACGTCCGCAGACTCGTCCGCTAATGCTGACTGAAGCCGCGTTGCGGGTCATCGGCCTCGTCGTCGCCCTGGGCGCCGGCGTGTGGGCGGCATTGCTCGCCCTGGGCGAAGAGGCGGCCGTCGGCGACGCGCTGCACACCCTGGGCGACGCGCCGCCGATCGCCGCCGAGCGTCGCGTGCCGCTGCATCGCGCCCTGCACGTGGCGCGTCTCACGCTGCTCGTCTTTGGCGCCGTCGCCACGGCGAACGCCGTCGCCTGGTGGACCCGTCCCTGGGTCGAAGCGCTGGCGACACTGAGCGTCGGCACGTTCCTGCTGTTCATCGTCGGCGACGCGCTGCCGCGCAGCGTGGCGCGAATCGCGCCCGAGTTGTCCGAGGCGGCACTCCCCCTCGCCCGCCGAACGTTGGCGCCGGTCGGCCCGCTGCTCTGGGTGCTGGCCTGGGCCGATCGCGGACTGCACGCGCTGGTCGAGACGCCGCGCCCGCTGCAGCCCGATCTCGGCGTCGCGCAGCGCGACATGCTGCTCGGCGTCTTTACCATGGCGGACACGACCGTGGTCGAGGTCATGACCCCGCGGCTCGATATGCGGGGCGTGGACATTGCGGCGACGACCGAGGAGGTGCTCGACGCCTTCCGCCAGAGCCAGCATACCCGCCTGCCGGTACTAGATGGCTCCCCCGACAACGTGGGGGGCGTGGTGTTCGGAAAGGATCTCGTGCCGATCGCGATGGGGCTCGCCGAGCCCGGGACGCGCTGGCAGACGCTCGTGCGCCCCGCAGCCTTCGTTCCCGAAACAAAGACCCTCGACAATCAGCTGCGCGATTTCCAGGGCACGCCGGCCCACATCGCCATCGTGGTCGACGAATTCGGCGGCACGTCGGGTCTGATCACGCGTGAGGACATCCTCGAGGAGATCGTCGGCGAGATCCGCGACGAACACGACACCGAGACGGCGCCGACGATTCGCCGCGACGGCGGCCGCATCTGGGTCGATGGGCGCGTGAGTCTCGACGAGCTGTCGACGGCGCTCGGCACGACGATCAGCCACGCCGAAGTGTCGACGGTGGGAGGCCTCGTCTACTCCGTGCTGGGGCGGGTGCCGCGACCCGGCGATGAGCTGACGCTGGACGGCTATCGCGTCGTGGTGGAACGAGTCGAGCAGCGGCGCGTCACACAGGTGTCGTTCGAGAAGCGATGAGCGTCGCCCTCGCCGTGCTGTTGCTCGGGCTGATCGTGGCCGGCGTCTCGGCGGCCGTCGGCGTCGCCGCCGCCACCGTGAGCCAGCACGAGCTGACCCGCTGGGTCGCGTACAAGCTGCGTGGGTCCGCCGCGCAGGCCGGCGTGCTCCAGAACCCCCAACGCACCCTGGCCACGGCCAACACGCTCACGACACTCGGCGTGCTGCTCGCCGCGGGCGGCATCCCGGCGCTCCTCGCCACCACGACGCCGACGTTTCTCAGCGTCTTCACGATCGCCGTGGGCGTGCCGCTGTTCATCAGCGCCGCCTACCTCGTCCCGCGCGTGCTGGGACGCCGCTATGCAGAATCGCTGGTTGCGCGCGCCGTCCCCTGGATGGAGCGGTTCGGCACGCTGCTGTCGCCGTTCATTCCCCGGCGCGAGCGCTCCACGCGGACGACGCTGGCCGCCTTGCTTTCGAGTGATACGGAAGCGCTCGCCGCCACGGACGAGATGGCCGTGGTCTCTGGAGTGCTCGCGTTCTCGGATCGTCCGGTGCGGGAGCTGATGACCCCGCGCACGGCTATCGTCGCGTTTCCCGAGGGGATGGCGGCGGCCGAGGCGGCACACGTGCTGCAGCAGTCCAGTTACAGTCGCTATCCCGTGTACCGAGGATCACTGGATGAGGTCGTCGGAGTCGCGCACACGCTCGACTTGCTGGGCCGCCAGCCGGAGGACCCGGTCCTGGTGCACCCGCCGCTGACCGTCCCGGGCACGATGCGCGCCGCCGACCTGATGCTCGAGATGCAGCGCGGGGGTCGCCACCTCGCCGTTGTGCTCGATGAATTCGGCGGAACCGCTGGGCTGGTCACGTTCGAGGATCTGCTGAACGATCTCGTCAGCGAGCTGTTCGAGCCGGCGGCGCCGCCGCCGTCCGCCGCACGCGTCGTCGAAGTCGAAGGCAATGTGCCGGCGACCGAGCTGGCCGAGCAGCTCGGCGTACCGCTGGGCGGCGGCGCGCAGACCGTCGGCGGCCTGCTCATGCAAGCGCTGGGACGTATCCCCCGTGCCGGCGAGCGGTTCACGCTCCACGGCCTCGAGTTCGACGTGCTCGCGGCGAGCGCCACCCGCGTCGAGCGGGTGGCGGTGCGTCCCGGGCCGGTCAGGACGATCGCGCTCGGCCCGGCGTGACCATGCCCGACGCTCCGGATCTCAGGCTCGATGAGCTGAAGGAGCTCGCCGAGCAGGACGATCTCCACCCCTTCCTGCAGCGCGTCCGCCACGTCCATCCGTCGGATCTGGCGGACGTCTTGTCGGCGCTCGAAGAATCGATCCGTGTCCGCGTGATCTCCGAGCTCCCCGTTGACGTTGCTTCCGGCGCGCTCGCCGAAATGGAAGCGGCCGAAC
>JBOHSJ010000011.1:0-9340 GCA_050733035.1 Gemmatimonadales bacterium | reverse complement strand
CCGATCCGGACGGGAACGCGGTAACGGTGCGGTGGTGGCAGTGGCAGGAAGTGGGCACCTATCCCGGCAAAGCCAGCTTCTCGAACCCCACCGCGCTCGCTACGAGCGTACAGGTCCCGACCGACGCCGCCCGAGGACAGACGATTCAGCTCGTCCTCGAGGCGACCGACGATGGAACGCCCGCGCTGACCCGTTATCAGCGTCTAGTCGTCACCGTCAAGCGCTGATCAGCTCGGAAAACTTCTCGAGGTCGATATTGCCGCCGGAGACAATGGCGACAATCGGCCCCTGACCGGCTTTGCCGGTCAGCGCAGCCGCCAAGCCGAGCGCGCCTGCTCCCTCCGAGATGACCCGGGCCTTTTCCGCCATCAGGCGCATCGCACGCTTCACCTCGTCGAGGCTCACCACGATAAAGCCGTCCACGAGCGGCTGCATGCGTTGCCACATGCGTGGAAAGACGCTCTTGCCACCGGCGCCGTCCACGAACGTGGCTTTCCAGTCCGGGAACGCCTGCGCGGAGCCCTTGGCGAACGAGAGCGCGGCGGGCGCGGCGGTCTCCGGCTCGGCGCCCCACACTGTGATCTCCGGGCGCAGCGCTTTCACGGCGCTGGCGACGCCCGTGATCAAGCCGCCACCACCAATCGCGGCGATGATGGCGACGGTGTCCGGCGCGTCCTCGAGAATCTCGAGGCCCATCGTCGCGTGACCGGTGATGAAGTTCTGGTCGTCGAATGGATGGATGAATGTCCCGGCAACCCCGGGATAAGAGCGGTCCTCCAGCGCCTGCCAGGCGACCGCATACGGCACGAGCACGAGCTGCGCGCCGAGCGCGCGCATGCGCTCGAGCTTCGCTGCGGGCGCCGTCTCGATCGCGACGACCGTGCACGGTACGCCCGCGGCCCGCGCCGCGTATGCGACACCTTGACCCGCATTGCCGGCGCTGATCGTCCACACGCCACGCCGGCGCTCGGCGTCGGATAACAGCGCGACTGCGTTGGCGGCCCCGCGCAGCTTGTAGGCGTTGATCGGTTGCAGGTTCTCGAGCTTGAGCCGGATGTCCGGGAATCCCGGCCCGAGCTCCAGGCGCACCAGGGGCGTGCGAACGATCGTGCCGGCGATGCGCGCCCGGGCCTCCCGGATCTCGCTCAGGGCGATCGGCCGTACCGGCTCGAGCGTCGTCACCCAGCTCGGGGGTCCCCAACCCCTAATCCCGAACCCCCAATCCCCAGAACAAGCGCCGCTGCCGCCACGTCCTCGACTGCGACACCCACCGACTTGAACAGCGTGATCTCCTCCGGGTCGCGCCGGCCGGGATCCACGCCGGCCACGACCGCGCCGATCTCCGTCACCACGCTCCGCGCCGCGATGACGTCGCCCGATTCGCGCAGCGCCGCTTCGCGCGAGTCGACGAAGATGCGGGCCGTGGTGACGAGATCGTCGTCCAGCTCGCGCCAGTCGGGCCGGGTCGCGCCAATGGCGTTGACGTGCGTCCCGGGGGAGAGCCAGCGCCCCTGCAGAATGGGTGTCGTTGCATTCGCGGCGACCACCACCACGTCCGCTCCGCGCACGGCATCCGCCGCCGTCGCTGCGGCCTTCACGCCATGCTGCTGGGCGAACGCCGGCGCGTTACGGGGACTCCACACGCGCACTTCCTTGAACGAACGGACGTGGCGCAGCGCGGCGAGGTGACTCTTGGCCTGCACGCCGGAGCCGAGAATCGCGAGCACCGACGCATCCGCTCGGGCCAGCCGCTGGGTCGCCACCGCCGACGCCGCCGCGGTCCGCATCTCGGTGATGAGCCGGCCGTCCAGCACGGCGAGCGGCTCCCCGGTCTCCGCCTTGAACATCACGATGACCGCGTGGTGCGTGTGGATCCCGACGTTCTGAGGGTAGAACGTGACGAGCTTGGCGCCGAGCGCGCCCGCGTACGCCGGCATGACGGCGAAGAAGCCGTGATAGGGAGCTACGGGGAGCACGGTGCGCACCGGCTGCACGACCTTGCCCGATGACAACGCCGCGAGCGCGTCCGCGATGGCGGGAATGAGGTCCTGGTAGTGGAGCCTTTGCTGCACGGCTGGCTCGTCGAGGACGACGATGTCCATGACATGGAATATGCGGCAAAACCAACGACCACACCCTTGCGTACGGCAGATCACCACCAGCCAAGGGACGCCGTCGATGCTCTCTCCCATCGAAATCAAGCAGACCGCGCGCCGGGCCGGCGTGCTCTATCTCGCGATGGCCATCCTGGCAATGATCGGATACTTCTATCTCGGTCCCCGGTTTGTCGTCTCAGGAGATGCCGCCGCCACGGCCCGCGCCATCCTCGAACACGAGCAGCTGTATCGCACCACGATCCTGATCGACCTGGTCGTGATGGTCCTCTTTATCCTCGTCGTAGTCGAGCTGTACCGGCTCTTCGAGGATGTAGACAGGAGCCAGGCGCGTCTCATGGTCGCGCTCGTTGGAACGGGCATTGCCGCGGCGTTCGCCAGCTTCGCGTTCAATGCGGCCCCGCTGGTCCTGCTGGGTGGCGGAGACGCACTTGTCGCCCTGAGCCGCCCACAGCTCGAAGCGCTCGCGTATGCGTCTCTGAAGGTGGGCGACAGGCTGGGGGACGTGCTGACGGCGATATGGGGATTGTGGCTGTTTCCCTTTGCCGTCCTGACGATCAAGTCGGGGTTCCTGCCGAAGGTCCTCGGCGTCCTCCTCATCCTCTCCGGCGTCGCCTATGTCGTGACGTGCGCGATCGCGATCGTATTTCCAGCGGCGATCGATACCGTTACCAAGTTCGCGATGCCGCTGTATTTCGGTGAGTTCATTGTTGTGCTCTGGCTGGCATTCATTGGCGCGAAGCCCCGGGCGGCGGAGGCGTGACTACGCCCAGCCGGCCTCGCAGCCACGCTTCCAGCTGCCAGCGCCCGCCGCCCGACGCCCAAATGAACAAGAAAATGAAGCAGTAGAGGGCCGCGAGCTCGCCGCGATTCTCCCACGGCCACAACGACCCGCGCGCCCCAGCGTGCCGCCAGAAGTAGGTCACCGCCATTTCTCCGGCCACGACGAACGCCACGTAGCGAGTGAACAGGCCGAGCGCGATTGCCAGGCCGCCGAAGAACTCCAGCACCCCCGCGACGCCCACCGGCCACCAGACGGTGAATGCCGCCTCAGCGCCGAACCAGGCGAACAGCTTCTGGCCGCCGTGAATCATGAACAAGAATCCCGCGACGATGCGCAGGGCGTTGAGCGTGAGCTCGTAGTACTTCTGACCGAAGGTGCCGTTCATGGCACCTAAGCTAGAGCGTCTTCAAAAACGCCACCAGCGCTGCGCGATCCGCGGCCGGTAGCGCCCGGAACAGATCGCGCGCCCGCGTTCCCTCGCCGCCGTGCATGTCGATCGCCTCCTCCGGTGTCTTCGCGCGGCCGTCGTGCAGGAACTGCGTGACGAGGCGGAGTCCCATCAGCGGCTCGGTGCGGAACTCGCTCGGCGTCGCCAGGCCGAAGCAGATGTCTGCCCGCTCGGGTCCCATGTCGTGCAACAGCAGATCCGAATACGCCGCGACCTCTTTTTGACTCAGAGCCCGGATCGGACTGTCGCCGGTGGGCAGCGTCGGGACGTGGCAGCTGGTACAACCCGCTTGCGCGAACACCTCGCGGCCCCGCGTCGCCTCGCGCGACTGTTTGAGCGGCGCCGGCGGCGCGAGCAGGCGCACGAACGCGTCGTTCAACACGAGGCTGCGAGCATCGAGCTCGGGTTCGGGCGCCGGGTCGGTCCCCGCAGGCAGCGAGTCGCCTGTGACGGTGCCTTCGAACGGCACGGATGGACTCGTGATGCCGCTCTCGATCTGAAATGCGCCGTCGTTGAACTCGCGCAGCGTCGGCACGAGCGCCTTGCGCCCGAAGCGCCCGAGGCGGCCGTCGAAGAAGCGATTGGGCCGTCCGGAAATGCCGTCGCCATCGCGATCATCGGGATCGGCGTTGGCAAGGATCACGGAATCAGGCACGGCGTCCAACAGCCCGAATCCAAATACGTCAGGTGTGGTCCGCGCCGCGACGGTGGTGACGCCAGCTGGCAGCGGCTCGTGGTCGATGCCGAGCGCGGCTCGGAGCGCGGGGGTCACGCTGTCCTGAAACACCGGTCCGCCCTGACCGGCGAGCACATCGCAGGTGAACCCCGTCCGCTCCGGGTGAAAGACCGCTGCATGCCGTTCGACTTCGTCCCCGTTCGCGCCGGACACGGGATCCTCATGGCACTCGGCGCAGCCGCTGGCGTTGAAGAGCGGGCCGAGACCGACTTCGGGCGTAAAGGTGCTGTCGAACACGACGCGGCCACTGTCGAACCGCGCGCGCTCCGCGGCCGACAGACCACGCAGCGGATCTCCGGGTTCCACCTTGCGGCATGCCGCGACGGTCCAGATGGCCACCAACACCACGCCGGCGCGCGTCATGGCGTGGAATCCACGCCGGTTTCCATCCGGCCGACGCGCTCGATGGTATAGGCGACGAAACGCTTCGCTCTGCCACCAAAGACGGCGCGAACCACATCGCCGAGCTTCAGCTCCGCTAATCCGATCCGTTCGGGCGGTCCGTCTTCCCGGTCGGTGATCGGCACGCCGGCCGGCACTTCCAGCCGCACGATGCGGAGCGCGAAGCCGACACCGGTGGTGACCTCGAGAGTGCGCGCGCGCACGTCTACGGCGCGAATCGCGCCGCGCACGCTGTCGTGCGGGGCAGCGGGGACTGGGGCCGGCGGCGGTGCGGTAGACTGCTGCGCGGTGAGTGCGAGCGGCGCCGCGAACAAAACGAGTGAGACAAGCGTGGCCCGGTGCATAGACCCTCCTGACAAGGTTCGGGAGGGAATACCCCGGGCCACCCGGGCGGTTGCGCCTCCCGCTGACCCTATTCTATGGTCGGATGTCGAATTACGCCCATGAAGAGGATCGTGCCCGACAGATTCTCGCGCAGCGCAAAGATGAACGGGCGATCGACGCTTACGACCGGAGGCGAGCTGGTAGGTCCGACCACAACCGCGGTGACCGCCGCTGCGGTCGTGCCTTCCTCGTTGACGTCAACGTAGGTGCGGTGCCTCACGTCGGTGATGAGGATCCCACCAGGCCGATACATACGCGTGAAATCCGCGGCGTCAGTGAACGCGATCCCCATGCCGAGCCCACTAAGTGTAGGAACGAGCGTGAGACTGTTTTCGAGCTTGAACTTGGGCAGGTAGACCTGTCTCCGCACCGTATCGAGCGTGCTGATGCCACTCTGCCAGGCATCGAGCGTCAGCAGCGCCAGTGCGCTGTCGAGCCCGACCTGCTCATGAGGAAGCAAGATCGTCATCGAGAAGGCGGCGCCGCCGTAGGGCAGATCGATCACCGTCCCCGCGGCCGTGGCACCGACCAGAACGTCTACTTCGTGCCCGAACGTCATCGTTGGCACGTTCACCGTCGAACCGCTCTGCAGGTGGAACGGACGCGGCGCTGTCAGCTGCTGGTCGAATTGCCGGGTCCAGTCGCCCTTGAAGTAGATCGCGTTGATGAGATACATCAGCGCTTCGTCCGGCAGGGGGCTCTCGACGATTTCCTCGATGAGTCCCTTCGTCTGGTCGCTCACCCAGTTGTTGATCGTCACGGGTGCCGCAGCCGAGGTGAAGTCGAGTGAATCGACGCGCGCGTCGAAGTACGTGCGGTTCGCGTCAATGAACGGCTGCTCCACGGCGAATCCGTTTCGGTACCAGATCGAATTCGCGATCTGGAACTGCACGCGCGGATCGAGCCCGCGCAGCAGCGCGATCAGGCTTTGGTTCGCCTCATTGACTTCGGCCAGCGTCATTCCGTCCAGCTCGAGCGTCGCGCGCATCGCCTCCTCGGTCGTGCCGGCGGCGCCGTTGTACGTCATGCCGAGCGCCATGGCCACCGACAAAGGCGAGACAAAGAGGTTCGGCAGCGTATCACGCGTGTCTGCAGTCGCCTGCTTGAGCAGCTTGATCGCGAAGCGGTTATCAGCTTCGATCAGCCGCGTTTCTTGCGTAGTAAGGGCGCGCGGCAGCGCCGTAATGCGGGGTGGGGGACCGACGGGATCTTTGCCGCAGGCAACAGACAGGACAAGCAGGGTAATCGCGCGCAGACGTGGCAGTTTCATGACGGCCTCCTCGTCTGACTATACCCCCGCGATTACCCCCCGTGTCACATCAAATCAGGTTGTTGAGCGCCTGCACCACTCCTCGCACGCCGCTGGTCACAGGATTGAGCAGCTGTCCCAGAGCGCACAGGAGACTGCCCACCGCGCCTGAACCGCGGCCCGTTACGGTCGCCGCCGGCACGTCCACCTGTGCAACGAGCGCATTGATGTCGATGGGGCCAAGATCGAGCGTGACGATTTCACACCGGCCAAAACCAGAACTGGTCACTTGCACCGTCGTGAGGAAATTCTCCGTGACGACGTCCGTGCCGAGCACACCGCCGGTGAGCTGCAGGACGCCTTCGACCTGGATGCCAACGATCTGACCGACGGCGTTCTCGACAATCGCGAAGTTCGTCAGCTCGGCTTGGTCGATTACGACGTCACCTAACTGGCCAATCAAGGGAAGGCTGAGACCGGTGACGCTTTCCAAGATCAAACCGGACCCCGGTCGGTTCTGCTGCATCATTGGAGCAGGGCTTGGTGATGCGTCGGGCGACGCGGGTTCCTGGACGCACGCCACTCCGAGGGCCACGGGGAGGACGAGCGCGGCGAATCGCAGCTTCATAGTCGTTTTTCCTTTCATGCGCTTGCGGTGGGAAACAGCACAACGGCCGCCGGTTCACGGCGGCCGAAGCGCTTGCTGTACTGCACGCACGTTCACCTACACAGCAGGACGAGCTCGACCCGCCGCGCGAGGCGACGGGCCGAACTCCTTACGTCCTACCGCTCCTCTTCTACGTACCCACCCTCGTCTTCACGCTCGGGATTCGAGCCGGGGCGGTTGCGCTCCCCGTCTTTCTTCTTCATCGGGCCCGTCTCGTCAGGGCGCGGCTGCCGCGGGTTATTCGGGTCGAGTCGCATATTCGTTCTCCTGATTGTTTTTGAGGAAAGAACGTCTGCGTGCACAAGCAACCTATGAGGATGTAATCCGGGTCACTATCAACCCGACGGGCGAAAAGCGATCTAATGCCTTGCGGTTAACCAGGCTTAGTGCCCGCGCGTCTTGTCATGTATGTTGCTGGTCGGCCGTTTTCCCCGAATCGGAGGCTTTTTGCATGCGCGCAATATTCGCCGCGGTCGCGCTCCTGACCCTCCCCAGCACCGAATGGGATTTGCTCGGCTCGCGCCGCGTGAGTTTTACGCTCGATCATGACGCCATCGTCGTCGGCGCCCGCGAAGGCGCATTCACCGCGATCAAGATCGAAGTCGCCGGCGGTAATCTCGAGATGTACAACATCCGGCTCACGTTCGGGAACGGCGACACCTGGTCCCCCAATACGCGCGTGCAATTCCAGCAGGGCTCCTCGAGTCGCACGATCGACCTGCCGGGTCCGCGCGTCATCCGACGCATCGATTTCTGGTACCGCAGCCGGCTGCGGCGCGGCACCGCCACGGTGCGCGTGTTCGGGCAAGTCGCGGACTCGCCCGCCCCCGCGGCGCCGCCGACCGTCGCGACGCTGGTTACCGGAGGGACGCCGGCGGTCGGGAGCGAATGGGAGCACCTCGGCGTGCGGCCTGTGGATTTTCGCGTGGACCACGACGCCGTGCTCGCGGGGCGCCAGGGCGCGTTTCGCGCCATCCGCCTCGATGTCGAAGGCGGCAACCTCGAGATGTTCAATGTCAAGATCACCTTCGGGAACGGCGAGACGTTCTCACCGGCGACGCGGCTGCTCTTCAGTGGCGGCACGATGAGCCGCGTGATCGATCTGCCCGGTGACGCGCGTATCATCCGCCGCATCGATTTCTTCTATCGCTCGCTGGGCGGTCCGCTCGCCGCCGGCGGGACTCCGACGAAGGCGACGGTGCACGTGTACGCCCGCCGGTGACGGGGGGGGCGGCGCAGTGGCTGATCTTCACGTACGCCGTTCTCAGCCGACTGGCGTACGTGCTGTTCGTGGGATGGACCCTGCGGCGGGAAGAGCGCGAGGGGTTCTACACGGCGCGCTTTGGACCCGTCCTGGGATTCCAGCGCTTCCGGCGGCGCGCGGCATGGGTCATGAACCACGACGCGTTCGCCTTCATTCTCCTCTGCGTCGTCACGCGCGATACGTGGGCGGTCCCGCTGCCCTCTGCCGTCTCGCTTGCAATCGGCGCGGTCCTCGCCATCGTGGGCTTGGGCACGAAACTGTGGGCCGCCCGCACGCTTGGCAGTGAGGCCTACTACTGGCACAACTTCTTCAATCCGACCGAAGCCGTCGGCCCCGTCTCCACCGGGCCCTATCGTTTCATTTCGAGCCCCATGTACACGATCGGCTATTTGCCCACCTACGGGCTCGCGCTGCTGCTGCGGTCGTTCCCCGGGCTGATCGCCGCGGGATTCTCCCAGGCCGCGATCCTCACGTTCTACTTCCTCGTCGAAAGACCGCACTTCTCACGCCTGCACCGCTCTAGCTGATCGCTTCCTGAACGCGTCTATTCTGGCGTTGATGCGACGGCTTGCCTTTCTACTATATGCTCTCGCGCTCGGCTGCCGCGGGAACGCGGGAGCCGCCGACGACCAGGAGATGGCCGCGCCCGCCGAGCATCCCGACGATCATGCCGGCACCGCTGCAGAGCAGGCGATGGGCGGGCCGGGAATGGCGGCGGAAGATCTCCATCTGCGGCTCACCCCGCTGCGCCCGCCGGCGCCCGGCGACTCCGCGCGAGCCGCGCACATTATCGCGGTCATGCGCACCGAGCTGGCCAAGTACCGCGACATTCGCGTGGCGCAGGACGACGGCTTTCGCCAGTACATCCCCGCGGGCAACGCGCCGGTGCAGCACTTCACCAAGCTGCGCTGGGCGTTTCAGGCGCGGAACGGCCTCGATCCGGCGCGGCCGACGTCGCTGTTATACCAGCGCGCCGCGGATGGAAGCCTGACGCTGGTCGGGGCGATGTTCACCGCGCCGCCGCAGACGAGCGAGGACGAGCTCGATGCGCGGCTGCCGCTCAGCGTGACGCGCTGGCATCAGCACATCAATTGGTGCCTGCCGGGGGGATCGCTGGCCGAGGCGCGGCGCCGCTGGGGCGAGACCAAGGACGGCCAACCGGTCTTCGGCCCGAAGTCCCCGATTGCAACGGAAGCAGCATGCACGGCCGTGGGTGGGCGATTCCGGCCGCGCCTGTTCGGCTGGATGGTGCACGTGATGGCGTTCTCCGGCGACGATCCCTGGAACGCGCA
>JBOHSJ010000010.1:0-6571 GCA_050733035.1 Gemmatimonadales bacterium | reverse complement strand
CGCGCGAGCTGGGCGCGCTGTACGCGCGCGCCGGCTTCGAGGTCCGCATCGCGACGACGATCCCCGAGGATTTCAGCGAATCGTGCGCCAGCTGCCCGCTCATTCAGGCCGGCCTGCTTCGCATCGTGTACACGCGGCGCAAAGGAGACACATCATGAAGGCCGCCGTTTTCACCGCCGCGCACCGGCCGCTCGAGATCACCGAGGTGCCGACCCCAAGTCCCGGCGCGGGACAGGCGCTCATCAAGGTCGCGGGATGCGGGCTCTGCCATACCGATCTGCACTACGTCGACCACGGTGTGGAGACGTTCAAGAAGCCCCCCTTGATCCTCGGTCATGAAATCGCCGGCACGATCTCCGCCCTCGGACCGCACGGCAACGGCGCCGACGGGATGCGATCGGTCGGCGACCGCGTGCTGATCCCCTCGGTGCTGTCCTGCGGCCACTGTGGGTTCTGCCGTCAGGGGCGCGAGAACCTGTGCGTGAACCTCACGATGCTCGGCAACAACATCGACGGCGGGTATGCGGAGTACGTCGTCGTTCCCATGGCCGAGCTGGTGCCGGTGCCCGCGGAACTGCCGCTCGAGCAGGCGTGCGTGATCGCCGACGCGCTCTCGACGCCGTACCACGCCGTCAAACGTCGGGGGAAGGTGCGCGTCGGCGACACGGTCGCCGTGGTCGGCTGCGGCGGCGTGGGGCTGAACCTCGTGCAGTGTGCGGTGGTGTCGGGCGCGCGCGTGGTCGCCGTCGACCTCAACGACCAGCGGCTGGCCGTCGCGCGCGCGCTCGGCGCCGCCGAGACCATCAATCCCTCCACCGTCGAACGCGTGGACAAGGCGGTGCGCGCCCTGACGAACGGCGGCGTGGACGTCGCATTCGAGGCGATCGGCAACCCGAAGACGATCGAGCAAGCATTCAGCCTGCTGCGCCGTGGGGGACGGCTGTGCGTCGTCGGGTATTCGGCCGACCCCGTGACGCTCTCGGCGGCGCGGCTGATGTACTACGAGCTGGAGATTGCGGGGAGTCTGGGGTGCGGCGCCGGGGAGTATCCGGAGATCATGGGCCTCGTGCGTGCCGGCAAGCTGCGGCTGGACCCAATCGTGAGCGGCACGCTGCCGCTGGCCGAGATTAATGAAGGGCTCGATCGCCTGCGGCACGGCGAAGGGATCCGTTGGGTTGTGACACCATGAACCCGGAGACGGCGATGTCTACTTCATTCGAGATGAACGTCCTGCAACGGGGCGCCCGCCTGCGTCGCAGCCCCTTCTTCGACGCCACGCAGCGCTCTGGCGCCAGGGCCTACACGACCTACAACCACATGCTGTTTCCCATCCGCTTCGACGACCTCGAGGCCGAATACTGGCACCTCATCAATCACGTGACGGTGTGGGATGTCGCCGTCGAGCGTCAGGTCGAGATCACCGGCCGTGATGCGTTCGCGTTCGTGAACCGGCTCACGCCTCGGGACCTGACGCGCTGCGCCGTTGGCCAGGGGAAATACGTGATCATTACCGCCGCCGACGGCGGCATCATCAACGATCCGGTGCTGCTGCGACTTGGTGAGAACCACTTCTGGCTCGCCCTCGCCGACTCGGACGTCCTGCTGTGGGCGCGAGGCGTCGCGCTCGATGCCGGACTTGACGTCCGCATCGCCGAACCCGACGTCTCGCCGCTCCAGATTCAGGGGCCCAAGGCAAGGCCGGTCGTAGAAACGCTGTTCGGCGACCGGGTGGCCCGACTGCCCTATTACCACTTCGTCGAGACCGCCCTCGACGGGATCCCCGTGGTCGTCACCCGCACCGGATGGACCGGGGAGGTCGGCTACGAGATTTACCTGCGGGACGGTAGCCGAGGCAGCGATCTATGGGACCGGGTCATGGCGGCGGGCAGGCCCCACCAGATGCGGCCCACTGGTCCGTCAGACATCCGTCGCATCGAGGCGGGAATCCTCAACTGGGGTGCCGACATCACCCTGGACAACAATCCCTACGAGGTTGGTCTCGAACGCCTTGTGGATGACGGCAAAGTCACGGACTTCATCGGCCGCGGGGCCTTACAACAGATCAGGGCGGCAGGCGTGCAACGCAAGCTTGTGGGCATCGAGTTCGGCGGCGGCCGCATCGACCTCAACATGACCAAGTGGCCAGTGAAAGCCGCTGGCGCGATCGTCGGGCACGTCACGTCGGCCGTGTTTTCGCCGCGCCTGGGCAAGAACATCGGGTACGCCCTGGTGCCGGTGGCCTACGCGGAGCTGGGCACGCGGCTTACCGTGCTCGTCTCCGACGACGAACAACGCGAGGCACGAGTCGTAGCACGGCCATTCATCGATCCGGAAAAAACGATTCCCCGGGGGAGCGCGACGCGTCAGTAGATATCGCGGTTCCATTCCCGTACGAGCCGCTCATAGTCATCAGGCGTATTCACTTGGTCGATCACCGCGGGATCGTCCACGGGCACGCTCACGACCTCCCGCTCATGGTCGTGCAGCACCGCCCGCGCGCCTTCGCGGGTGGCGGCGGGACTCTCCATCAATTCGGCGAATAGTGCCGCCCCCCAGATCACCGGGTGACCGCGGCGCTCCCCGAAGGTCGGAATAACGGCGGCGGCCTTTGTGCGACGATGGGCCTCCAGCACGCGATCCACCGTCGTGACGCGGACGTGCGGGAGGTCGACCGGCCACACGAGCACTGCGCTGGGCTGCAGCGGTTGCAGCGCCCGCAGCGCGCCTCGCAGCGAGGCGATCGGGCCGGTTTCAGGCTCCAAATTCTCCACGATCATGAAGTCGTGGCCGGCGAGGGCAGGCTGGATCCTGGGCGCATCCGGTCCCAG
Source organism: Gemmatimonadales bacterium (assembly GCA_050733035.1). Lineage (GTDB taxonomy): Bacteria > Gemmatimonadota > Gemmatimonadetes > Gemmatimonadales > GWC2-71-9 > 20CM-2-65-7. The sequence continues at coordinate 3,743 of JBOHSJ010000010.1, read as the reverse complement.
GACGACGACGCGGGTTTTGACTTCGAGCGCCTCGAGCGCCTCCAGGATCCGGACGGCGAACGGCTGGCCGAGGAAGTCCAAGAGGGCTTTGGGAGAGCCCATCCGGGCCGACCGGCCGGCCGCCAGGACCACGCCCGCTAGACTCATAGGGGAGAAGCTAGCCTCTCGGGAGTTGCATGCGGGGCCGAAACTGCCACATTAGGCGCGCCTATGGCCGTCAGACGCATTCGCCAGCTTGGCGACCCGATCCTGCGGGTTCGCTGCACCCCCGTCGAAGACCCCAAGTCGCCGGCGGTGCGGCTGCTGTCCGACGACCTGCGGGACACGCTTCGCACCGCGCGCAAGAAGTACAACATGGGGCGGGCGCTCGCCGCGCCGCAGATCGGCGCTCCGGTCCGCGTGGTTTTGGTCGAGATCGGGAAATTCCGCGCGACGATGATCAATCCGGAGATTACAGACGTGGGGTCTGAGGACTTCCACGTGTGGGACGACTGCTTCTCGTTCCCGAACCTGCTGGTGCGGGTGACGCGCGCGTACAAGGCGACGCTGCGCTACACCGACCTGAAGGGCAAAGTCGTCACGATGGACCTGGAAGGGCCGATGTCGGAGCTGCTCCAGCACGAGCTCGATCACCTGGACGGCATCCTCGCCCTGGACCAGCCAAGCGGGCTCGATCCCTTCGCGTACAGGGCTGAATGGGAAAAAAATCATAAGCCCACGGAGCGCTACGGGCCGCCACGGCCGCGAGAGATGTGAAAGACTAGACGCCGAGACGCCGAGACGCCTAGGTTACATTCCATTCATTGACAGGGGTGCCCACCACGCTGGTGGGCTGAGATCACACCCTCAGAACCTGATCCGGTTCGTACCGGCGAAGGGAGCTCAGCATGACCTGCCGTACTCAGATGTTCTTCGCCCGTCAGGGCACAATCACAGCAGAGATGCAGCGCGTCGCCGAGCGAGAGAAGCTTCCGCCGGAGCTGATCCGCGATGAAATCGCGATCGGCCGGCTGATCATTCCGGCCAACGTCAATCACCTGCAACAGCGTCTCGACCCGATGGCGATCGGCAAGGTCGCCAGCGTCAAGATCAACGCCAACATCGGGAATTCGGCGGTTGAGTCGGATATCGACGGAGAGCTCGAGAAGCTGCACCACGCGGTGCACTATGGCGCCGACACGGTGATGGATCTGTCCACCGGCGGCAGCATCAACGCGATCCGCGAGGCGATCATCGCCGCCTCGCCGGTGCCGATCGGCACCGTGCCGATCTACCAGGCGATCGAAATCGCGGGCGACGTCACGAAGCTCAGCGCCGACGACATCCTCGACAACATCGAGCATCAGGCGAAGCAGGGCGTGGACTACGTCACTGTCCACGCCGGGATTCTGCGCGAGCACGTTGGCCTCGCGCTGGGGCGCGTGACTGGCATCGTCAGCCGCGGCGGCTCTCTGATGGCGTACTGGATGACGCAGCACGGCAAGCAGAATCCGCTCTACGTGCAGTACGACCGCCTGCTCGAGATCGCGCGCGAGTACGACGTCACGCTGTCGCTGGGCGACGGCCTCCGCCCCGGCTCGATCGCGGACGCGACCGATAAGGCGCAGCTGGCCGAGCTCACGGTGCTCGGCGAGTTGACCGAACGCGCGTGGGAAAAAGACGTCCAGGTGATGATCGAAGGACCCGGGCACATCCCGATGCATCAAATCGAAGTGAACGTGCGGCTCGAGAAGGAGCTGTGTCACGAGGCGCCGTTCTACACCCTCGGCCCACTCGTAACGGACGTGGCTCCCGGATACGACCACATCACGTCGGCGATCGGCGCGGCAATGATCGGGTGGTTCGGCGCGGACATGCTGTGCTACGTCACGCGGAAGGAGCACCTCGGCCTGCCGAACGCGGAGGAGGTGCGCGAGGGCGTGATTGCCTACAAGATCGCGGCGCACGCCGCGAACATCGCGCGCCGTCGTCCGGGCGCGACCGAACGCGACGACGCGCTATCACGGGCGCGCTATGCGTTCGACTGGAACGAGCAATTCCGGCTGTCGCTCGATCCGGCGCGCGCGCGCGAGCTGCACGACGAAGCGCTGCCCGCTGAGTACTTCAAGAGCGCGGAGTTCTGTGCGATGTGCGGGCCCAAGTTCTGCTCGATGCACATCACGCGCGAGATCGAGCGCTCGCTGGGGAAACGGGAGCCGCTCAAGAAGGAACAGAGCGAGCCCGTCGGCGCGGACTAGCCGCCGCGGGGGAACCGGGCGGCGGCCGGGCGCGTGAAGCTGCTCTCTATTGTCGCGATCGTGAACTCGGTTTGGGTCACGGTCAGTGTGTAGCGATCGATCTGGCCCCTGCGCACGAACAACAGGGTATACGTCCCCGCGGTGATCGGCAGAGCGGTCTTGTACTGCGCCGGACCGATCGCCGTGAGGCAGATCTCACCGATGGTAACCTCTCCAGTCATTTCGACTACCCCGTCACGCAGCTTCGCGTCACCACGCGATGCCGTAGTCCTCGCCATGGTTCGACGACCCGCCCCAGAACGACCCATGCTTCCAGTCGAAGAAGATCGCGTTGATCGGGCCGGACGTCCGGTCGTCGAAGTCGAGCCGGTAGCCCATACCGCGCAGCTCGTGCCGGATCCAGTTGGGCGTGTCGTCCCGCAGCGTGAGCCGGCCAGGCTCCGTCTTATGCTCGCCGAAGGAATTGCGCATCTGGTAGCTCGTGATATTGGCGGCTTCCACCGCCTCCTGCACATCCATCCCGAATTCCACCACGTTCAGGAAGAACTGCAGCAGGTTCTGATCCTGCGTATCGCCACCCTGCACCGCGAACGCCAGGAACGGCTTCCCGTCCTTCAACGCGAGGCTCGGCGTCAGCGTGACGCGCGGCCGCTGGCCGGGGCGAATGACGTTGAAAGGATTGTCGGTCGAATCGACAACGAACTGCTGCGCCCGCTGGCTGACGCCGATGCCGGTGCGGCCCGCGATCACCGCCGGAATCCAGCCGCCCGACGGCGTGACTGACACGACCCAACCCGAGCTGTCGGCAGCCTCGATCGAAGTCGTGCCGCGCGTGAATGCCTCGTCGAACGCGGCCTCTTCCTCTTGTGACGTCGTCGTCGCGGGCTGCGATGTCCAGCGCTGGAGCAGTGGCAAGTAGGGGTTCGTGCCGCCCTGGAATGGATACGGGTCACCGGGCTTGATGTCGGGATCGTTCCGATTGGGATTGATCAGCTGTGCGCGCTGACGCGAGTAGTCCTTGGAGAGCAGGCCGCGGATCGGCTCGTCAGGCGCGAACGCCGGATCGCCGTAGTAAAAGTCCCGATCGGCGAACGCCAGGCTCATCGTCTGGTACAGCGTGTGGATGTATCTCGTGCTGTTGTAGCCCATCGCCTTCAGATCGAAGCCCTCGAGGATGTTGAGCGCCTGGAGCATCGCCGGTCCCTGAGTCCACGGCTGGAGCTTGTATACCTCGATGCCGCGATACTGCGTCATTACTGGCTCTTCTATTTTCACCCGCCAATTCGCCAAATCCGGGAGCGTGATGAGCCCACCCTCCTCCTGCACCCCGCGCACGAACTCCTGCGCGATGTCGCCGCGGTAGAAGCGGTCGTACGCGGCCATGATCGCTTCCTTGCGACTCTTACCTGCAGCCAATGCCGCACTTTCGGTCTCGACGAGTTTGGTGAGCGTGTTCAGCAGGTCCTGCTGCACGAACATTTCATTGGGCCGCGGCGCGGCCGGGGT
>JBOHSJ010000009.1:0-18104 GCA_050733035.1 Gemmatimonadales bacterium | reverse complement strand
CGCACGTCAACCAGGCCATCGTGGCGTCGCGGACGGCACAGGCGCCATGGGGAAGGCGTGATTGGCGTGAACGCGTCGCCATCCTGCGGCGCGCGGCCGCGCTGATTCGCGAGCGCAAGTTCGAGCTGGCGGCGGTCATGAGCCTCGAGGTGGGAAAGAGCCGCCTCGAATCCATGGGCGACGCCGAAGAATCAGCCGATCTCATCGACTACTACTGCCAGCAGATGGACGATGCCGAGGGGTTCGTGCGCCAGATGGCGAAAGTCACGCCCGTCGAGCGCAACACCGACGTGCTCCGTCCCTACGGCGTGTTCGCGTGCATCGCCCCGTTCAACTTCCCGCTGGCGCTGTCCACCGGGATGTCCTCGGCGGCGCTCGTCGCCGGCAACGCCGTCGTCTACAAGCCGGCGGAAGACGCGCCGTGGACGGGCCTCAAGCTGTACGAGCTGTATCGCGATGCCGGCCTCCCGGCGGGCCTCTTCAATTATCTGTCAGGCCACGGCTCTGAGGTGGGCGAGGCGATGTGGCACCACCCGGGGATCGACGGCGTGGTGTTCACCGGCTCCAAAGAAGTCGGGATGCGGATCTATCACGGCCTCTCCACGCGCTGGATCAAGCCGTGCCTGCTGGAGCTCGGCGGGAAGAACGCCGCGATCGTGATGGACACCGCCGACCTCGATGCAGCCGCGGAAGGCGTGTCGCGCTCGGCCTTTGGATTGCAGAACCAGAAATGCAGCGCGACATCGCGTGTGTACGTGCATCAGCAGGTGGCCCAGGCGTTCCTCGAAAAACTGCTGGAACGCACCCGCTCGCTGAGAACCGGCGATCCCACCGAGCGCGACGTCTTCTTTGGTCCCGTGATCAATCGTGCCGCGGTGGAGAAATTCGAGCGCGCGGTGGCGCAGGCAAAGCAGGAAGGCGAGATCCTCGCCGGCGGCAGCCGCCTGAGCGGCGGCCTGTTCGACCGCGGCCATTTTGTCGCCCCGACGATCGCCCGGCTGCCGCTCGGCTCGCCGCTGTTTCGCGAGGAGCTGTTCGTGCCGTTCCTGGCGATCGGCGAAGTGTCGGGACTCGACCAGGCGATCGCCGAAACGAACAAAGCGGACTACGGGCTCACGGCGGGGATCTTTTCCAAGCGCGACGCGGACATCGCGCGCTTCTTCGACGAAGTGGAGGCCGGGGTGTGCTACGTGAATAAGCGCACGGGAGCGACCACCGGCGCCTGGCCGGGCGCCCAGCCGTTCACCGGATGGAAAGGCTCGGGCTCGAGCGGGAAGGGCGGCTGCGGTCCGTACTACGTCGCGCAGTTCATGCGCGAGCAGAGCCGCACGGTGATCGAGACATGACCGTGACGACTCGGGATTATCCACGCATCGTCGTGCCGCCGCCCGGCCCCAAGGCCCGCGCGATCGTGGAGCGGCAGGATCGCTTCGCGTCCACGTCCTACCCGAAGGAGTATCCGCTCGCGGTGGCCCGCGGTCAGGGACCGATGATCGAGGATGTGGACGGCAACCGCTACCTCGACTTCATGGCGGGCATCGCGGTCGCCTCCACCGGCTACGGACATCCCAAAGTGGTGAAAGCCGTGCAGGACGCGGCCGCGCGCTTCCTTCATATCTGTGGCAGCGACTTCTACTATGAGAGCTTCGCCGCGCTGTGCGAGCGGCTGGCGCAGCTCGCGCCGGGACCGAGCAAGAAGCGCGTCTTCCTGTCCAACTCCGGAACCGAAGCGGTCGAAGGCGCCATCAAGCTGGCACGACATTCGACGGGCCGCCCGGCGATCATCGGATTCCTGGGCGCGTTCCATGGCCGCAGCTACGGCGGACTGAGTCTCACCGCGAGCAAAGCGGTGCAACGCTCCGGCTTCGCGCCGTTCCTCCCCGAAGTCCACCACGTGCCGTACGGCTATCGCTATCGCTGCGAATACTGCCGCGGTGAGTCCGCGTGTACGACGCGCTGCACGTCGTGGATCGAGCAGGAGCTGTTCGTGAAGAAAGTCCCGCCGGACAGCGTCGCCGCGATTTTTGTCGAGCCGATTCAGGGCGAGGGCGGATACGTAGTCCCGCCCGCGGGTTATCTGCGCGAGCTGCGCGAGATCTGCGACCGCTACGGCATCCTGCTCGTCGCCGACGAGGTGCAGTGCGGCGTGGGGCGCAGCGGCAAGATGTGGGCGTGCGAGTATGAAGGCATCGAGCCCGACATCCTGCTCTCGGCAAAGGGCCTGGGCAGCGGCATGCCGATCGGCGCGATCATCGCGAAAGAGTCGGTGATGAAGTGGAAACCCGGCGCGCACGGCACGACGTTCGGCGGCAATCCCGTATGCTGCGCCGCCGCGCTCGCGACGCTCGACATCGTAGAGAAAGAGCTGCTGCCCAACGTCAATAAGATGGGCGACCGGCTGATCAACGGCGCGCGCCGGCTGCAGGAGAAGTACGCTGCCATCGGCGACGTGCGTGGGCGCGGTCTGATGGTCGGCGTCGAATTCGTGAAGGATCGTGCGACGCGCGAACCGGCCCCTGACGTCCCGCACGAGCTGGTGAATCGCGCCTTCAAGCAGGGGCTTTTGCTCCTCGGCGCCGGCAAAAGCTCGCTCCGCCTGGCGCCGCCGCTTGTCGTGGACGAGTACGACGTAGACACCGCCCTCCGGATCATCGACGAGTGCCTGCACGAGATGTCGGACTAGCGTCAAAAGTCATGTCGATGCAGGACGCCGTCGCGCGACACGTGCGCGACGGCGACGTCGTCGTCATCGAAGGCTTCACCCACCTGATTTCGTTCGCGGCGGGCCACGAAATCATCCGCCAGCGCCGCCGCGACCTGACGCTGTGCCGCCTCACGCCGGACTTGATCTACGACCAGATGATCGCCGCGGGCTGCGCCAGGAAGCTCGTGTTCTCGTGGGCCGGCAATCCGGGCGTCGGCTCGCTGCACGCGTTTCGCCGCGCGGTCGAAGGCGGGACACTCGAGATCGAGGAATACTCGCACTTCGGCATGGTGGCGCGGTTCTCGGCGGGCGCGGCGCGGCTGCCGTTCTGGACCTTGCGCGACTACGCCGGCACCGACCTGCCGCGCGCCAATCCGCGCATCAAGTCGGTGACGTGCCCGTACACCGGCGAGGACCTGGCGACCGTGCCGGCGCTGAATCCGGACGTGACGATCGTGCACGCGCAGCGCGCCGACGCGCAGGGCAACACCCAGATCTGGGGCCTGCTCGGCGTGCAGCAGGAGGCGGCGTTCGCCTCGCAGCGCGTCATCGTCGTCGTGGAGGAAGTGGTGGAGGAGCGCGTGATCCGCTCCGATCCCAATCGCACGCTGATTCCCGCGGTGATCGTCAACGCCGTCGTGGTCGAGCCGTGGGGCGCGCATCCGTCTTACGCGCAGGGCTATTACGACCGGGACAACGATTTTTACCTCGGCTGGGAAGCGATTTCGCGTGAACGGGCGGAGCTGGCGAGCTACCTGGATGAATTCGTGTACGGCGTGAAGACCAGAGCCGAGTACATGAGCAGGCAGCCGAGGCTGATGGAGCGGCTCAAGGCGGGGGAGCAGCGCTGCGCCGGGGTCAACTACGGCTTCTGACGCGTACACGCCCGACGAGATCATGGCCGCCGTCGCCGCGCGCGAGTTGTCGGACGGCGAGGTCGTCTTCGTCGGCATCGGGCTGCCGAACCTGGCCTGCAACCTGGCGCGCCGCACGCACGCTCCCCACCTCGTCCTCATCTACGAATCGGGCGCCGTGGGAGCGACGCCGTCGCGGCTACCCGTCTCGATCGGCGATCCGGCACTCGTGACCGGCTCGTTGATGGTGTGCGGCATGGCCGACGTATTTCAGCTGTTTCTGCAAAACGGCCGAATCGAAGTGGGCTTCCTGGGGGGCGCCCAGGTGGATCGCAAAGCCAACATCAACACCACCGTCATCGGTCCGTACGAGCGGCCCAAGGTGCGGCTCCCGGGCTCGGGCGGCGCGGCCGAGATCGCCATTCATGCGCAGCGCATCCTGATCATCTCGAAGCTGTCACCGCGCGTGTTTCCTGAGCGGGTGGACTTCTTGACGAGCCCCGGCCAGCGCGTCGCGAAGGTGATCACCGACAAGGGCGTGCTCGAGCGCGACGACGTGAGCGGCGACCTCGTGCTTGCGGGACTGTATCCCGGCGTCGAGGCGGCGGAGGTGCGCGCCGGCGTCGGGTGGAAGCTCGAGTTTCGGCCGCGGCTCAATCGCCTGGACCCACCTACCACGACGGAGCTGCAACTGTTGCGGGAAGTGCTGGACCCGCAGCGGCTCTATCTCACATCATGATCCTCGCCCTCGCGCTGGTGCTGCAGACGAACAGCGACTCTCTGGCGGCGCGCGTCCGCCAGCTCGCCGACACCTATCTCACGGCGTACTTCGAGCAGCATCCCGACGAAGCGACGCTCGCCGGTGTCGCGAACACGCGCCACGACCGGCTGCCGGACAATTCACCCGCCGCGCTGGCGCTCTGGCGGCAGCGCGAGGATGCGTGGCTCACGGCGCTCAAACGGATCGATGCAAAGCGATTGGTGGGGCGGCCCGAATGGGTTGCGTACGGGATCATGCGCGACGCCATCGAAGGCTCGGTCGCAACGCGTGTATGCCGCTACGAGCTGTGGAGTGTGGCGCACACCGGGGGAGGATGGCTCTCGACGATTACGTCGCTCGCGTCGCTCCAGGGCGTGGGCACCGACGATGCGCGGCGCCAGGTGCTGGCTCGCTGGCAGGCCATTCCCGGCTACATCGCGACCGAAACGGCGAATCATCGCGAGGGACTGCGGCGTGGCTATACCGCCCCCCGGGGTAACGTGCAAATCGCCCTGAACGAGATCGACACGCTCCTCGCCACGCCGACCGACCGCTCGCCGCTCTCCGACCCCGCCCGCCGCGACTCCACGCCGGAATTCGCAGCCGAGCTCGCGCGCGTGATCGAAGGCGAGATCGTGCCGGCGATGCGGGCGTACCGGGATTTCCTCGCCAGCGAGTATCTCGAGCGCGCGCGCACGAAGATCGGTGTGTCCGCGAACCCGCACGGGTTCGACTGCTATCGCGCCGCCATTCGTGCAACGACCGGCCTCGCGCTTGCGCCCGATTCGGTGCACCGGCTCGGCATCGCGACCGTCGAGCAGCTCGAGGAGGAGATGGAGGCGATCGCGATCCGATCGTTCCACACCAGCGACGTCTCGGCGCTGCTCGAGCGGCTGCGCAGCGACACGGCGTACACGTTCCACACGCGCGAGGAAATGTTGGCGCGCGCCCGGGACGCGCTGGAGCGGGCACGCGTCGCGATGCCGCGCTGGTTCAGCCGGCTGCCGCGCGCGCCCGTGGTGGTCGAGCCCTACCCGGCGTTTCGCGAGCGCCAAAGCGTCGGCGAATGGAATCCGCCCGCGGAAGACGGCAGCCGGCCCGGCATCTACTACCTCTCCACGTACGACCCGCGGCACAAGTCGCGGGCCGACCTCGAGCCGCTGTCGTTTCACGAAACCATCCCCGGCCATCATCTGCAGGGCACGGTCGCGCTGGAGCGCGGTGACACGATTCCCGCGATCGCGCGCTACTTCTGGTCGCCGGGCATGGGGGAGGGGTGGGCAGAGTACGCCGAGCAGCTGGCGGACGAGATGGGATTGTATTCCTCGGACACTGCCCGGTTCGGCATGCTGGCCGACATCACGCTGTCGGCGACGTTGCTGGTCGTGGACACCGGCATCCACGCGTTCGGTTGGGGCCGCGCGCAGTCGATCGACTACATCCGGGAGCACACACACGTGCCGCTGCTGCGCGCGGAGGTCGGAGTCGATCGCTATCCCGTCTGGCCGGCGCAAGGCTTGTCCTATGGACTGGGGCGGCTGGAGATCCGGCGGCTGCGCGCGCTGGCGGAGCAACGCCTGCGCGGGAAGTTCGACATCCGCACGTTCCACGACCGCGTCCTGGAAAACGGCGCCGTGCCGCTGCCCCTGCTGCGCGCCTCGGTCGAGCGATGGATCGCCGCCTCGCGCTGATGGATCGACGTGTGGCGCTAGGCGTGGCGTTGTTGGTAGGGGCGCAGCATGCTGCGCCCCTACAAATCAACGGCAGTCTGCATGCACAACGCGCCCCAGTGCTGCAGCAGGTCGACGTGCCGCATTCCTACTACTGGCGCGAGATGTACGTCCCGCAGGTCACGAGCGGCCCCAGCTCCGCGACCTGGTCACCGGACGGCACCGAGCTGATCTACTCGATGCAAGGAAGCTTGTGGCGCCAGCGTATCGGATCGCCGGTCGCCACGCAGCTCACGGCCGGGGCGGCGTACGACTACCAACCCGATTGGTCGCCCGATGGGCAGTCAGTCGTGTTTGCGCGGTACGCGCGCGACGCGATCGAGCTGGAGCTGCTCGACCTCGCATCCGGCAACATCACAGCACTCACCGCCAACGGCGCGGTGAACGTGGACCCGCGCTGGTCGCCCGACGGAACGCGCATCGCGTTCGTCTCGACGCTCTACAATCGCCGCTGGCACATCCACGTCCTGAGTCCCGAAGGGCCCGATGTAGGGGCGCAGCATGCTGCGCCCCTACGGCTTACCGAAGACAACGACAGCAAGCTGCCGCGCTACTACTACAGCAAATGGGATCACTACATCTCGCCGGCGTGGTCGCCCGACGGCAAGGAAATCATCCTCGTTTCCAATCGCGGCCACATCCACGGCAGCGGAGGATTCTGGCGGATGGAAGCGCGCCCCGGCGCGCCGCTCCGCGAGCTGCGCTACGAAGAGACCACGTGGAAAGCCCGGCCCGACTGGTCTCCCGATGGGACGCGCGTCGCCTACAGCTCCTACCTCGGCCGCCAGTGGCACCAGCTCTGGCTCATGACGAGCGAGGGTGGCGATCCGATCCCGCTCACCTATGGCGAGTTCGACGTCACGGCGCCGCGCTGGTCGCGCGACGGCAGCCGCATCGCCTTCATCTCGAATGAGGACGGCAACACGGCGCTGTGGGTGATCGATGTAGTGGGCGGCCGCAAGCAGGCGGTCGAGCCGCGCCAGCGCCGGTACCGCGGGTCGGTCGGCACGCTGCGGTTGGACGTCGTGGATGGGGCCGGCCGGCCGCTGTCAGCGCGCATCTCGGTGACGACGCGGGAGGGACGAGGTTACGCGCCGGACGCCGCCTGGCGTCACGCGGACGAAGCTTTCGATCGGGCGGAACGGCAGTTCGAGTACCCCTATTTCCACGCGAATGGGTCCGCCGAGCTGACGGTCCCCGCGGGACGCGTGCACGTCGAGGTGTGGCACGGCCCCGAGTACCGGGTGGTGCGTGCCGATTTCACGGTTCCCGCGGGTGGCAGCGTCGCGCACCGCGCCGTGCTCGAGCGCCTGGCGAATCTGCCGGCGCGCGGGTGGTGGAGCGGGGACCTGCACGTGCACATGAACTACGGCGGCGCCTACAGAAACACACCGCGGCATCTCGCGTTTCAAGCGCGCGCCGAGGACCTGCACGTCGTCGAGAATCTGATTGTGAACAAGGAGCAGCGGATTCCCGACATCGCGTACTTTCGCGTTGGCGCTGACCCGGTGTCCACTGCCACGTTCGTGCTGACGCACGGCCAGGAATTTCACACGAGCGTGTGGGGTCACATGGGGCTGCTCGGTCTGAGCTCGCACTATTTGCTGCCGGACTACGCCGGCTATCCCAACACGCCGGCCGCGAGTCTCGCGCCCACGAACGCGGCGGTCGCGGACCTGGCGCATGGTCAAGACGCGCTGGTGGGTTACGTCCATCCCTTCGATACGAAACCCGATCCCTTCGACACGACGACGGCTCTCAATTACGAGCTGCCGGTCGATGTTGCCCTGGGCAAAGTCGATTATCTCGAGGTGATGGGCTACTCCGACCATCTCATCACATCCGAGATCTGGTACCGCCTGCTCAATTGCGGATTCCGTATACCTGCGGGGGCAGGGACGGACGCATTCCCCAACTTCGCGAGCCTGCGTGGACCGCCCGGCCTGGCGCGCGTGTTCGTGCAGTCTGCCGTGACGTTGGATCACCGCCGCTGGTTGGCGGGCCTCAAGGCGGGACGCACGTTCGTGACGAACGCGCCACTGCTCGAGTTCTCGCTCGCTGGTCGCGCGATTGGCGATGAAATCCGGCTGCCCGCCGGCAGCCATCGGCTTGTGGCTCGCCTCGGCCTGCGCTCCAACGTTCCGGTGGATCATTTGGAGATCATCGGCAACGGGAAGGTCGTGGCGACGATTCCGCTGCGTGGTGACCGGACCGCGGCGACCGACACCGTATCGATTCCCGTGACCACGAGCGGATGGTACGTGCTGCGCGCCTACAGCGACCACGCGATGATGCCCGTGCTCGATCTCTATCCGTTCGGGTCGACGAGCCCGATTTACGTGCGCGTCGGCGACGATCCGGTGCGATCGGCCGACGACGCCGCGTTTTTCCTGCGATGGATCGACCGGATCGAAGGGACGACGCGCGCGAGCACGGCGTGGAATTCGGCCGACGAGCGGGCCGGAGCGTTGCGCGCGTCAGCGCGCGCGCGGGAGATGTATGATTCGTGCAGTGTGGCGGGTTCGCAACACTCCGACAGGCCTTGATCCTGGTCGGTCGTCCAGGTGTACCATTTGATTGTGACTGATCGTTTACGCATTGGTGATGTCGCGAAGCGCAGCGGTGTTACTCGGGATGCCATCCGATTCTATGAGCGGTCCGGACTCCTCGACAAGCCCGGGCGGTCGCACAGCCGTCATCGGGTTTACGATCTGAATACGCTCGACCGCATCCGACTCGTGCGACAGTTACAGAACTGCGGTCTCACGATCGGCGATATCAAGGAGATTCTCTTTCTTCGTGATGCCGATACGCCCGTCGCCTCGAAGCGCCTCATGCAAATCTTGCGCGAGCGATTGGAATTCCTGGAGGAACGCATCGCCGCGATGGAGGGTTGCCGCATTCGTCTCACTGATGTAATGCGCGACGTTGCCGCCGCGCGTTCCGGCGGGTACGACGTGCTGAATAGGCTCCCTGATGTCGCGCTACATGCGCCCTTTCGTTTCGGGCGTCGCGGCAGGGAGTTATAACAGTTCGACGCCCGGCGCCGGAGCGCTGCGCGTTGCGGTCTTAATGAGACGCTGCTGCTTTTCACCCACACGCTGGAGCGCGTCGTCCCGCTCGCTCTCCTTCTTATAGACCGCGGCGACCGCGCTTCCTGATCCGCAGAGGCGCACCCACACCGGGCCCGTCTCGGCCATCCGCTCGTACAAGGTCCGAAGCTCAGGATGCTTCGCGAAGACTGTCGCTTCGAAGTCATTGCCACCCAGCCGACCAATGCTGCCCCAGGTGCTCAGCGCTTCGGCGTCGAGCGTGACCGGGCCACGCGAGGCGGGGGACGGATTCTGTTCGTCCCACCATTTGTACGCGTCCGGTGTCGCGACCTGAATGGGCGGCATGGCGATCAGCGCCGGCAGTGCCGGCGGTGCGGGAAGGCGGAACTGCCGCTCGCCGCGCCCCCACGCGAGCGCTACGCTCGAGCCGCCGGCGAAGAACGCGACGTCGGCGCCAAGTCGCGCCGCGAAGTGGAGCAGCTCGTGACGCGGGACGGCGTTGCCGGCGAGTGCGTTGACCGCATGCAGCGCGGCTGCGGCATCACTCGAGCCGCCGCCCAGACCGGCGCGCACGGGAATGCGTTTGACGAGCCTGATCGCGACGCCGAAGCGATTGCCGGTTGCGTCGAGCACCGTGCGCGCCGCGCGTACCGCCAGGTTGTCGTCCACTGGGCCGAGGTCGGGGCCATCGACCTCGAGGGCAACGTCGGACGCCGTGCGTCGCACGACTAGCTCGTCCGCCAGCTCGAGCAGGGCAAACGCTGTTTCGATCTGATGGTAGCCCGACGTCTCCCGGGCGAGGATGCGGAGGAACAAGTTGACCTTCGCGTGCGCCGCCACGCGCAGCTCGTCGGTCATGCCGCCCCCCCGGCCCTCTCGGCTGCCTTGCTCAGCTCACCCAGCTTGAGATGCAGACGGGAGAGCGACCAGAAGCCGAGCACCGTGATCGGCAGGAACGTGGTAACGTGGTAGGTCAGCGCATAACTCACGGCGAGATTCGAGTCCACGCCGTAGAGCCGCAGCGTCACCAGCGTCGCCGCCTCGAAGACGCCGGCATATCCCGGTGTGGACGGAACGGCGACGCCGAAGCCAATGATTCCCTGGAGTAGCAGCGCTGCTTCGAGCGGGACGTCGAGCCCAAACGCCCGGAAGCAGATCGCAAACGCCGCCGCGTTCTTGATCCACAGCACCAGCGACCAGAACACGACTCCCGCAAAGCGACCCGGACTCTTCAGTACCGAGAGGCCGGCGATGATCCCTTCGCCGCCGGAAACCACCCTCCCCGCGATGCGCTCGGGCAGCAGGCGCCGCGCGACTCGCTCGAACAGCCGGAGCCATGGGGCCGGGCGGTGCACGATGACGAGCGCGAGCAGCAGCAGTGCGCCGAACAACGCGGCCGCGGATGTCGCGATCGTCGCGAGCGAGCGGCCGCCGACGAGGGCATGCGATGGGAACGACGGCGCCGCGATCGCGACCGCCATCAGGCCGAGCATGATAAGTCCGTCGAATACGCGCTCCACGCCGATGGATGCGAGCGCCGTCGTGAAACGGACGGGGAGCTGGCGCGTGGCCACGTACGCCCGCGCCACTTCGCCGGCGCGCGCGGGGAGCAGGTTGTTGGCCATGAAGCCGATCGTGGTCGCGTGCCACAGCGGCATGAACGGAAAGCGGTGGCCGTCCACGTCGCGCAGGATCAGCCGCCAGCGAATCGCCCGAACTGGAAAAGTGATGGTGGCGACGGTGACCGCGAGGAGCAGCAGCAGGCCGTTGGCATGTTGCGCGCGCTGCCAGACTTCGCGCGGATTGATGCTGAGCAGGACCCAGACGAGCAGCGCGACGCTGATGACGAGCCCGATCAACCAGGCCCACCGCCAGCGGTGTTTGCTACTCGGGTTCGATGGCGAGGACAACGAGGTCGCAGACTTCGTCGATGATCGCGCGCAGCGCGTCGCCGCTGGAGCGCTTCGCCACTTCGCGCAGCTCCTGCGCGCGCTGCCGCGCCCGGCCGCCCTTGTACAGCAGGGTCTGGATGTCCACAGGCTCGCCGTTCGCTTTCGCCGAGCCACCCCGAATCAACTCTTCCAGCGACGCAGGGCCGACGCCCGCGGCGACCATGCGCTGATAGACCATCCAGCTGCCGGCGATGTCGGCCGACGCCTCGGCGCCGATCGGCGGCTCGGACGGCGCCAACGCAGGCGCGCGCGTTGCGCCGGAGGCTGGAGGTTTTGGAGGTGCGACGGCGGTTGGTGCAGGTTGTGAACGAGACGACTCGACGCTACCCAACCGGCGCATCGCGAGCGTGATCGCCGCGAGTGCGGCCGCCGTCGCCGTCTCGTCGCCGGATCCGGACGCCGAGAGAATCTCGCCGGCGTTGCGCAGCTCGGCGGCGAACAGCGCCGGCTGATTCACCGCGATCCCGCTCGTCACCGCCTCGCGCGCGGCCTGCGCAAACTCGGCCACGCGCTCGGCCACGGCGCCGCCACCCGCGGCGGCGAGGGCGCGGAACGTGCCGGCCAGCGTGTGCGCGCGCAACTCGCGCTGCGTCGCGCTGGGAGCGCGCTCCAACGAGTCGGCCGCCTGACGCAGATGCTCGCCATGACTCACCAGCTCCACACGGCCCAGCTGGGCCGGCCGCTCCGGGGCTCCGGCGGGCGGCGTGCCCCGGTGCACGATCGTGCCGAGCCGCTCGATCGGCACGACGTCCGGCTCGCTTTCCATGAACTGCACCAGCAGTCCGGCGAACCTGCGAAACTCGGCGCTTTCGGGATCGGGACGGCCGCGCTCGGCCACCTCGCGCGCCGCGTGCGCGATGGACGTCGCCGCCATCTGAAACAGCTCGGCGATCGCGTCGCCGGTTCCGGGTGGCGGCGCGGCACTGGTGCGATTCAGCTCGCCGATCGCCTGCTCGATGCCGTCGAGCAGATCGGGCAGCGGCGGCAGATCATTGAGCGCGGCGAGCCCGCGCAACGGCTGCAACGCCTTGAGCACGCCCTGCAGCGGATCGTGCGCCATCGGGTTCGTCCGCAGCGCGCGGCCCGCGCGGTCCAACGCGCTCGCGATCGCCGCGCCCTCGCGCGCCACGAACGCCCGCGCACCCGCATCGAGGCCCATGGCCTCGGCGGCGCGAACCTGGGCTGACGGACGCCCACCGAGCTGCTCGAGCTGGCTGGCGAGCGCTTCCGCCTTAGCGGTGTCTGCGTCGGTCCAGCTGGCGGCCTTGCGCACGAAGACCTTGAGATCGTCCACCGCGCGAGTCGCAATCTGCCTCGTCGCGGCATCCCACTGCCGGCGCCCTTCGCGCAGCCCGCGGGCCAGCGCTTCGAGGCCCATGGCGGCGCGCGCGATCGCCTGCTGGCTCGCCATGAGGGCGCTACCGCGCAGCGCGCGCGCCAGGCGCACCAGCTCGTCGGCCGCGGGTGGGGTGGGGGGCTGGGCCTGAACCAACGCATCCAGCCGGTCGAGATACTCCCCCGCCTCGAGGGCGAAGAAGTCCGACATGCCGAGTGGCGCTGGTGCCGGCGGGTTCGTCATGCGCCCAAGCTAATGAATTTTGCCAGCGCTGCATGGCCGCCGCGCTGTCCACCGCGTAGTGCTGCGTGCCCGCGCCGTGGCAGGGATCCAACGATCTCTAACTCATTTGTCGAAATGCGCTTGTCGAACTGCGCGATGGGGCACGTCGCTTGCCTTTCTTCGAGCCGGACTCGTCCCAATCACCACGTTCTGGAGGCACGCGCCATGTCCAAGCTCAGATCCCTCGCTGCTTTCACGGCGACGGTCACGGCGGTGCTGATCGGATGGAGCTGCGATGCGAACCGCACCGCGCTCGCGCCACCGACCGGCGGACCGCTGTTTCACTACGACGTATTTGAATGCGTACCGGTCAAGATGACGGGTGGAGGCCGCATCGATTACCCGCCCGGCAGCGCTCAAAAGAACCCGCCGGCGAGCCACGAGTACGAAACGTTCGGGGCGCACGTTATGGGCTCCGGCCGAACGGATGCCAATGGCACCTGTCTCGCGGACAAGGGCTCCCTGGAGTGGGTCGACCACCGGCCCGAGATGCGGCTGAACGGCTCTCCCCTCAACCTGCACTCCACGTCGATCACCTTCGCGGAGCTCGCGACCGACACCGACTGCAGTGAAGGCGCCGTGCATTGGGGTGGCAGGCTGCGGGTGCAGAACACCGGCCAAGAAGAGCTGCAGTTTGAGGTTTGGGATTGCGATAACGGCGAGCCGGGTGCCGGTCATGATGGCTTCGGGATCCGCGTGTGGGACCCGATCGACGGGATCGGCCTGTACGAGGTGACCTGTTTCGACTGGAACCTGCCACCGGCGGAGCCGTCGTGCACGCTGACGGGTGGGAACAGGCAGTTCCACCCGACCCACTAGGCCCACACACGCACCGACAGGGAGCAAGGAGCAAACAATGAAGACTCTGAACTGGATACTTGTCCTACTTTGCGTGGCGCCGGGCTGGCTCGCGGGTCAGGGCGTGAGCGCCGAGGCATTTGGCGTCTCCGTGCGAACGGCAACCCTCAATCAGAAGGCAGGGTCGGCGGTGCTGCCGGCCGATGGCTCGGTGGCACAAACTCAAGCCGGCGATCTGACGGTCGCGACGCTGGTGACGGCGCAGGACGCGTTCGCAACCGCCGCCGGCGTTGCTGACGCGTCGCAATCCGACGCCTTTAGCAGTGCGACATTAGGTAGTGTAAGCATTCTGAACGGTCTGATCACCGCCGATGGCGTGGTTGCCATGGCGAGCAGCACGAGCGGCAACAGCAACGCCGAGGGGTCGAGTCTCGCAAACCTCGTAGTGAACGGCGTGCAGGTGTCCAATCCCGCGCCCAACACGCGTGTGAACCTGCCCGGCGTAGGCTATGTCGTGTTGAATGAGCAGATGTCGACGAGTGGCGGAATTACGGTCAACATGATTCACGTGGTGTTGCAGCAGCAGGTGCTGGGCATCTCCCGGACGACGGGCGATATCGTCGTCGGGTCGGCATCGAGCAGCGTGAATTAGTTTTCGGGGCCTCGGGCGGCGGAGCGTCGCTCCGCCGTCCGGGGTTGCTTGACGAGCTGGACCATCCGGCGCACGGCTTCTTCCATCCCCCAAAAAACTGCATTACTGACGATGGCGTGCCCGATGTTCAGCTCTTCGATCTCAGGGATCGCGGCCACGGAGTGCACGTTTTGATACGTGAGTCCGTGCCCCGCGTGGACGGCCAAACCGATCTGTTTCGCGTGGCTCGCCGCGCGCCGTAGCTCGTTGAGCGCGGCATCGCCACGACGCCAGGTGTGAGCGTAGCGACCAGTATGGATTTCGATCGCGGGTACGCCCAGGTCGCCCGCAACATCGATCGTCTTCAGGGACGGATCGATGAAGAGGCTCACGCGAATTCCCGCGTCCTCGAGTCTCGCGATCGCGCCTTTGAGTCGCCGGTCGGTCTTGCGCAGCGCGAGTCCCCCTTCAGTGGTAATCTCCTGGCGCTTCTCCGGCACGAGCGTTGCCTGGAAGGGTTTAATGCGAGTCGCGAAGCGGACGATTTCCATGTGCGCGCCGAGCTCGAGATTGAGGACGGTGCGCACGTTGCGCGCGAGCGCCGTCACATCGGCGTCCTGAATGTGGCGGCGGTCTTCACGCAGATGCACGGTGATGCCATCCGCCCCGGCGCGCTCGCACGCGGCGGCGGCCTGGACGACATCCGGCTCGTCGGTCTTGCGCGCTTCACGCAGCGTTGCAACGTGATCGATGTTGACGTAGAGACGCATGGTGTCTTACCTTCGGGTCGTCCCGACCTCAGGTAGAATCTCGTGAAGCGACGGCTCGCGCTGTGCCTGTTTCTGCTCGCCGGTGTAGTCGCCTGTGGCGGCCGTCCGCGGCCGGGGACCCCGGTCCCCCAGTCGATGAACGAGTCGATCGCGCAGTTTCTCGCGGCAGTGAAGGCCAACGATCAAAAGCGCATGGGTGAGCTGTGGGGCACGGAGCGCGGGCCTGCCGCCCAGTCGATGAATGCCGACGTTTTGCGCCAGCGCCTCACGGTGATTCAGAAGTATCTCGACCATACCGGCTACCGCATTATCGAGGGACCGTTGCTCGTGCCGAGCCGCGACGACCTGCGCACCTATCGCATCGAGCTGCAGCGGACGAATTGCAATCAGGTGCTGCCCATCGACGTCGTGCGCACCCGCAGCGGCGGGTGGCTGGTGTACGACGTGCATCTCGAGAGCGCGGGGAGTCCGGCAGGACGTTGCCAGGCGTCTGGAACAGGTGGGGGAACCCGGTTCTAGGAGGCGGCGTTTCACCAGTTACTCAGTCAGCTCCAGCAGAATGCCGTTCGTCGTTTTAGGATGCAGAAAGGCGATGCGCCGGCCGCCGGCTCCGAGCCGGGGCTTCTCGTCCACCAGCCGATAGCCGGCCGAGCGCGCGCGCGCCAGGGCGGCCTCGAGATCGGGGACGCGGTAGCAGACGTGATGGATGCCCGGCCCCCGTTTCGCAAGAAACTTCGCCACGGGACTGGCCGGATCGCTGGGTTCGAGCAGCTCGACGTCCACGGGACCAAAGTGCAGGCTGACGATCTTCGCGCCATCGGCGGTCTCGGGTCGGCCGGGCAGCATGCCCAGCACGTCGCGATAAAATGGAAGAGCTTCTGTGATGCTCGTGACTGCGATGCCGACATGAGCAACAGACGGGTTCATAGAAAGTCAAACTAACGTCTATCGAGGGAGCGTGGAGGCTATGGAAGTGTCGGACGCCACATTTCAGGCGGAGGTGGAGCAGCACAAGGGGCTCGCCGTCGTCGATTTCTGGGCCACCTGGTGCGGACCGTGCCACATGGTCGCGCCGATCATGGAGCAGCTGGCCGGTAAGTACAACGGCAAGGTGAAGATCATGAAGGTGGACGTGGACGCCAATCAGGCCACCGCGATGCGCTTTAACGTCCGCTCGATTCCGAGTATTCTATTCTTCAAGGACGGGCGCCACGTAGACACGCTGGTGGGCGCCTATCCGTCGGCTACGTTCGAGCAAAAGATCGAGCAACACCTTTCGTAGCTTCCTCGCCGGAGGACGATGCGCGCGAGCACCGCTCGCCTGACTAATTCGCCGGTTCGCCTCGCGGATATCCAGTTTCCGCAGGTGAACCGGCTTATTCATCGTACCCGCCTCGCGTTCGTTCATCTCGACAATTTGCTGGCGTATGCCAAGCGCGACCGCGACGGCCGTATCGACGGCTATCTCGCCGCGCACCTGCCGGATGAGTGCGTGCTGCTGTTCTTCCGCAAAGGCGAAGCGGTCAATGCCGCCTCGCTGCATACCGCCGGGCGCCACGTCGTCACGATCACGGAAGCGTTGAAGCGGATGCGCGCGGAGGTGGAGCGGAGCGACATCACATACTGCGCGGCGCCGATGGAGCAGCTCGCTTGGATGTATGCCTCCTGCGCCGGCGCCTACCAGCCGCGCACCATCGACGTCAATCAGCCCGAGAAATTCTTCCCGGCCCTGCAGCAGGAGCAGATCAGTGGTGTGCTCGAGCTGATCTCCAACGGCCGGGTGTCCTATCTCAAGTTCGATCACGGCAAATACATGAGCGGGCATTTCTGCGACAAACCGGACAACGTGCCGCCCGCGCGCTATCTCGAGTCGTTGTTCGACGCGCCAGCGGGCGGTGGCTCCGCGCCCGCGATGGCCGCCGGGACGTTCCCGGCGGCGGACGACCTCCCGGCGCAGGCCGCAACGGCGCTCGTCAACACGTATCGAGAGCTGTATTGGCGGATCGTGGACGCCGTCGAGCGCGAGTTCCCCGGCGAAGCCAAGCGGCGCGCGCAGAAGGTGACCGCCGCGATCGTGGACACGCACCAGGCGCTGGCGCTGCTCAGCGTCCCCCGGGGCACCGACACGCCCGATTCCGTCGTGCGGCCCGAGGAGCTGTCCACTGCACTGACCGACTGGGCGCTGCAGCTGCTGGAAGGGGCGGAGGTCATGATGCCGGGGACCGCTCCCAAAGTGCTCAAGGACGCGACGCGCGAGCATCGCTACGTGCTGCAGGCGGCCGGCTTCTACGGCCGTCTCCCCTGGCGGGTGACGTGGTGACGTGGCCGGCACCCTCTACGTCGTTGCGACGCCTCTCGGCAATCTCGGCGATCTCTCGCCGCGCGCCGCCGACACGCTGAAGCACGTGGCGGTGGTCGCCGCCGAAGATACCCGCCACTCCAAACCGCTTCTGGTCCACGCCGGCTCCCACGCCGAGCTGGTCAGCTTCCACGAACACTCTACCGAGCGCGCCCTGGAGCGCATCCTGCGCATCCTCACAGATGGGCGCAACGTCGCGTTGATCACCGACGCCGGCACGCCGGCGATCAGCGATCCGGGAGTCGCGCTCGTCGCTGCAGCGCGGGGGCGAGGAATTCAGGTGGTGACCATTCCGGGGCCGACCGCAGTAGCCGCAAGCCTCTCTGTCTCAGGCATCGGGGGCGACCGTTATTTGTTTCTCGGGTTTCTGCCGCGCAAAGGCAGCGACCGCCGCCGTTTCCTGTTGACCGCCGCTCAGAGCGAGTGGACGGTGGTGATGTTCGAGGCCCCCAACCGCGTCACGCAACTGCTGGCCGATCTGATCGAGGTCTGTGGTCCCGAGCGGCAGGCCGCCGTCTCTAGGGAGCTGACCAAGGTGTTCGAGGAGACACGTTCGGGGACGTTGCAAGAATTGTCAGAGCACTATGCAGAGGCTCCCGTGCGGGGTGAGGTTACAGTGGTGATCGCGGGAACGGGTAAGCAGCGAGTCGAGGAACGGCCGGTGGATCCGGCAAAACGGGCACAGATCCTGCTCGCCCAGGGATTGTCGCGGAAGGATGTCGCCGAGCGGCTTGCCGAGGAGACGGGGATTTCACGGAATATGGCGTATAGGCTGGTGAACGAGCTATGAGACGCTGGCGGTCAAAGGGCCAAGGCGACGGTCGCGGCGGTCAAAAGGCGACGGCGGCGGTGATGGTGCTGCTGGTGTCGTTGAC
>JBOHSJ010000008.1:0-5185 GCA_050733035.1 Gemmatimonadales bacterium | reverse complement strand
CCCCCCCGTTCGTCGGCTACACCTACCCGATGCCGGCCGAGGGCAGCTACCTCATCGTGAACAAGGTCCTGATCGAGCTCGCCGCCCTGCTGGTCGTGTTGGCCTATCCCACCGCGCAGAGCTTCGGAATCGATCGCTTCCTCTCCCGCAAGAAGAGCGGCTCGGTCCCCGAACCGCTCGCGCCCGCCGTTCTGGAGAGCACCAGCCATGACTGAATGGATGACGATGTCGCGCCGCAGTGTGCTGAAAGCATTGGTATCGGTTCCGGTGTTCGGCGTGTTCTTCGTGGAGTTTCTCAGGAAGCGGGCGGGGGATGACGCCAAACGCCACGCGCTGCTCGCGGAGCTGGGCGTCAGCGAAAGTGGTCCCGCGGTGATCCGCAACGCGATCTCGCGGCCGCCGGGCAAGCGCATCCGCCTCGGCATCATCGGGTACGGCGGGGAAGGGGAGTCGCTGGTGCGTCACGCCGGCTTCGCGCACCCCGACTGGATCGAGGAGGCGAAGAAGAATCACGACGCAGACCCGCGCGACAAAGAGCTCGAGACCTATCTGGGTCAGGATGACCTGAACGTCTCGCTGACCGCCGTGTGCGATCTGTTCGACGTGCGGGCCGACCGCGCCATCGCCGCGTCACAAGTAGCGCAGCGCCCGGGCGGTGGGGGGGGCGCCGCCAATCCGCCCGCGAAACGCTTCACGCGCTACACCGACCTGCTGGCGAGCGGTGAGGTGGACGCGGTCATCATCGCCACGCCCGATCACTGGCATTCGCGCATCACGATCGAGGCCGCGAATCGCGGCATCCCGGTGTACTGCGAGAAGTGCATGACGCGCACCGAAGCCGAAGCGGTCGCGATGCACGACGCCGTCAAGCGCTCGAAAATCGTATTCCAGCTCGGCCACCAGAACCGCCAGTCGGAAAGCCACCAGAAGGCGCGCGAGGTGGTGAACGCCAAGATTCTCGGGCCGCTGACCCTGGTCGAATCCACGACTAACCGCAACTCGCCCTGGGGCGCCTGGGTGTGGGACATTCACCCCGAGGGCAATCCACGGACGATCGACTGGGAGCAGTTCCAGGAGCCCGCCGCCAAGCGCGTGCCCTTCAGTCTGGAGCGCTTCTTCCGCTGGCGCTGCTGGATGGACTATGGGACGGGGCTCTCGGGCGATCTGCTCTCCCACGAATACGACGCCGTGAACATGATCCTCGGCCTCGGCATCCCGAAGTCGGTCGTCGCATCAGGCGGCGTCTACTACTTCAAGGACGGCCGTGACGCGCCCGACGTGTTCCAGGCCGTGTATGAGTATCCCGACCGCGACCTCACCTTCGTCTACAGTGCCACGCTCGCCAACGGCAACAACCGCGGCCTCGTGTTCATGGGGCACGACGCGTCGCTGCGCGTGAGCGGCGCGCTCACGGTGTCCGCCGACGGGGAATCGACGCGCTTCGCCGACAAGATCGAGAACGGCACCATCGATCCGTCGCGCCCGATGTTCACCTACCGGCCGGGCTCCAAGGGGATCGACGCCGTCACCTCGGCGACGGCCGAGTACTTCGCCAGCCGCGGCCTGCTCTACACCTATCGCGGCGGGCGACGCGTGTCGGCGTATCACCTGCACATCGCCGAGTGGCTGGATGCGATCCGCAACGGCGGGGACACGAGCTGCAACATCGACCGCGGCTTTGAGGAAGCGATTACCTGCCACATGGCGACCCGCTCGTATCTCGAGGGGCGCAAGGTGACGTGGAATCCCGTGACGAGGCGCATTGTGTAGCTCTTCTGCTATGCGTTCTTCAAGGGGGCCGCGACGCTCGACTGATCGATCCTGGACGGCGCGACGGCCATGAGCAGAACCCCACCGAAGGCGGTCGCCGCCGCGGACGCGAGCAACACACCCTGCTGGGCCGGCACCTGGAACGACGTCACCAGCATGATCGCGGCATGTGCAAAGCTCGACCACGCTGCGAACAGGATGAGACTGCGATGGGCGGGCGGATTCCGTGCTGCCAGGAACACGAAAACCCCCAGCGTCGCCAGCACGGCGTTCAACATCGGCCCGGCGGTACAACGCGGCGCGGCCAGGATGCTGCTTACGACCGGGGCGATCGCGGTGGCGAAGAACACCAGGCCCAAGAACGCCAATACGATCGTGCGCACGCGCTCGCGACTAAATGCTGCGGCCATCGGCTTGCTCCGGTGACGAGGAGGATTGCGCTCGAACCACGTAGAGTACGTTGCGACTCCCTTTTTGGATGCGCTTGGCGTTGCTATGATACGACTCGGCATCACATCAGGAGCTATCCTTGCTCGACGACATGGGAACATTCCGCGTTGATGTCGAGATCGAAAACCCCGCCCACCCCGGCGACCGGCGGACCCTTACCTCCGTGCTCGTGGACACTGGTGCAGAGTTGTCGTGGGTGCCCGCCACCGTCCTGGAGTCGCTCGGGATCGAGCGCTACTCCACCTGGCGTTTTCGGCAGGCCGACGGGACCGTCATCGAACGATGGGTCGGCGCGGCGTTTGTCCACGTCGCGGGAAAGCGGACGACCGACGACCTCGTATTCGGGGAGCCAGGTGATCTGGTCCTGCTCGGCTCGCGGACCCTGGAAGGACTGAACTTCCGCGTCGAGCCTGTCACCAAACGCCTGGTAGACGCCGGGCCGGCACCAGCCGCCGCAGCGGCTTAGCGAGGGGCATCAGTCCACCGCCCCGGTCGGCCGCAGCGCCGCCACGAGTCGCTCATAACGCGGATTGCCGTGCAAGGCGTCGAACTCCGGTCGACGCAGTCCCGCCCAGAGGTAGGGGACGGGTGACGCGCGCTCCAAGCGGTCCAGCGCGGCCGCGGTGTCGCCCGCGGCCACGAGCGCGGCCATGATGAGCCAATGCTCGTTCCGCCCCGGCCAGTGCGCCATCAGCGTCCGGGCCCGGCTCCGGTCTCCCGCGTGCGCCACGACGATGGCGAGCACGCTTTCCATCACGATGTCGCCGGGCTGCAGCCGATTGGCCAGCTCAGCATCCTCCTGGGCGCCGCGCACGTCGCCCGCCCAGAGGCGGGCCAACGCCCGCCAGCGGCGCGAGAACGCCGACGCGGGGTCGAGCGCGACGGCACTGTCCGTAAGCGCGACCGCGAGCGCGGCGTCGCGAACGTGCGGCCACGCGGCCAAGTCGCTATAGCTGATGGCGCGTCCCGGATCGAGCGCGAGCGCCACGTGCAGCTCGCGATCGGCCTCCTCGTTCCGCCCGAGCCAGCCGAGCACCGCGCCATATTGGTGGTGCGCTTCGGCGTTGCTCGAGTCGAGGGCAATGGACCGCTGGAACGCCCGCACCGAGCCATCCATGGTGCGGGGCTGGGCGAAGGCGAGCAGGTAGCCCCGCGCCATCCAGGCATCGGACGCGGTCGAATCGCGCCGCAGCGCCCGGTTGGCAATGACGAGTCCACGGATGGCGAGGCTCTCGATCGGTGTGTCGGGGAGCCGATAGTAGTTGCCGCGCGCGATCGCGTGCGCATACGCCGCTCGCCCGATGGCGGCCGCAAACCCGGAGTCGAGTCGTTCCGCTTCGCGGTATTCGGCGATGGCACGGGCGGTCTGATCCGGTGACCGTCGCGCCAGCAGAAAGTTGCCGCGCAGATAGTGATCGTAGGCGGCAGCACTACGCGTGGGCAGCACCCGGGTCTCCGATGACGCTCCTGTCTCCCCCACGTACGTCGCCACCGCCCGAGCGATCTCCGATGGCAACGCCAGCAACTCGTCCGGCCGCCGGTCGAAGACGTCGCCCCACGCCGCGACCGCCGTCGCCCCGTCCAACAACCGGACCGACACCCGGACGCGCGCGCCGACGCGTCGCACGTTACCGTCCAGCAGGTAGCGCACCCCCAGCGCGCGGGCGATCGCCGGCGCGTCGCCGGGCGACGCCCGCTGGGCACGCCGCACCACACCGGGCGACTTCACCTGCACGCGCGCCACGCTGCCGAGCAGGCTCGTGAGGTCTTCGGTCAGGCCGTCGGCGAGGTAGGCGTCAGCGGTGTCTCGGGGCTCGAAGTACAGCACCGCGATGCTGCTTGTGGTGTGACGGCTCCAGGGGTGCCACAGCACGGTGATGGCGCCGAGCGCGACCGCCGCGGCGATGCCGGCGTTGATCGCCACGCGGCGGCGCGGCGCTGGTGCCACGACCTCGACCGCCGCGATGAACCGATAGCCACGGCGCGGGAGCGTCTCCACCAGCTGCGGGTGCTCGGCCGAATCGCCTAAGGCGCTGCGGAGCTTGTGAATCGCGGCGTCGAGGCCCACGTCGAATTCCACGAACGTCCCGGCGGGCCAGATCGCCTGGCGCAGCTCCTCCCGCGTGACGACTTCGCCGGGGCGCTCGAGCAGCAGCGCCAGGACGCGAAACGGCTGCTGCTGGATCCTGACCTTGATCCCTTCCTTTAAGAGCTCGCCGGCGCGCAGGTCGACTTCGAACACCCCGAACCGGACGATTCGTCCCACGTAAGCTCCAGATCAGACACAAGTCAGGTGCGCGCCATGGATGGGATGAGACGCTGGTGCAAACCTAGAGCTTCGGCGCAAACGAATTCCCACGCAAGGAGGCAGGACATGTCAGTACCGCGCACGAACGCTCTGCTCATCTTCATGGTGGTTGCCATCGGGTGTGACCAAGCCGCCACCGATGCCGACCGGGCCCCACTCGGCGCTCCCCAGTTCACGTTGTCCTCGGGAAGCCAGTCGACGTTGCTCGGCCGAGCGACGTTCGGTGAGTCTTCCGATCCGACGTTCAAGGTCAAGCGGATCTCCGGCGCGTGGCACGCGGAAGTGAAAGCCACGCCCAACCTGGACATGGCCGTGCAGCGTATTGTCTTCCAGTCGGGCGGTCACAGCGGTTGGCATCGGCACCCCGGCCCCGTGTTCATTCAAGTCGTGTCGGGGACGATGACGTTCTATATGTCCGACGATCCCGCGTGCACGCCGATGGTGCGCACCGCGGGGCAGGGGTACCTCGATGTCGGCGAGCATCCGCACATCGCGCGGAATGAGAGCGGAGCGCCCGCGGAGAACATCGTCGTCTACCTGGCGCCGCCAGGCGCAGCGCTCAGGATCGATGCCGCGGATCCGGGGAATTGTCCGTTCTGAACGATCCCGCAGCGCGCTTAGCGGGGGCAGATGGGCGGATGGGCTGTTGAGCGGAAC
>JBOHSJ010000007.1:0-5287 GCA_050733035.1 Gemmatimonadales bacterium | reverse complement strand
GAAATGCTGGAAGAGTTCAAGCGCAGCCTGATGCGCGAGCTCGACTACCGGCAGGAGGCGCGCAACCTCAACGCGCTGCGCGCGAACCTGGAGGAGTTCGAGCACATCCTGGTGCCGGCGGCCATCGACGACTACTGCACGGCCACCGTGCTGACCAGCGAGTACGTCCGCGGCCAGAAGATCACCTCCTTCAGCCCGGTGGTGCGCACGGAGATCGACGGCGGACGGCTGGCCGAGGAGCTGTTCCGCGCCTACCTCCAGCAGATCCTGGTGGACGGGCTGGTGCACTCGGATCCCCACCCGGGCAACGTGTTCCTCACCGACGACAACCGCGTCGCGCTGCTCGATCTCGGCATGGTGGATCGGATTGGTCCGCGACTGCAGGAGCATCTGCTGCAGATGGTGCTGGCGGTCAGCGAGGGACGTGCCGACGAGGTCTCCGACATCGCGATCAAGATCGGCGAGACCACCGGGGAATTCGACGAGAAAGCGTTCCGCCAGCGCGTCGAAGACGTCGTTGCCCGAACACGGGATCGGACCCTCGGCGAGCTGCAAGTGGGGAAGGTCTTCCTGGACATGGCCAAGCAGGCGGGTGAAGTGGGCATTCGGATGCCGCAGGAATTGACCGTGCTGGGCAAAGCCCTGCTCAATCTCGACGGGATCGGGCGGGTGCTGGCGCCGGACTTCGACCCCAGTACGTCGATCCAGCGGAATTCCTCGAAGCTCATGCGCCAGCGGATGGTGAAAGCGTTGTCACCGGGCAACGTGTACGCCGGCCTGCTCGAGATGAAGGACCTGGTGATGCGGCTGCCGTCCCGGGTCAACAAGATCCTGGATGCGACGGCCAGCAACAAGTTGGGGGTCAAGATCGACACCGGCATCGATGCCGGCGGCTTGATGATGGGTCTCCAGACCGTGGCGAACCGGATCACGGTGGGGTTGGTGCTCGCGGCGCTGATCGTCGGGGCGGCGATGCTGATGAACATTCCGACGTCGTTTACGATCTTCGGCTACCCGGGCCTCGCGATGATTTTCTTCCTGACGGCCGTCGCTGGTGGGCTGATGCTGCTCGTCAACATCGCGCTGACGGATCGGCGCAAGCAAAAGCAGGCGGCGAGCCCGCCGCATCGAACCAACGGCGGTCCCTAGTCGCCCCGTCGATCACGTACGCGGCAGCAACACGATCCGCCCGCGCGGCGGGATCCCTGCCTCGAGCTCCAGAAGGCCCACGCTCGGCGGAATCGAAAAGCGCGGCGCCCCCGCCCCGCCGGGATTCATCACGGTTACGGTCTTATCTACCAGCTCGAGCAGCGGGCGGTGACTGTGCCCGTAGACAATGATCTCGGCGCGCGGAAAGGCCTCGTGAAGCTTGGCCGGCGTGGGGCTCCCGAATTGATCCCCGTGAGTTACGACGATCGAGAACCCCTCCAGCTCGACCTCGGCCACCTGCGGCACTTTGGCGCGGATGTCGAAGCCATCCGTGTTGCCATACACCGCCGTCACTGGTGCAAGGGCCTGCAGCTCCATCATGAGGTCCCAGCGGCCGATATCTCCGCCGTGCAGGATGTGATCGACCTCCCGAAAGACGTCAAAAACCTCCGGGCGCAGCATGCCGTGGGTGTCCGAGATGATGCCGAGTCTCACCTGCCCGACGTGGCTCCGGCCGCGCGAGCTGTCACGTAGAAGTTCTCGTCTACAGTCAGCTCGGCGGCTCGGGCCGAGGGTACCTCGAGTGACTGCCACGCCTCAGTAGGACGCAGCACGCGCGTGCCCAACGCAGGGACGTTCACCCGGACCGGCATATCGAACCTGGGCACGACGTTGGTCCAGCGGTACACGAGCCTGTTGCCCTCGACTTGGTATTCGAATACGGGGATCAGCGTGGTGGTCAGATACTGGGCGAAGACCTTGCTCAGATCGAGCCCGGCTTCGCGGCTGATGTAGTCCTGGACCTGCTTGCCCGTCACCGCCTGATGGCGAAAGGTGCGGTTCAGCCCGCGCAGGATATCGCGCCACTTCGCGTCGTCGTCGATGATGGTGCGAATGGTGTGCAGCATGTTGCCACCCTTGGGGTACATGTCGCCCGAGCCCTGCCCATTTACGCCGTAGACGGGGATGACCGGACGATCGTTCCGCACCCCTGCGCGGGCGCCGATCATGTATGCCGCTCCCGCGCTCTTGCCGAGCCGGCACTCGGTGTAGATGCCCTCCGCGTAGTTGGCGAAGCTTTCATGCACCCACATGTCGGCGCGGTCCTGCGACGAGATGTTGTTCCCGAACCACTCGTGCGCACTCTCGTGCACGATGATGAAGTCCCACTGCAGGCCCAGGCCCGTACCGGAGAGGTCCCGCCCGCGGTAGCCGTTCTGGAAATGGTTCCCGTACGCGATACCGCTCTGATGCTCCATGCCAAGGTGTGGGGTCTCGATGAGCTTGTAGCCGTCTTCGTACCACGGGTACGGCCCAAACCAGTGCTCGAAGCAACGCAGCGTCGGTACGACCTGTTTGAACTGGCCGCGGGCGGTGTCCGCGTGATACGCAAGCGGCCAGTAGTCGAGCGTGAGCCGGCCCGCTTCTCCCTGCAACGTGTCACTGAAGTGGGCATAGCGCCCCACATTGATCGTGACGTTGTACGTGTTGATCGGCTGGGTGACGAACCATTCGTACGTCGCCGTGCCGTCGCGATTCTTGGCGGTACTCCGCAACCGGCCGTTCGACACGTCGATCAGCGGATCCGGGACCGTCACCGCGATGCGCTGGCTGTCGGGTTCGTCGGCGAGATAGTCCTTGGTGGGCCACCAGATACTGGCGCCCACGCCTTCATTGGCAGTCGCGACCCACGGATTGCCGAGGCTATCCCGCGGGAACGTGAATCCGCCGTCCCAGGGCAGGCGCTTCCCGACGTGCGGCCTTCCGTGATACCACACCGTGATGCTGCGCGTCTCGCCGGCGCGCTGGCCGGCGCGCAGCGTCACGAAGAAGGCGTTCCCGTCCCTGCGGTAGGCGAGCTTCCGCCGGTCTTGGACGATGCTGTCCACCTCGAGCGGCTGCTGGAGGTCGATCTGCAGCTCGCGCGCGGGCCGGACGACGCGGTAGACGATGCGGTTCCACCCGACCAGCGACGAGTCCGCCGGATCCACGCGCACGTGGAGGTCGTAAAACCCAACGTCCCACCACGCTCGCGCCGGCCCATTGGAGCCCCGCAGTGTATCGGCGCGTGTGTACCGTGTGGTGTCCTGGGGGGAGGCGACAAGCGCCAGCGCGATAAGGAGAATCATGAGAACACGAACACCCTCTCGCCCGCAAACTTGCGTTTCCGGGAGTCCCACGGGAAGAAAATCACGACGCGGAATTCGACCTTCCCGCCCGCCGGGGGGGGCTCACGATCGAGCCATTTGCCTTTGTGCGTCCCTGTCACGCGCGCTTCCTCGCACACCCCCTGCGGCCCGATCACGATCGACTGCAGATCGAAATGAATATCGGGAAAGGCCGAGAGCAGCTCGAGATAGAACCGCGTCGCTCCCGCATGCCCTTCCCACCGGGCGCCGTCCGGGAACACTTCGTAAACGCAGTCGGGCGTGAGCGTCGCGATCAGGCCCGCAATGTCGCGCTTGTCCTCGGCGATCGAATGCGCCTTCCACAGCTCGCGGATCTCGCGGTAGAGCTCCGGCGTCACCTCGCGCGACAGCAGCTCCCGGACGTCGGTGCTCACCCCTGCCACGGCTCCGTCAGTTTGATCGGCAGGCCGAAGTGATCCACAATGCGCTGAACGATGAAGTCCACCAGCTCGGAGATCTGTTTGGGTCGCTGGTAAAACCCCGGCGCGGCGGGTAGGACGACGGCACCGGCCTCGGCAGCGGCGGTCATGTTCCGCAAATGCACGAGCGACAGCGGCGTTTCGCGCGGCACGAGCACGAGCTTGCGGCGCTCTTTAAGCGTCACATCGGCGGCGCGCTCGATCAGGGAGCGGCTCGTGCCGTGCGCGATCGCGGCCAGTGTCCCCATCGAGCACGGACACACCACCATGCCCAATGTCTTGACGGATCCCGACGCCGGTTCGGCACCGCGATCGGCATCGTTGAACGCCCTCACGCTCGCCCACTGGCCTCCCGTCGCCTTCTGCAACGCGGCTTCATCCTTGATCCCGCACTCTTCGGCCAGCAGTCGCCATCCGTGCGTAGAAATCAGGAGCCAGGTCGGAACGTGCTGCTTCGCGAGGACATCGAGCAGGCGCACAGCGTACGGCGCGCCGGACGCGCCGGTGATGGCGAGCAGCAACGGAGCGGTCGGAGTCGAGGGCGGTGCCGACATTGGCCCGAAACATACCCTCTGGCCACCACGCTCGCGCTACCGTTAATTCGAGAACCTGCATGTGCACACATCTTCGTTGAGGTCTCTTATGCCCACACGCATTCGATCGTTCTTGCTGGCGCTGGCCGCTTTCGCACCCGGCGTCAGCTTCGCGCAACAGGCGTCCGCCCCGGCCGGCAACGGCACGACGCTCGCGCCGCCTATCGCGGCGGTGCGCCCGCACCGGTTCGACGAGCACGGCAACGTGCGCGTCGATCAGTACTACTGGCTGAAAGACCGGAATAATCCGGAAGTGATCAAGTATCTCGAGGACGAGAATGCGTATACCAAGGCGGTCATGGCGCACACCGAGCCGTTGCAAGAGCGGCTCTACGAGGAGCTGAAGGGACGTGTCCTGCAAACCGACCAATCGGTGCCGTTTCGCCAGGGCAGTTACTTCTATTACACGCGCTTCGTCGAGGGACAGAATTACCCGATTTATGCGCGCAAGCGGGGCTCGCTCGACGCGTCCGAAGAGATTCTCCTCGATGTGAACATGCTCGCCGCGGGCAAGCCAACGTTCATCATCCGGGCGTCGGACGTGAGCCCCGGAGAAGACATCTATGCGTACGCCGTAGACACCACCGGCGGTCGTGTAAACACGATTCGGTTCAAGAATCTGCGCACCGGCGAAATGCTGGCCGACGTCATCCCGCGTACCATCGGAGGCATGGCCTGGGCCGAGGACAACCGCACGATCTTTTACACGAGGCCCGACTCCGTAACGGTGCGACCCTTCCAGGTCTGGCGTCATCGGCTCGGCACACCGGCCGCGAGCGATCAGCTGGTCTACGAAGACAAAGACGAGACGTATTACGTCTCGGTCTTCAAGACGAAATCGCGCGCGTATGTCATGATCCAGTCCTCGCAGACCATGGCGACCGAGTACAGCTACGTGCGCGCCGACCAGCCCGATCAGCCGTTCAAGGTCTTGATC
>JBOHSJ010000006.1:0-11406 GCA_050733035.1 Gemmatimonadales bacterium | reverse complement strand
GTGCAGGTGAAGGTGGCGATCGCCGATCGCGACCCGCGCATTCTCACCGAAATGGGCGCGAAGGTGGAGTTTCTCGAGACGCCGCGCGCGACACCCGCGGGAGCCGCGCCGGCGCTGGAGCGTCCGCGGATCCTCGTACCCGCCGCGGCGGTGCGTTCCGAAGACGGGCGCTCCATTGTCTGGCTGATCCGCGATGGACGGTTACAAAGACGTGACGTTGACGCAGGTCCGGTCAGCGGTAGTTTCCGCGAGATTCGTGCGGGATTGTCGGGTGGAGAGCAACTGCTGGTTGGTGGCGTTGAAACCCCCCGTGAGGGCCAGCGCGTAAAACCGAATAGTCAATGATCAATGTTCAATGATCATTGATCACTGAACATTCTTCATCGGACATTCGCCCATGGCGCTAGTCGAAATCCGCGACGTGTACAAGTCGTTCCAGCGTGAAGAACAGCGCATCGATGTTTTCACCGGGCTGACGCTCGACATCGACGCAGGCAGCTTCACCGCGTTGATGGGCCCGTCGGGCTCGGGCAAATCCACGTTGCTCAATCTCGTCGCGGGGCTGGACAAGCCGACCAGCGGCCTGGTGCGCGTGGCCGGGTCGGAGGTGAGCGCCATGTCGCCGGGGCAGCTCGCCGCCTGGCGCTCGAGCAACATCGGCTTCGTGTTCCAGTCGTTCAACCTGCTGCCGGTGCTCACCGCCTATCAGAACGTCGAGCTGCCACTCTTGCTCACGAATCTGTCGGGCAAGGACCGGGACGAACGGGTGAAGCTGGCGCTCGACGTGGTGGGCCTGGCGGACCGTGCCGATCACTATCCCCGCCAGCTCTCGGGCGGCCAGGAACAGCGCACGGCCATCGCGCGCGCCATCGTCGCCGATCCGACGCTCATCCTGCTCGATGAGCCGACGGGCCAGCTCGACGCCAAGAGCTCGCAGGAAGTCCTGGCCTTGCTGCAGCGGCTCAACAACGAATTCAGCAAGACGATCATCATCGTGACGCACGACGCGCACGCCGCGGAGCGCGCCAAAACCACGCTGCACCTGGAGAAGGGTGACTTGATCGAGAAGCCGCGGACGGCGGCGGTCGGGGCCAGCCGGTGAAGTATTTCCATCTGGTCATCGCCAACCTGCGCCGCCATAAGCTGCGCACCATCCTGACCATCGCGAGCGTGGCGCTGGCGCTGTTCCTGTTCGCGTCGCTGCGCACGGTGATCACGACGCTGCACACGAATTCGCAATTCGGCGGCGCGCGCCGCCTCGTCTCGACGAACGCGACGGGCATCGTCTTCGTGCTCCCGGTCTCGTACGCCAACAAGATCAAGAGCCTGCGGGGCGTGCGCGGCGTCAGCTGGGCGAACTGGTTCGGCGGCAAATACGGGGAGAACAGCAGGGATTTCTTCGCGCAGTTCGCGATCGATCCGGAGACGTACCTGGGGATGTATCCCGAAATCGAGCTGCCGCCCGACCAGAGGGAAGCCTTCATGCGGGAGCGGACGTCCGCCATCATCGGGAAGCGGCTCGTGGACCGCTACGGCTGGAAGTTGGGCC
Organism: Gemmatimonadales bacterium; assembly: GCA_050733035.1. Lineage (GTDB taxonomy): Bacteria > Gemmatimonadota > Gemmatimonadetes > Gemmatimonadales > GWC2-71-9 > 20CM-2-65-7. The sequence goes on along the minus strand of JBOHSJ010000006.1, from coordinate 9,857 downwards.
AGGACGTCACCATCAAGGGCACGATTTTCCCCGGCGATTGGACCTTCACGATCCGCGGGATCTACACCCCGAGCAATCCCGCCATCGGGGACGACGTGCTGTTTTTCCATCACGCGTATTTCGACGAGCGCATCGGGCGCCCCGGCATCGCCGGGTGGTTCATCGTCGAGATCGAAGACGAGAACAATGCCGGCGCCATCGCGAAAGCCATCGACGACCAGTTCCGGAACTCGAGCGCCGCGACGAAGACCGGGACGGAGCAGGCCTTCCAGGCGAGCTTCGCGACGATGCTGGGCAACGTGAGCTTCCTGATGGGGATCATCGGCACGGCGGTGGTCTTTGCGATCCTCCTGGTAACGGCGAACGCGATGATGATGAGCGCGCGCGAGCGTACCGCCGAGGTCGCCGTCATGAAGACGATCGGCTTCTCGAATCAGACGCTGTTCGGATTGGTGCTCGCCGAGGCGGGGTTCATCGCGCTGGTCGGATCGGCGTTGGGTCTGGGCTTCGCGAAGCTGCTCTATCCCCTCGCCAAGTTCAACGGCTTTGGATTCCTCCCGGGATTCAACGTCACGACCATGACGATCGTGTGGGGCGCCCTCCTCGCGATTCTCCTCATGCTGGCGAGCGGGCTGGTGCCGGCGGTGCGCGCCGCGCGCCTGCCGATCGTGCAGGCGCTGCGGAGAGTCGAATGATTCCCATCGTCTACAACGCCAGGAGCATGCTGCAGCGCCCGGTCTCCACCACGCTCACGGCCGTCGGCATCGCGCTCGTGGTGGCCGTCTTCATCGGCATGCTCGCGCTGGGCCAGGGTCTCCGGGCGGCGCTCGCGCGCACGGGATCCGACCGCAACGTGATCGTGCTGCGCAAAGGAGCGGATTCCGAGCTGTCGAGCGGCATCGGCCGCGAAAGCGCGCGACTGATCGCCGCCTCGCCGCACGTCGCCGCCGCCGCTGGGGGAGGGGCGCTCCTCAGTCCGGAAGTCTATGTGCTCATTCCCCTGACGCGTCCGAGCGATAGTACCGCGGTCGCCAACGTCGTGGTCCGCGGCGTCAGCAACCAGGCGTGGGCGGTTCGCTCGAATCTGCAAGTGATCGCCGGCAACCGGCCGCAATCCGGGCGCACGGAAGTCTGCGTGGGGCGGAAGCTGCTCGGCCGGTTCGCGAACCTCGAGATCGGGGCCACGCTGCGATTCGCGGGACGCGACTGGAACGTCGTCTGCCACTTTTCCGCCGGCGGGTCCTCCTTCGAATCGGAGATCTGGGCCGAAAACGAGCAGGTGATGCCGGTGTTCCGCGGCGAGGTCTTTCAGTCCATCACGTTCAGATTGAACGATCCAGCCGCGTTCGAAGACGCGAAGCGCGCGCTCGAGGCCGACCCCCGGCTGGGCGTGGACGTCCTGCGCGAATCCACGTTTTACGCCGGGCAGATCGGGATCCTCGGCGTCATGCTGCGCGCGCTGGCCATTGCCATTACGAGCATCATGGCCGTGGGGGCCATCTTCGGCGCGGTGAATACGATGTACGCGGCGGTCGCGTCGCGGACCGCCGAGATCGCGGTGCTCCTGACGGTCGGATTCCGGCCGTGGCAGGTGCTCGTGAGTTTCTTGGCGGAATCGGCGTTGATCGCGTCGGTCGGCGCCGTGCTCGGCGCCGTCCTCGCGCTGCCCGTGAACGGCATCGTCACCAGCACGACCAACTGGTCGAGCTTCAGCGAAATCGCATTTAGCTTCCGGATCACGCCGTTCCTGCTGCTCCTCGGTGTCGCCTTCGGGGTGGTGATGGGCGTGGCCGGAGGCTTCTTCCCGGCGTGGCAGGCAGCGCGGCTGCGCGTCGTAGAAGCGCTGCGGTAATCCCTCCATGAAAGTGACCGCGCTCGCCGCGCACACACCGGAAGCGGTGCGCGCGGCGCTCGCGGCCCGCGGGTGGGAAGCACAGCCGGCGTGGTTCGCGGCCACCGGCATCCAGTCCTTCGTCGTGCTCATCGAGGAGATCACCGAAGATGAACGCGAGGCGCTCGTACACTGGGGCGCCACGGCGGGCGCCGACGTGCTCACGGGCGAGGGATGGGCGCTCGTCGCCGGAGCCGCGAGTCGCATCGCGCCGCTCGCCCGTTACGATCGCGCGCCCGTCGCGCTCGCTCGCCTCGCGCCCGAGCTCGGCAAGCTGCTCGCCGCGCGCGCCGAGCAGCCGCGCACCTGGGCGATCCGCGGCGCCGAGCTGTCGCTCCAGCAGCCCGTTATCATCGGAATCGTCAATGTCACGCCGGACTCGTTTTCGGATGGCGGTCATCTTGCGTCGGTGGACGCCGCCATTGAACACGGCGCACAGCTCACGGCGCACGGCGCACGCCTCCTGGACGTCGGGGGGGAGTCGACGCGCCCTGGTGCCGCGCCCGTCCCCATCAGAGAAGAGATCGCGCGGGTGCTCCCGGTGATCGAGGGGTTGCACGCGCGCGGCGTCGCGCTGATCTCGATCGATACCCGAAAAGCGGAGGTAGCCCAGGCGGCACTCGAGGCGGGAGCCTCCGTCGTCAACGACGTTTCGGGGCTGCGTTTCGATCCGGCGCTCGCCGAGATCGTCGCCCGCGAGCAGGCCGGCCTGATTCTGATGCACATGCGCGGCACTCCGGCCACGATGGACGATCTCGCCAAGTACGACCATGTAGCCGCCGACGTGGCGGCGGAGCTGAGTGAACTGGCCGCCAACGCGCAGCACGCCGGGATCGAGCCCGAATACATCGTGGTGGACCCCGGGTTTGGCTTCGCCAAGACGGCCGCCCAGAACCTCCGCTTGCTCGACGAACTGGCAACGATCGGCGCGCTTGGCTATCCTGTAGCCGTCGGCCTGTCGCGCAAGCGGTTTTTGGGTGCGGTAACGGGCCGGCCCGTGGAGGATCGTGATCGTGCCACGGCCGTCGCATGCGCCCTGGCCTGGGAGCGGGGGGCGCGGCTGTTCCGGGTCCACGACGTCGCCCTGACACGCGAAGCCCTTGTACTGGCGAGCGCTACGACCAACCCAACGTGAACGTAGACGCCTTTAAGTTCCTGTCGCCGCGGCTCTGGCCGGATCTCTTCGAGATCCTGCTGGTGTCGTTCGTCATCTACCGCTTCCTGCTGTTCCTCGTCGGTACGCGCGCGCTGCAGATCGTCATCGGGCTCGTCATCCTCTCGCTGACCTACTTCGTGGCGGTGTTCGCCAAGTTCACGATGATCAGCACGCTGCTCGGCGTCGTCTTCACGTACGGCGCATTCGCCGCGGTCGTCGTGTTCCAACCGGAGCTGCGCAACGCGCTGGCGCGGCTCGGGCAATCACGCTTCATGCGGGCGTTCTCGCGCGGGGATCGACAATCGGTGGCGGAGGAGATCGCGGAAGCACTCGACCGGCTCTCGCGCGCCGGCACCGGCGCGATCATCGCCGTCGAAGGCGACATCGGCCTCGAAGAGTTCATCACCACCGGCGTTCCGATGGAAGCCAAGGTTTCAGCCGATCTGCTGACCACGATCTTCACGCCGTACTCACCGCTGCACGACGGCGCGGTGTTGATCCGCGGCGATCAGATCATCGGCGCGGGCTGCGTGCTGCCGCTGACGCAATTCAAGGTCGCCGACAAGTCGCTCGGCACGCGCCATCGCGCCGCGCTGGGACTGTCGGAAGAGACGGATGCGACCGTGCTGGTGGTGTCCGAGGAGACCTCCACGATCTCCGTCGCGAGCCATGGGCTGCTGTATCGCCACCTCACGCCGCCGCAGGTGCGCGATCTCCTCTCCGGAGCCGTCTCGCATCTCGAGGGCGGCGAGCGTGTGACCCAGCCTGCCACTTAAGCCACCCTATCGGGAGGCCGCGGCCGTCGCGCTCCTGGTGCTCCTCGGTTATGTGATCACGCTCGCTCCCACCGTCACGCTGTGGGATGCGGGCGAATTCATCACCGCCGCCAAAGTCCTCGGCATTCCCCATCCGCCCGGCACACCGCTGTTCGTGCTGGTCAGCCACGTCTGGGGGGAGGTCTTCGCCGTCGGCGGGTACGCGTGGCGACTCAACCTGATGAGCGCCTGTTTCGCGGCGGCCGGCGCGGGGTGTCTCTTTCTCGTCGCGCATCGGCTGCTGGTCGCCGAAGTCGCCTGGCTGCGCGTCGGCGGCGCGGCGGCCGCGGCCATCCTGTCGGCGTTCACGTTCACCGGCTGGCAGAACAGCAACGAGACGGAGGTCTATACCCTCGCGACGTTCAGCATCGCCGCGATCTGCTGGCTGTGCCTCTTGTGGCGCGACAGGCGCGGCACGCCGCGCGCGACGCACATCCTGCTGCTCATCGTGTACATCGCGGCCCTCTCGATCGGGAACCATCTGCTCGCCCTGCTGGTGGGGCCGGCGGTCTCGCTCTTCCTGGCGTACACCCTGCGCGCGCAGCCCGCCGCCGATCCGCACGAGCGGCGCATGGAGTGGGCGGAATGGGCCGCGCTGACGACGCTGTGGATCGTGCTGATCGCCGTCGGGCTGGGCAGCTCGGTGCTGCTCGTCGCCGGCGGCGTGTTGTTCGGGGCCGCGGTCGTGGCGTGCGTGATGGCCGGCTCGCGCGGCTTCCCCGTGCTGGCGATCGCGATCGCGGCCGTGGGAATATCGACCTACGCGTTTCTCTACATCCGCTCCGGCCTGCAGCCGTTGCTCGACGAAGCCGACCCCGAAACCTGGAAGAATCTGCTCGCCGTGATTCGACGCGAGCAGTTCGGCAGCCGTGGTCTGCTCGATAACCCGACCATGCTGCCCGGCGATGGGATTCGGACGCCGCTCCTCATCGGGCAGCAGTTCGTCAACTACTTCCAGTACTGCTCGTGGCAATGGGGCCGGTCGCTGCCGTTCGCCGGGATGGTGGCGGTCGCGCTGTTGTTCGTGACGCTGGGGATTTTCGGATTCGAGTTCGCCCGCCGCCGCGACGTGGGGTTCGCGTATCTCCTCGGGACGTTGTGGCTCATCACGGGCGCCGGGCTCGTCCTCTACATGAACTTCAAGCCGGGCTTCTCGCTGTTCTGGAATCAGTACACCACCATGAGTCAGCACGAGGTGCGGGAGCGCGACTACTTCTTCGTCGCCAGCTTCCAGGTCTGGGGCCTGTTCGCGGGACTCAGTCTGGTGCGCTTCCTGAGCTGGCTGCTGTCGCGCGCCGCGTCACCCGCGCACGTCCGCGCGGGAATTGCCGCGGCGGTGCTCGTCACCGTGTTTCCCTTCGCCGGCAATTTCACAGCGGCGTCGCGCCGCCACGGTCCCGATGCCACCGCCGCGCGCGACGTCGCCTACAACCTGCTGCAATCGGTCGAGCCGTACGGCGTGCTGTTCGGATTCGGCGACAACGACACATTCCCGGTGTGGTATCTCCAGGAAGTGGAAGGTGTCCGCCAGGACGTCACGCAGATCAACCTGTCGCTCGCGAATCTCGATTGGTATCTGCGCCAGCTCGCCAGCCGGACCGCCCGGCCGTTCGATCCCGCGCGCGCCCCGGCGCTCTATCGCAGCCTCGCCCCGCCCCAGCCTCCTCGCGGCGCGGTGTTGCCCCTCCCGAAAGCAGTGATCGACAGCCTGCAGCCGATCCGGTTCGACGAGAACCGTGCCTTTCGCTCGGGCGCGTTGGAGCTGCCGATCCGCCAAGGCACGGTCTTCCGAGTCGCCGACCAGGCGATCTTGTTCGCGATCGCGACCTACTTGCCGAGCCGGCCGGTCACGTTCGGCGTGTCGTCGGGCCACGGCTCGTGGCTCGGCCTCGATCCGTATCTGCTCTATCAAGGGCTCGTGTTCAGCGTCGTGCCGAACGCCGAACGACTCCGGCGCGGGATCCCGGGCATTCAAGGGACGATGGTGGATACCGCGCGGACGCGGCTGCTGGTCGATTCCGTTTTTCAGTACGGGAAGCTGTTTACCGCGGACTCGCTCGCGCTGGAACCCGCCGCGCAGCAGGTCGCGACGTCGTTCTCGATCCCGTTCCTGGAGCTAGCCAACGCCGCGGCGCAGCGGGGCGACCCGCGTGAAGTGCTGACCCGCCTGCGGCAGGCCTATCATCTGAACCCCAGCCGGGCGCTCGCCGACGCGATTCGCCGCGTCGAAGCCGAGGGCGTGCAGAGCCTATTTAGGCCCTAATCCCTGACCCTATATTTCAAGGCTATGAGTTTCGAGGCCCTCCCGGAGCGTTTGGCACAGGTGAGGGCCGAGCTCGGGCGACTCGCCGCGCACCCGGTCACGATCGTCGCGGTGACCAAGGGATTCGGAACCGAAGCGATTCGCGCCGCACGCGCCGCCGGCCTGGCGGACATCGGCGAGAATCGCGTGCAGGAGGCGGTGCAGAAACAAGAGGGGTTAGGGGTTGGGGGTCAGGGATTGGGGATTCGGTGGCACCTGATCGGCCATCTGCAGCGCAACAAGGCCAAACTGGTCGCGGGCCGGTTCGAGTTGGTGCACTCGGTGGATTCGTTGGAGCTGGCGAACGAGCTCGCTAAGCGAGCTGCCGGTTTGCGAGTGCTGTTGCAGGTGAACGTCGCGCGCGAGTCGCAGAAGAGCGGCTGCGCGCCGGAGGAGGCGAGGACCATGGCGCGACACATCGCGGCGCTCGGGAATCTCCGCCTCGAGGGATTGATGACGCTGGCCCCGTTTACAGATGACGTGGAGGTGCAGCGCCGAACGTTTCGCGGCCTGCGGCTCTTGCGGGATACGATCAAGGAGGAGGAAGGACTATGGCTGCCGACCCTCTCGATGGGGATGTCCGGCGACTACGCTACAGCAGTCCAAGAGGGAGCAACGGTGATCCGGCTGGGTACCGTTCTGTTCGGACCGAGGACATGAACGACGAAGCCTTCAACCTGACGCCGCTCGACATCCGGAAGCAGGAGTTCCGGAAAACGTTGCGCGGCTACGACACGCTGGGCGTCGAGGACTTCCAAATCCGCGTCGCCGACGCGCTGGAGCGCGGCATCCGCGAGCGCCAGGTGCTCGAGGAGCGCCTCGCCGCGCTGACGGACCAGCTGCGCGTGTTCCGCGAGCGCGAGAAGGCGATGAACGAGGCGCTGGTCGCCGCGCAGCAGCTGCGCCAGGACACCCGCGCCGCCGCGGAGCGCGAGGGGCAGGTCATCGTGCGCGAGGCGGAGGCCCAGGCCAAGCGGCTGCTCGACGAGGCGAACAACGCCGAGAGCGCCGTAAAGGTCCGCATGGCGGAAACCGAGCGCCAGTTCCAGCAGTACGTCGGCGGCTTCCGCGCCCTCCTCGAACGCCAGCTCGCCGAGCTGCGGGCACTCGACGGCAAGCAGTGACCCCGGTCGCCGCTGCGGTTCGCGCCATCAAGGCGCGAACGCCGTTCGTTCCTGACGTCGGGGTGATTCTCGGGACGGGGCTCGGCGCGCTCGCCGACGAGCTCAAAGCGGACGCGACGCTCGCTTATCCCGAGATCCCCGGATTCCCGACACCCACGGTCGAGACGCATGCCGGGCGCCTGCTCTTCGGGACGATCGGCAACGCCCGAGTCGCGGTGATGCAGGGCCGCTTCCACCGCTACGAGGGCTACACGCTGCAGCAGGTCGCGTTTCCGGTGCGCGTGCTCCGCGCGCTGGGCGCGAAGACGCTGATCGTGTCCAACGTCTCGGGCGGCATGCACCCGCTGTGGGCGACCGGCGACCTCGTGCTGCTCTCCGATCACATCAACCTGCTCGGCGACAATCCGCTGGTCGGGCCGAACGTCGAATCGGAGGGCCCGCGCTTTCCCGATATGTCGGCGGCGTACGATCCGGAGCTGCGCAAGCTCGCGCGCGCGGTGGCGCTGGAGCACAAGATCGTCCTGCGCGAGGGCGTCTACGTGGCGGTGCCCGGTCCCAATCTCGAGACGCGCGCCGAGTACCGCATGCTGCGGGCGATGGGCGCCGATCTCGTGGGCATGAGTACCGTGCCCGAAGTGATCACCGCCGTGCACCAGGGCATGCGCGTGCTTGGCCTGTCGATCATCACCGACAACTGCTTGCCCGACGCGCTCGAGCCGACGTCCGTCGAACAGATCATCGCCGTCGCGCGGGCGGCCGAGCCGCGGCTCGCGACCGTCGTACGCGGGGTGTTGGAGCGCCTGCACTAGATGCCGTATCCGCTTTCCGATCAGACGCAATCGATCGACGAGCTCGAGAAGCAGCTGCTCGCGACCTGGAAGCACGAGCGGCTGTTCACGCGCGTCAGCGATGCGACCCGCTACGGGCCGCCTTTCATCTTCTACGAGGGCCCGCCCACCGCGAACGGACGGCCCGGCATCCATCACGTCTTCTCGCGCACGCTCAAGGACGTCGTCTGCCGCTTTCACTCGATGCTGGGGCAGGGCGTCACGCGTATCGCGGGCTGGGACACGCACGGCCTGCCCGTCGAAATCGAAGTCGAGAAAGCGCTGAACATCAGCGGCAAGCGCGAGATCGAGGCCTACGGCATCGAGCGCTTCAACAAGCTGTGCCGCGACAGCGTGTTCAAGTACAAGACCGATTGGGAGTCGCTGTCCGACCGGATCGGCTACTGGCTCGACTACGAGCATCCCTACATCACCTACAGCAACAACTACATCGAGACGGTGTGGTGGCTGCTGAAGCGGCTGCACGAGAAGGCGCTGCTGTACCGCGGCCACAAGGTGCTCCCGTACTGCCCGCGCTGCGGCACCGCGCTGTCGTCGCACGAGGTGGCGCAGGGATACGAGACGGTGCAGACCAATTCGGTCTACGTCACGTTCCCGCTCGCGGCGCGCAAGGACGACGGCCCGCGGCAGCTCGTGATCTGGACCACGACGCCGTGGACGCTGCTGTCCAACATCGCCGTCGCGGTGCATCCCGATCTGGAGTACGGTGAGTACGCGATGGAGGATCCGTCCGGCAAGGTGACCGGGTACATCGTCGCGGTCGCGCGCGCGGGCGACGTCCACGTGCACGGCCGGCCGTTGCGGGAAGGCAAGCTGGTGAAGACCTACGCCGGGCGCGAGCTGGTCGGCAAGAAGTACCTCCGCCCGCTGGACGTCGTGCCGCTGCCGCCCGGGGGGCAACGCGCCGTCGTCGTGGCGGGCGCGTTCGTGTCCGCCGACGAGGGAACGGGCCTGGTGCACATGGCGCCCGCGTTCGGCGCCGACGACTATGCCGCGGGGCAGCAAAACGGACTCGCGTTCGTGAATCCGGTCGCGCCGGATGGGACGTTCACGGGCACCACCTGGCTGGAGATCGAAGGGAAGCTCGTCACCGACAAGGAAACCAACCGGCTGATCATCGAGCGGCTGAAACACGACGGGCGCTGGCTCGAGACCAAGCCGTACTCGCACAGCTATCCCCACTGCTGGCGCTGTGACTCGCCGCTCATCTACTACGCGCGCAGCTCCTGGTTCGTCCGCACCACCGCGGTGAAGACGCGGATGCTCGAGATCAATCGCCAGGTGGACTGGCATCCGCCCGAGACCGGCTTCGGCCGCTTCGGCGAATGGCTCGAGAACAATGTGGACTGGGCGCTGTCCCGCGACCGCTACTGGGGCACGCCGCTCAACATCTGGGAATGCGACGCGGACCGCGAGCATCGCGAGGTGATCGGCTCGTACGACGAGCTGGCGCAGCGCTGGGGGAAAGCCCTGCCCGCGAACTTCGATCCGCACAAGCCGTCCATCGACACCTACACCTGGTCCTGCCGCGAATGCTCCGGGACGATGCGGCGCGTTCCGGAGGTAATCGATGCCTGGTTCGACTCGGGCTCAATGCCGTACGCGCAGTGGCACTATCCCGCCGAGGGCGCCGAGGCGTTCAAGCATGCGTTCCCCGCGGATTTCATCTGCGAGGCCGTCGACCAGACACGGGGGTGGTTCTACACCCTGCACGCCGAGGC
>JBOHSJ010000005.1:0-3031 GCA_050733035.1 Gemmatimonadales bacterium | reverse complement strand
GAGGAGCACGATGCGGATGTGCTCGTCTCGATCCATGCCAACGCCCTTCCCGACGGCGTGAATCCCTTCGTCAACAACGGCACCAGCGTCTACTACTTCCACCCGCGGAGCGCCGCGCTCGCGCGCGCGCTGGATCGCGCCCTCGTCGCGGAACTGGGGACTAGGGATTTGGGAATGGGGCGTGGGGATTATGCGCTGGTGCGAAACCCGTGGATGCCCTCGGCCCTCACCGAAGGCCTCTTCATGATGATTCCGGAGCAGGAGGCGATGCTTTCCAGCCCCGAAGGGCAGCTGCGGTATGCGCGAGGCGTCATACGGGGGATCGAGGACTTCCTGCGTGAGATGAGTAGATGAGGTGGCTGGTGTGTGTATTGGTGTTGTTCCCCGCCGTTGTGGCGGGGCAAGTCGATCCATCCGGCCCTTGGCGGACGCTCCACACGCAACACTTCCGAGTCCATTTTCGGCCCGCGTATCGCGACAAAGCGCGCGACGTCGCCGCGGAAGCCGAACGCGCCTATGCGTTGCTGGCGCGTGAGCTGCACCCGCCGCGCGGTACCATCGATCTCACGGTGTCTGATGACGTGGACACACCGAACGGATTCACCACCACCTATCCCTCCAACCGCTTCACGATTCTCCTCGTCCCGCCCGTCACCGATCCCGGACTCCAGGACTTCGACAGCTGGGAGCGGCTGGTGGTGGTGCACGAGTTGGCGCACGTCTTTCACCTCGACCGCTCGCGCGGCCTCTGGGGCGCGTTGCAGTCGATTTTCGGCCGCGCACCGGGGCTGTTCCCCAATCAGTATCAGCCCAGCTGGGTGATCGAGGGGATCGCGACCTACTACGAGTCCCGGTTCACGGCGGGCGGCCGGGCCGATGGGAGCTTTCATCGCCAGGTGGTCGCCGCCGATGTGGCGGCCGGTGAGGCGCGCTCGCCCTGGGACGCCCTGCTGTTCACACGGTGGCCGGGTGGCCTCGCGCCATATGCCTACGGGAGCCGGTTCTGGGAGTATCTCTCGCAAACCGGCCGTGATTCCGTGGTGCCGCGTTTCGTCGAAGGCACGGCTGGCCAGTTCATACCGTTTCGCGTGGGACGTCCGCTCCGCCGCGTCGGTGCGAGTCTCGAAGTGAGCTGGCGTCGCGCGCTCGACAGTGCGGGCTCGATGCAGCCGGCCACGCGCAGCCGGCTCATCGCCGGCCGTCTGCGCGGCCAGCCCGTCGCTCGCGTCTCACCGGACGGCCGCAGCCTGGCATACGTGCACAACGACGGCCGGGGTGCGCAGCGATTGCGCGTGATCGATTCACAGAGCGGTGCCGAGCTCCGCTCGCATCGCGTGACCGGACAGGTGAGTTTCGATTGGCGGGCTGATACGTTGATCATTGCGCAGCTCGATTTCACGAGCCGCTGGACCATCCGCAGCGATCTGTGGCGCTGGGCTCCAGACGGCGCTTGGACGCGCATGACGCGGAACGCGCGGCTGATCGAGCCGCGCGCCAGCGGTTGGGTCGTGTCGGCGCTGGAGCTCGGACGCGGGCACAGCATCGCCCGGCTCCCGCCGATGCAGCGGTTAGACTCGTCGGCAACGTGGGGACCAGCCGTGCCGTCTCGGGATGGGCAATGGGTTGTCGCGCCACGCCACCAAGACGGGCGCTGGTCGTTGGTTCGTTTCCGTACCCTCCCACCACAGTCTTTGACCGTACTCGCCGAGGCACCGCCGGGGAGTGCGATCGCCGATCCCGCGTGGGCCCGGCCGGGTGTGGGGGGGGCCGAGGGGGGCGTCCTGTTCGTGGCGGACGCCGGGGGCTTTCCTCAGATCCATCTGTGGACGGAAACTGGCGTCACCCAGGTAACCGCTGAGCCGCGGGGCGCGCGCGCGCCGGCGCCGCTGCCCGACGGCCGAATGGTATTCGCGACGCTGGGTGACGGCGGGTGGGAGCTGCGCGTCGTCGAGCCGCGGCTAATCGCGCGGCACGCGATGCCGGCCTCGTCCCCAGCGACGTTCGACTCGGCGCCTCCCGTGCCTGCGCGAGAAACGGGCTACGCGTCGTGGGGGTCGTTGCGGCCGCACTTCTGGATTCCGCTCGCGCTCAACGCGGGGGACGCCGGTCTCTTCTTCGGCGGGGCCACCGCAGGCACCGATGCCGTCGGACGGTACTCCTATCTCGTGCAGGGTCTGGTATCCGCTGCACCGGCGCGCGCGCAGGGGTCCCTCTTCCTTATTAGTCAGGCGCTCGGTGATCCCACCATCGATTTCTCCATCTCCAACGACTGGTCGTTGGTGGGGAGCGACAGCACGGGACACGTCGTCTCCTCCGAGCGTCGTGACGCCGCCATCGGCGCCACCGTGATGGATCGGCGGTGGTGGAGCTTCGTCTCGCTGCGCGTCGCGGCGGAATATGAAGGAAGGCGCTACGTCTCCATTCCCGATACGGCCCTCTCCGACATCTGCATTGGGTGCAACAGCCGCGACCGGGTGGGTGGCTCGGCGAGCCTGTCGGTCGGCTCGGCGGTGTCGGGACCGCTCTCGGTGTCGCTCCAGGATGGCGCGCGTGCGACGTTGCTCTTCCGCCATCGCGACGAGCAGGGGACGTCGCGCTGGCTCAACGAAGTGCGGATGCGCGGCAGCGTCTATCTGCGCCTGGGACCACGTCTCGGCCCCGCCTATCCGGTGCTCGCGTTGCGCGGTGCCGTGGGCGCGATGAACGGGCCGATCATCGATCGCTTTTCGGTCGGCGGCGTCTCATCGGGCGCGGTCGAGCTCGGGTTCGGCCAGACGCTCGGCGTGTTCCGCACGTTCCCCGTGCGCGGCTACGCATCGGGTTCGGTGCGCGGGCGGCGCGCCGCCACGCTCACCGCCGAATACCGTGTGCCGCTGGCGGTGATCGGCCGCTCGCTCGGCCATCTGCCGCTGGGCGCCGACAAGCTCGCGGTCACCGTGTTCGGCGACCTGGGCGACTCGTGGGATCCCGGAGAGCCGGCGCGGCTCCATCGCTTGCGCTCGGTGGGCGCCGAGCTCGTGGGTGACGTCAC
>JBOHSJ010000004.1:0-6326 GCA_050733035.1 Gemmatimonadales bacterium | reverse complement strand
CTGTCGCGGGAAGGATGCTGGCCACGAGCAGTGCCGCCGCGAAGACGACCGATTGCCGTGCCGTGTCGCGTCCATCGGGATCGCCGCGACTCAGCATCGCGAACCCGCCACGGCGGTAGTCGTCGCGATAGAGCCAACCGAGCGCGAGGAAATGCGGGATCTGCCACAGGAACAGAATGACGAACAGCACCAGGGCGGGGAGCGCGACATTGCCCGTCGCCGCCGTCCAGCCGCCGAGGATCGGCAGCGCCCCGGGCACGGCCCCCACGAACAGCGCGAGCGGTGTCCGGCGCTTCAGCGGCGTGTACAGAAACACATAACTCGCCAGACTCGCGCCCGCGAGCCATGCGGTGAGCGCATTGACGAGCAGCGCCAGCCAGACGAGTCCCACGATCGCAATCCCCACGCCGAACACGAGGGCCGAGCGTGGGGAGAGACTGCCTCTCGGCAACGGCCTGAGGCGCGTTCGCTCCATCCGCCCGTCGGCGTCCCGCTCCCACCATTGATTCAGCGTATTGGTGCCGGCCGTCACGAGCGCCGTTCCCAGCAGGGCCAGCAAGCCCCGCAACAGTGGACCCCGTGGATCGCCCAGCCAGAACCCCACCGCCGCCGTCAACACGACGAGACGGGTAATCCCCGGCTTGGTCAGCGCCCAATACGCCGCCGCGGCGCGCATCTACAGCCGGCGTGCCAGCTCGGCGAACGTCGTGGCGTCGGCCCCGCCGGCAAGCACAAAGGCAATGCGTCCCGCGCGGTCCAGAACATAGACGACGGAGCCATGCGTCACATCGCCGGTACGTGTGTCACGCACCCGTCCCACTTGCCAGGCATCGAGGGTGCGTCTCACCTGGCCGACATCGCCGCTCAGCAGGTAAGCATCTTTGCCCAAATGCCAGTGCTGGGCGATCGCGGCGAGGCGCGAAGGCGCGTCGCGCCAGGGGTCGAGCGTCACGATGACCACTACGGGCTCGAGCTCGGCGACGGCGGCTTGTGCCTGCAGCAGGTCCTGGACTGTGAGAGGGCAGATCGTCTCGCAGTGACCAAACGCGAACGTGACAAACACGGGCCGTCCCCGAAACCGTGCAACCGTGACCTCGCCGCCGTGCTGGTCCACCAGGGTCAACGGTGGCGCCGGCTCGTCGCGGCGCGGCACCGTCGCTGCCGGCAGCGTGGTCGCGCGCGCGCTGGGCGTGGAAGCGTTCGCCACGCGCACTCCTGCCGCCGTCATCCCGGTGAGCACCAGGAGCCCGCCCGCGACAAGAACGAATCGACCCACCGGGACGCGGGCCAGATCACGGAGTCCCGCCGCAACCGCCTGCCCGGATATCAACCACAGCGTGGCCAACATGTACACGGGCTGGCCAATGAGCGCCATCCAGCCGGCAGTGGTGGGTAGTCCATCGTGCGCCGATCCGAAGCAGACCGCCCGGGTGCGCAGCAACCAGACCGGCGCGTCGCCGGGCAGCGGCCAGAGGGCCAGCGCCCACCAGCTGGCGGTGATGAGCAGGATCACCGCCAGCGCTCCGAGAGCCGCGAATCCGCGGCGCCTCATCGTCATCCGACTCGCCACACCACGGACAGCAGTTTCCAGTTCACGAAGTAGTACGCCATAAACGCGATCAGAAATACGGCGACCAGGACGAGCGTGCCGCGCGTGAGGCCGCGGGGCTCCGGAGCGCCTGCTGCGAGCGGCTCCGGTGGGCGCACCATGCCGGCGGGAATACCGCTGGCCAGACTGCGGATCTCGGGCCCCGCCAGCGACGCGATCGATTTGCCGAAGAAGACCGACCACACGGTGATGAGGATGTACAGCGCGCCGCCGACGGCGGCGAGCAGCCCGCCGAGCGCCATGATGCCCATCATCAGGTTCACGGCGGGATGGTACTGCACGTCGAAGGGTGCCTGCGCAAAGCTGGTATCCCAGTGACGCCGTGGCACGCCGAACGTGCCCGCGAACGTCATGAAGATCGAGAAAATCGTCATGCCGATCGCGAACAGGTACGGTTGGATCTTCGCGAGCCGCCAGAAGGCCACCTGCTTGCGAAAGATCAGCGGGATCACGTAGTAGGTGATGCCCATGAACGCCAGCGCGGTGCCGCCCACGACGGTGGCGTGGAAGTGACCGGGGACGCGCAGCGTATTGTGCGCGATGATGTTGATCTGCTCGGTCCCGAACGTCACGCCAGTGATGCCGCCCAGGAATCCGAAGATGATGACCGAGAAGACGAGCGAGCTGAATCCGGGGTCGCCCCATGGCGCGCGCCGCAGCCACCCGAACAGTCCCTGCGTGATGCCGCGGAGTCGCTGCCCGGCTTCCATGCCTGCGGGGACGGTGAACCCGTGCACCATGCTGGCCAGGACCGCGAGGTACATCGCGTAGCTCGTGTTCCACACCTTCCACGCGGGCGACAGGCCGGGATCCACGAGCAGGTGATGGGCCGCCGCCATCGAGATGAACAGGACGTAGAGCACGAACGCCGTGCGGCTGATCTTCTCATTCAGCACGACGGCGCCGATCGTGAGCGCGCCGAGCAGGTACCAGAGCGATACCATGGCGGCGACGTTGATCTGTTGCGAGGAATGGCCGAGTCCCCACCACACCATGCGGTAGATCTCAGGATCCACATGCATCAGCCCGAGCGACCAGAGAAACGTCGGAATGTAGATCGCGGCGCCGTGTCCCAGCGTGATCACCGCGATGATGGCGGCCGTCGCGGCGCCGAACGTCACGAGTGGCACCGAGCCTTCGTATGTCCGTTCCCGCTTCGCGACGACGAGCGTTCCGAAGAAGATGCCGGTGACGATCAACGCGCCCACGGCGAATAGAATGACGCCAAGGTAGTAGAGCGGATGCGCGCGCAGCGGCACATATGAGGTGAAGAGCACGTCCGCCTTCCCAGTCCACATCATCAGCTCGACCAGGAGCGCGCCGGCCACCATCAGCCAGAAGGACGCCCAGGCCAGCCGCGGCGTGGCCACGCGGCTGTTCAAGAGCACTGCGCTGGCGAAGTAGAGCACGGCCATCTCGAAGAAGATGATGAAGAAGATCAGCATGCTCATGCCGTGGACCGTGAGAATACGGTAGAACCACTCGGCCGACAGCAGATGGACGACCTGCCAGCGGGTGAGCAGCACGAGCACGGCCGCGAAACCCCCGATCAGCAGCGATACCGTGGCGGCGACGGCGTTGATTTTGATCAGCGCCTCCGCCTGCGCATTGATTTTCAGCCCGGTCGTCGAGCAGATGCGGAACGGCGCGGCGGTCATCGTCCACCTCCGGTATGCGGTGGCGCGGCAGGAGCCGCGGCGCTGTCATCGACGACGATGATGCGACCGACCATGGCATGGTGCTGGATACCGCAGAACTCATTGCAGACGACGCGGAAATCCCCCGCCTCGGTCGGCACGATGCGCAGCCCGTAGTCGTAGCCCGGCACGACCTGGAAGTTGAGATTCACCGGCGTGAGGCTGAATCCGTGATTCACGTCGAGCGAAGAGAGATGCAGGGTGTAGGTGACGCCTTTGTGCAGCTTGAGCACCGGCTCCCACACCCACATCCGGCCGAGCAGGTACACGTCGCTGCCGGGCGGCGGCTCCACGATGGCGGTTCCGCCGTCCATGCCGATCTTGTAGGTCCGGATGAACTCGTAGGTTCGCCGGGCGTAGGCGTTGGGGTCGACGCGATGCCGGATGCCCGAGGGGTTCTGGGCGCCCTTGAAGTGCCACAGTGGCATCATCGCGAACAGCACCATGCACCAGCCGAACGCGATGAGCACCCACATCTTTTCCGCTTTGTGCGCGGGCTTCCACCAGATGCCGCGCGGCGATTGCATGCCGGTGTGCATAGGATCCTCGAGATCAGGGCAGGGGGGCGGGGGGCAGCGTCAGGATTTCCCACAGGCCCCACGCGGTATAGAACAACGTCATCACGACGATCCCCGCGATCAGCAGCAGAAACGGATTGTCGTACAGCCGCTGTAACAGCGGCACGCGCTCAGCGGGCATTGGAGCTTGCGCCATGGGACGTCTCCTGTGTGGTGCGTGGCCGTCATATCGGGAGCGCCGCACCGCGACCGAGCAGGTCGGCCACTGTCGTCTCCCGGAAGAATTCCGCGACCCGGTCCGCCACTTCTTTCCACCGCGTATGGGCGGTGCACGCATGATGATCGCTGCACTGGGGCCGGCCGAGCAAACAGCGGCGGCGCTCCTCGACGCGATCGAACGGCATGATGATCGTGCTCAACGCGAGCTGGTCCGCCGGGACCGCGAGCTGAAAGCCCCCGGCCTTCCCGCGCAACGACAGCAGCACGCCGCTGCGGGCCAGCTGATGGAGGATCTTCGAGAGGTAATTGCGGGGGATGCGCAGCACCGCCGCCATTTCGAACACGCGCACCGGTCGCTCGCCACCGTGTTGCGCGAGGTGGAGCACGGCACGCAAGGCGTATTCAGCCGTTTGCGAGAGCATAACTTGTTATTATCATGTTAATATGATAATATGAGGCCCGCAAGATTACCCTGTCCATCCTCGGGGGAGCCGGCGCTGTGCGACGGGTCGTGACCCAGCTGCAGCGGGGGATCTGGCGCGGCGTGAGCAGCGCCGACGCCGCGATCAACCGTCTCTACGGGTGGCGCTACAATCCGCTGTATCACAGCGGCACACTCGTCATCGCGCTCTTCCTGTTGCTCCTCATCACCGGCATCTACCTGCTGTTCGTCTATCGCCTCGGCGCTCCGTATCAGTCGGTCGCGGCGCTCACCGCGCAACCGTGGCTGGGACGCTGGATGCGCGGTGTCCATCGCTACGCCTCCGACGCCGCGGTCGTGGCCGTCCTGGTGCACGCGCTGCGGATGTTCGCGCAGGGACGCAGCTGGGGCCCGCGCACGCTCGCCTGGGTGACCGGACTGATCCTCGTCGGTGTCACCCTCATCTGCGGATGGACCGGTCTGGTCATGGTGTGGGATGTCCCCGCGCAGGTCCTTGCCCAGGAAGGCGCGCGCCTGCTGGACGTGCTGCCGATCTTTGGGGAGCCGATCAGCCGGTCGTTCGTCGGAGAGCGGCCGATTCCGGGAGCGTTCTTCTTCCTCAATCTGTTCGCGCATATCGCGCTGCCGATCGGCCTCGGGCTGCTCGTGTGGCTGCACGTGTCGCGCGTGGCGCGACCCGGTCTCTTGCCGCCGCGCGGCTTGCTGTGGGGCGCGACGGCGTTGCTCCTGTTGCTCTCGCTCGCGCGACCGGCGCCGCTCGGTCCGGCGGCGGACCTGTTCCTCGTGCCCGGCCGCGCGCCCTACGACTTCTTCTATGTGTTCTGGCTGCCGCTCAGCCGCGCGCTGCCGCCGGGTGGGGTGTGGGCGTTGGGCATCGCCCTGGCGCTGCTGCTCCTGATGGTGCCCCGTTGGACGCGGCCGGCGCTGGCGCAGCAGCCGGCCCCGTCGGTGGTCGATGAGAGCATCTGTACCGGGTGCGAGCAGTGTTCGCTCGACTGCCCCTACGAGGCGATCGCCATGATCGCGCGGCCGGGCGGCGCGGAGTCCGGCCGCTCGGCGCTCGTGGCCCATGTGACGCCCGAGCGGTGCGTGAGTTGCGGGATCTGTGCGGGCTCCTGCGCTCCCATGGGTGTCGGCCCGCCCGGGCGCACCGGTCGCGATCAGCTCTCCGCCGCGCGCGTCTTCGTCGCGGCCGCGCGTCCTCGCCCGCGCGACATCGTGGTGATCGGCTGTGACCGCGGAGCAGCCGGCCCGAGCGAGTTGACGCCCGAGCCGGGGGTGCACGCGCGCGCCATCACCTGCGCCGGCAATCTGCACACGTCGGTCGTCGAGTTCCTCCTCCGAGCCGGGGCGGGCGGTGTCCTGATCGTCGCGTGCCCACCGCGCGATTGCTGGAATCGCGAGGGCCCCAAGTGGAGCGAACAGCGTCTGTTCCACAATCGCGAAGCGGAGCTGCAGGAGCGAGTGGACCGGCGGCGCGTGCGGCTCGTCTTCGCCGGGCGCGGCGACCGCGCCGTGGTCGCGGGCGCCATCACGCAGTTCCGCGCGGAGGTCGAAGCGCTGGCGGCAGCGGCCACCGAAGCGGACGTTGACGTCGTCCGGGAGTGTGACGTGTCGACGGCATCATCATGAGGATCGCGATCGGGGTGTTGCTGGCGCTCGCGGTCGCGGCGGCCATCGCGGCGCTCAGCGGCGTTCCCTATGTGGCCGAGCCCGCGCAGCAGGGGCTGATTCGGCTGGCGTGGCGGGCGCGCGGCGAGCAGGTGCGTCGCTGCCGCCGTCTCAGCGCGGAGGAGCTCGCGAAGCTGCCGCCGCACATGCGCCAGGAGGAGGTCTGCGAG
>JBOHSJ010000003.1:0-3919 GCA_050733035.1 Gemmatimonadales bacterium | reverse complement strand
CGTATGCACCACGTCGGGCCGGAAGCGAATGCAGAGCTCGCGAATCAAACGGCGCTCGCGCAGATAGGCGCGAGGCGGAACTCGCAGCATGTGCAGGTCCACGCCCGCGGCGACGAACGGAGCGACGAACGCGTCCAGCTCCTGCTGAGGCTCAACCACCAGCGCGACCAGAACGCGATGCCCCGCTCGACGCTGGCCGATCGCGAGCGCCTGCAGCACGCTCTCGAGTCCCCCCACGGCTCCGGGAGACGCCACGTGCAGAATCGAGAGTGGCTCGGCGGTCACGCCGAACCTCCGTTGCGCACGTAGCCCTCGTGCTTGAGCCACGCGACACTCAGCGCGACACCGTCCGCCGTCGTGAACTTCGGCTCGTACCCCAGGATGCGCGTCGCCTTCTCGGTCACGTAGAAGGCTTTCCGGCTGCACAAACGGAACTCCGCCGGCGTCGGTACCTGCCGGAGCACGCGTTCCGCACGTTGCATGATCAGCTTGGCGAGCCGGAAACGGCGGTACAGCGCCATGATCTGCGCGTCGTATCGTTGCAGCAGAAATTTTGCCGACTTGCGCACGGGTTGAGTCAGCCAGGCGCGGGCCCGTGCGGTGACGGCACCGGGCCGATTCAGGCGATCAACTCCCAGCGCTGCGCCGAGGACCTGGAAGTACTCGTTCCAGCTGATCCGTTCGCCCCCGTTGACGTTGAACGCTTCGCCCACTGCCCGGTCCGACCGCAGGGCGAGGAGAATTGCCGCGATGAGATCGTCGATGTAGAGGAGGTTGCACGTGCCCTGCGTGGCTTGCTCCGGCAATGACCACGAGCTCGACACGAGACGCTGCGCGGGCTCCACGGTCCAGCTGTCGCTGAAGGGACCGTAGACGATGGTCGGCCGGAGGATCACCAGCGGCAATCCCCGATCGATGAACTCCCGGCAGAGCTGTTCGAGCGTGATCTTCAGACGGGCGTAGTGACTGTGCGCTCCGTTTGGATCCAGCGCATGACGCTCATCGACGTCGCCGGCCGGCTCCCCGTACACCTCCATCGTGCTCAAGTGCACGATTCGCTCGACGCGGTGCCGCTCCGCGGCCTCGAGGAGGTGCCGCATCTGCGTCGCGGCCTCCGCGGTGGGGCCGAGGTTGACCGCGCAGTGCACCACGGCCGTCGCTCCCTCACAGGCGCTGTCCACCTGGCGGGGATCGGCGAGGTCGCATGGCATGATCTCTACCGGGAACCGGCCGATGCGAGCGGCGCTCGCCCACCGCCGTACGCCGGCGCGCACGCGGACCCGGCCCAGGCTGTGGAGCACCTCGACCAGGCGCCCGCCGATGAATCCGCCAGCGCCCGTCACCAGAATGCGCGGCTCAGCTGGCATACCGGATCCGCTCGACGTCGTCCCGCCATGGCATCGCGAAGCGACGCCGGCGCGCATAACACTGCTCGATGAGGGCGATGGACGGGACGACATCCCGACCCGACACCAACGGTGCCGCTCCCCGCTCGATGACGGCGAGAAAATTCTCCACGATTGTGGGTCCGAGATCGCCGACCGAGCGGACGCGTGTCTTGATGGGGATCGACGTAGTCCGTCCGGACGGTGAGGTGAGCTGCAGCGTCTCCCAGTCAAAGACGCTCCCGGTGAGAACGCCCGCGTCGCCTTCGATGCGGAAGCCGTTCCGAAGCTTGGCCAACCAGCTGAGATGGACCTCTCCCCGTACATCCCCGTCCGCGAACGAGACCTTGGCCACCGCTTCACTGCCTCCGAGCGAATCGTCCACGTAGTCCGTGACACGGGGCGGACGGCCTAACCACCAGCAGATCAGATCGAGCACATGGGAGCCGATGTCGAGGAGCACGCCCTTGCCGTCGCCTTGCAGGCCGAAGGCGAAGCCCGATGCGGTGGGCCAGTCGTACTTGGCCCCGTCGTAGTAGCCAACGAAGCGGACATTGCCGACCGCGCCCTGCTGCAGCAGCTCGTGCGTCACTTCCGACGGGGGGAACAGCCGGCGGACGTGGTTGACCGCGAGCGCAACGCCGGCGTGCTCGCTGGCGGCAACCAGCTCGGCCGCTTCGGCCGCGGATGTCGCGAGCGGCTTCTCGCAGAGCACGTGCACGCCGGCGCGCAGGCAATCCAGCGCGATGCGAAAGTGGAGGTGGTGCGGGACCGCGATCACCACCCCCTGCACGGCGGGAAGGACATCCCGATAATCCGCGGCTGTCGTCGCGATCCCAAATTCCTCCGCCAATGCCTTGGCCCGGTCGCGGTCCTGGTCGACGAGCACGAGGCGTCCTCGCACGTCGTGGCGCTGTGCGAGTGCCGGAACGTGCACGGTGCGCGCAATCGCGCCGCAGCCAATCACTGCCACGGCGGGAGCGGCAGCGGTATCCAGGCGCTTGGTTCTCACGGCGCCTATAGAAAGCAAGAGGCAGGCCAGCCCCCGGTCGGTTGTGGCGGGGCCTCGCGACGTCAGGCCGTTGCGTGGACGCGACGGTTGGTTGAGGCACGCAGCAGCGTTACTACGCCGTGGACCGGGGCATAGAACTTGTCATATGGCCTGCGATGCCCTTCGCTTCCGTACTCCCGCCGGCCCTGCTGGTAGCCGCGTTTGGACTGGGTGCCTACACGTACCTGGGTTACCCGGCGCTGCTCGAGCTGCTGCGGGTAATTCGGCGCGCACGTCGGCGGCGCCCCGAGAGCCCCGCGGCCGACTGGCCCACGATCAGCATCGCGCTGCCTGTCTACAACGAAGTCGAAGGCATCGCCGGGACGCTCGAGCAGATTTTGGCCATCGACTATCCGGCCGAGCGCCGGCAGATCCTGGTCGTTTCGGACGCCTCCACGGACGGCACCGACGAGATCGTCGCGCGGTTCGCTCCGCGAGGGGTCGAGCTGTTGCGACTGCCGCAGCGGCACGGGAAGACGGCGGCGGAGAACGCCGCCCGCTCGCACCTCACCGGAGCGATCATCGTCAATACCGACGCGTCCGTACGCATCGACGCCCGGGCCGTGAAGCAGCTCGTCGCAGCCCTCGCCGACCCGTCGGTCGGTGTTGCCTCGGGGCGCGACGTGAGCGTATCCAACGTCGACGACCGCGCGAACCCCGGGGAGCAGGCCTACGTCGGCTACGACATGTGGGTGCGGGACCTCGAGACCGGGCTGCTCGGCATCGTCGGGGCGTCGGGCTGTCTGTACGCGATTCGCCGTGAACTCCACATGCACGTCCTGCCGGACGGGTTGAGTCGCGACTTCGCGGCTCCGCTGGTGGCGCGCGAGCACGGGTATCGCGCCGTCTCGGTGCCCGCAGCGCTGTGTTACGTCCCGCGTAGCGCTTCCCTGCGCCGTGAGTATCGTCGCAAGGTGCGCACGATGGCGCGCGGTCTCAGAACGCTGTGGTACAAGCGCCGCCTGCTCAACGTGAGGCGTCAGGGTCTCTTCGCGTGGATGCTGTGGAGCCACAAGCTGTGTCGCTGGCTCGTGCCCTGGACGTTGCCCCTGATGGCGGTTGCGCTCGCGGTGCTCGCGCCCGCGCATTGGTGGGCCGCCGCGGCGTTGGCGCTCGGTGGTGCCGCGGCGCTCGTCACCGCAGTTGGGTGGGTGTGGCCGGAAGGGCGACAGCTGCCGCGCTTGATCGCGCTGCCCGCGTACGCCGTGAGTGGCAACATCGCCGCGCTGCAGGCCTGGATCAGGGCGCTCGGAGGGCGGGGCACGGCGCTGTGGGAGCCGACGCGCCGCGGTGTTACCAGCCGCCCCGCCGGCCGAGCATCACCGCCGGCGTCAGCAGCATGATCTTCAAGTCCTCGAACGCCGAGCGTCGGCGCATGTACTCGAGATCGTAGTTGAGTTTTTCCCGGACGTCCTCCACGCTGCTGTCGTACGCCCGGTTGATCTGAGCCCAGCCGGTGATCCCCGGTAGGACGCGCTGACGC
>JBOHSJ010000002.1:0-5383 GCA_050733035.1 Gemmatimonadales bacterium | reverse complement strand
GCCTGGGTCCGGCCGCACGCGTACGACTCGAGCCAGGGCGCGCCCGCCGACTCGAGATTGCTGGCGGGTCTCGATCCCGCCGAACTGAAGCAGTCGCTCGCTCCGCCCGATCCCGCGGTCGCGATCGGCGGTCAGCTCTGGTGCCCGCGCTGCGGCGCGACGTTCGTTCAGGCGGATGCGTGCTCGGAGTGCGGCATCGCGTTGTTGCCGTTGCGCGGCTCGGAGCTCGTACGCTCGTAACCGCCCTGCTGGCAGCTACCCTCGCCGCGCAGGCGCCGCTCGCGGACAGTGACGCGCGCACGACCGCTCCGACGACGCTCCGCGCCAAGCCCGACATCAGCGCGCGCGCGGTCGCGCAACTCCCCGCCGAGACCGTGGTGCACATCATGGGTTGCGAGAACGACTGGTGTCAGGTCGTCGTCCGGCGCCGCGTCGGCTATGTGTCACGCGGCGTGCTCGCGGCCATGCCTCAACCCGTGGTTGCCGAGGAGGAGCGGACGGCCGATACCGTGATCGTGTTTCTCGATCAGAACGCGACGTCAGATCAGGTGTTTTTCGAGAGTCTTGTCGATGAGCGCCCGGAAGTGGTGTCCGGTCCGCCGCTCCGGTATCCCGACTCGTTGCGGAAGGCCGGGGTTCAAGGGCGGGTGCTCGTGCAGGCGATCGTGAACACGCATGGCCGGGCCGAGCCATCATCCGTGAGAATCCTGCAGAGTCCCCATCCCGGATTCGAGGCGACCGCTCGCGAATTCGTCCTGCGAGCGCGATTCAAGCCGGCGCGAATCGCGGGACACCCGGTCCGCGTCCTCGTCAACCTGCCGATCGATTTCAAGATCAGACGGAGCAAGCCATGAAATGGATCACCGCTGCAGCGATCGCCTTGGTCATTCCCGCCTGTGGCGATCGAGCAGCGTCGGGCAGCTCGGCCGATAGCACGGCGGTGTTCGCGGCCTCCGAGCAATACCGCCAGGCGTGGTTGCAGGGCGACACCGCCATGGCGCTCGGCCGCGTCGCGGATGACATCCACATCCTGATTTCGGGCGTCCCCGATATCGTCGGCAAGGACGCAGCACGCGCGCTTTTCGCCAGCGAAATGGCCACTTACAGGATTCCCACGCTCAACCTCGTTCACCAGGACGTGATCGTGCGCGGCGATCACGCGATCGACATCGGGACGTACGAGGAGGTGCAGGTGCCGAAAACCGGCGCGCCGATCAATGGCCGCGGCCGCTTCATGACGATCTGGCGTCGCGAAGGAAACGAATGGCGGATCGTGCGCTTCATGCTGAACGAGCTGCCCCCGGTGCCCCCGGGGGCACGTTGATCCGCTGGGGTGGCATTGCCCTGATCGCGGGCGCGCTCGCGTTCCTCGGAGTCTTCAGCTACTTGGCGGTGAGCTTCAACTATCCTGACTTACTCGACGGGCCGGCTGCGACCGTCCTCCCGAGTCTCCTCGCCACAGGCACGACCGGGCGCGTGGTGTGGACGATCTACGCGTTTCTGCCGCTGATCTGGCTCCCGGCGGGCGTGGCGGCGTTTGAGGCTTTTTCGGCCGAGCGCCGCGGCACGATGCGGCTCGCGATGTTCTGCGCGATCGTCGCCAGCATCGCGATGATGCTCGGGCTGATGCGCTGGCCGAGTATCCATTGGCATCTTGCACAAGCCTACGCGCAGGCGGCACCGCCCGAGCAGGCGGTTCTCGCCGCGACGTTCGACGGGCTCAATACCTACCTCGGCAACTTCATCGGGGAATTCCTGGGCGAGCTGGCGGTCAGCACTTTCTTCCTGCTGACCTCGCTGTGCTGGCTGCGGCTGCTGCCGCGGCGGCGGTGGATGGCCTGGTTTGGGGTGGGCACGGGCGTCGCCGGACTCATTGGGATGTTCCGCAACGTGACTACCGTGGTCGCGCCGATCGCGGCGCTGAACAACTATCTGCTGCCTGTGTTCATGATCTTGCTCGGCGCAGCACTCATTCGTTGGCCCTCTCGCACCGGAGTCCCCCAATGAAATGGATCGCCGCACACATCAAATGGATGATGCTGGTCTCCGGCATCCTCACCACGACGATGCTGTACGCCGCCATCGCGCCGCACGCGGCGCTGCGGTCGAACTTCGGCCACGGCCTCGAGGCGGCCGGCCCGCTCGCCGAGCTGATCGTGCGCAATTGGGGCGTGCTCATCGGTCTGATCGGCGCGATGCTGATCTACGGCGCCTTCGATCCGCCCGGCCGCCCCTTCATTCTTACCGTCGCCGGGATCAGCAAGCTCGCCTTCATCACGCTCGTGCTCACCGTCGGCAGCGCCTACCTCGGCCAGCCGGTGCGCGTAGCGGTGGTCATCGATGCGATCTGGGTGCTGGTGTTCGCGGCGTACTTGGTAGGGATCCGGCAGCCGGCTTCCGTAACCGTGTCCTAAGGAGGCATCACGTGGTTCCCGCGGCACTCTGTCTCGCCCTGATCGCCACCCAGGAGCCGCCGCCTGAAATCACACGCACGATCGCGACCGCGCACGACTGGGTCGTGCGTGTGGGTCGTGAGATGGGTGATTCGATCTGGCCGGGATTCCGTCCGGATACGATTCCGGTGCTCTACGTGATCAAAGGGAAAGGGACGCTGCTGCTCGGCTGGCGCGGTGAGCTGCCGCCGGGATTCACGCCCGTCGCGGCCGACCCCAGGGCCGAGCCGCTGGGTGGCTGGCTACCCACGGCGGACCGTGGCGCGGCGAGCACCGGCACCGAATTGGCCGGCCGCCCGGTCGCGCAGGTCGTCGTGGATTCGCAGGGCATCGCCGAGCTGGTCGGGCTCACGACGCACGAGGCCTTTCACGTTTTCGAAGCAGGTGCGCGCAAGCCCGGACAACGATTCGGCCAAGGAGAAAACTCCTTTCTGGTCACGAGTTATCCCGTGTTCGATCCGCAGAATGAAGCGGGCATGGCGTTGGAAGGCCGAATCCTGGCAGCCGTCCAGGCAGCGACCAGCAAGCCGCGGCGGCGCACGTTGGCGCGGCAGTTCCTCGCGGTGCGCGAATCCCGGCAGCGCGCGCTGGGCGCCGATCTCGCCAACTTCGAGCAGCTGGCCGAATTGAACGAAGGCCTCGCCGAATACGCGCTGGTCCGCTCGATGCAGCTCACGGCGCGGCTGCGCGAGTTTCCCGACCGCGCGGCCGCCGCCAACCTGTACCGGAACAAGCTGGTCGGCCTCCACAAGCTCACCGAAGACGTCACGCTCTCGATTCGCCTGCGCTACTACGCGACCGGTCCCGCGCTCGGTATGCTGCTCGACGCGCTCGAGGGGCCGGCGTGGAAGACACGCCTCGTGAGCCAGAACCTCACGGTCCAGGATGCCCTCGCCGACGCGTCGGGCTACCGCGCGTCCGAGCAAACGTTGCGCCGCGAGGCAGAATCCACGTTCGTGATGGGAAAGCTCCGAGCCGCCGCTGATTCCGGCGTCCAAACCCTCCGCGCGTTGCGTCGAGCGCAAGTGGACAGCGTGCTCGCCGCGCCCGGTGTGCAGCTCGTCGTGACGGTCGAGGGCCGCTCGATCGGGTTGTGCGGCATCGATCCGCAGAATCTCCTGCAGGTCGAGCCCGGCGTGCTGCTGCACACCCGCTGGGTACAGGCGTGTGCCGGCGACGCGTTGCAAGCGACGTTCAACACGCCGGTGGTGCAGGATCGCAACCGACAAACGCTGCGCGCGGTGGTGGGCGCCGACTCGACGGTGAAGGTCACAGCCGGCGCCGACGGCGGCGTGCAGATCGAGTCGCCGCTCGTGTCGCTGCGCGCGGCGAAAGCGAACGTGTCTCGCGACGGGCGGGTGCTGGCGGTTAAGATCAAGCCTTAGTGGCGGCCTCCTCCTACGACGACATTCCCGACTTCGGCCTGCTGTACGACAGCGTGCCGCTCTACAACGCGCGCACCGATGTCGCGTTCTACGTGGAGGAAGCCCAAACGGCGCGCGGTCCGGTGCTCGAGGTGGGCTGCGGCACCGGCCGGATCCTGCTGCCGATCGCGCGCGCCGGGTGCACGATCGACGGAATCGACGGCTCGCGGAACATGCTGGCGCGCTGCCGCGCAAAGCTCGCCGCCGAGCCGCCGGCGGTGCAGGGGCGCGTCACGCTGGAGCAGCGCGACATGCACGACTTTGACCTCGGCGCGAAGTACGCGCTGATCATCGCGCCATTTCGCGTCGTCCAGCATCTCACCACCCCGGACGATCAGCTGCGCTTTCTCTCGGCGGTCAGCCGCCATCTCGCGCCGGGCGGCCGCTTCATCTTTGACGTCTTCTTTCCGCGCTTCGACCTCCTGACCAGCGTTACCGGTGTGGAGCGCGAGGATACGCCCGAGCAGGCGCTACCGGATGGACGCACGTTCCGGCGCACTTATCGCGTCGCGAAGGTGCGGTGGGTGGATCAGGTGAGCGAAGCGGAGCTGATCTACTACCTGGACGGCAAGCGCTACGTCCAGGCGTTCGAGATGCGATGGTATTTACCGGCCGAGCTGCAACACCTGCTCGCGCGCGGGGGGTTTCGCGTGCGGGCGATGTATGGAGATTTCGCGCGCGGCCCGCTCGTGGACGGCGCGCCGGAGCAGGTTGTCGTGGCGCAGAAGGGGAGTAGGGAGTAGGGGGACCGTCCTCTCCTAGGGCTGGATCTCGGTGAGCGTCACCACATCCGCCCGTGCGCTGACCGCGTGTTGGCGCAGCGTATGCCCGCTCACCGTGGCCATGACCGTCACATTGCCGGCGGGCACATTGAACACGTACGCCACGCCGTCGGCCGCCGTGGACGTCGCCGACGCGCTCGGCCCCGAGCCCGAGTTGTACTTCACGGTACCCGCTGGGCTGGTCGTCACCGTCGCGCCTGCGAGCGTAACGCCGTCGCAATCCTTCACGATCACGCCGATGAAGCCGTTGCCCGCCGCTTGCGTCACGCCGACAGCGGCGCCGAGGAATCCCAGCTCCGTGCTGGTGGGCATGAGGACGTTGGTCGTCAGGTCGGCGAATAGGGGCCGCGACGGATACGCGTAGGTATCGACCTGCCCGCTGTGCGTGACACGCAGGTAGCCGTTGATCGGCGTGCCGCCGCTGCTCAGCGACAGGCTGTAGAACCCCGGGGTGCTGCTGGTATCGACGGCAAGCGAGTCCGTCACGCCGACCCGGAACGCGGTAATGATCGCGCCACCGAGCGCGGTAGGAGCGAGCGCGTTCGACAGGATCTGTCCGTTGACCACGATCGTGGCGGGAGCGGTCGCGGGAATTGGCGCGCCCAGGCATTCGAAGCCGGGATCGGGACTGTTCGAGTCGCTGCCGCAGGCAGCGACGAGGCTCAGCAGTGCAAGAAGAGCGCGGCGCATCAGAGGAACCTTGAGAGTTTCCGCAAATCTACCC
>JBOHSJ010000001.1:0-4809 GCA_050733035.1 Gemmatimonadales bacterium | reverse complement strand
TGATGCATCTGGTGAGCGAGGTCCGCGGCCGGCTGCGGGAGGGGCTCGATGCCTGGGACGCGCTGCGCGCCTGCTTTCCGGCGGGGACGGTGACGGGCGCCCCCAAGGTGCGCGCCATGGAGCTGCTCGACGGGCTCGAGCCCGAGCGGCGCGGCCCGTACGCCGGCGCCGTCGGCTACGTCGGCTGGGGTGCGACATCCATGGATACGTGCATTGCCATTCGCGCGGCGCTCGTGCTGAAGGACAAGGTCGTTGTGCAGGCGGGCGCGGGCATCGTCGCCGATTCCGAGCCGGCGCGGGAATTCGCGGAGACCGAAGCCAAGGCGCAAGCTGTGCTTCGCGCGCTCGCGCTCGCACAAGCTGGTGATTAGGCCCTCGCGACCTATATTTTCGGGCCTGTGTTCAAGCTGATGAGCACCTCCGGCGAGCAGTCGATCGACCTCCAGCTCGGGCGCAAACTCGTGGTGGGGCGGGCGGTCACGAGCGACGTTCCGATCTACGATCCCACCATCTCCCGCCGGCATGCCGAAATCGTTCTTACCGAAAACGGCGTCCGCGTCACCGACCTCGGCTCGTCCAACGGTACGTTCCTCAACGGCGCCAAAGTCACCGAAGCCGAAGCGGGCGCGAACGACGTCGTGACGTTCGGCAAGGTGGCGTTCAGGGTGAAAGAAGTGACCGCGCCGGCGCAGCGCCCGCAGGTGATGCCGCCACCCGCCGATTTCCCCAAGGCCGGCAGCGGCAAGGGCGGCGCGGCGGGCGGGACGATCGTCCGGCAATTGCCCGTCTCGGGCGGCGTGCCGGCGATCGTGATCGATGAGCCGCAGGGCGCGTCGCACCTCAAGGTCAGGGCGGACAGCCAGGTCGAACGGCGTGAAAAGAAGCTGTCGCTGCTGCTCGAGGTCTCGAAGGAGCTGTCGAAGCAGCAGGAGCTGGACCGGCTGCTCGACAAGGTCGTGGATTTCACGTTCCAGATCATGAACGTGGACCGCGTCTCGATTCTGCTGCTGGACGGCAAGTCGGACGAGCTGGTGCCGCGGATCTCCAAGAGCCGGACCGGCGACGCCAGCGCCGCCAAGCACGTCCCGCAGTCCATCGCGCGGAAGGCGGTGGAGGAGCGCGTGGCGATTCTGTCCGACAATGCGGCGGCCGACGAGCGCTTCAAGGGAAAGTCCATTCTCATCCAGAGCGTGCGCAGCGCGATGTGTACGCCGCTCATGGGATCCGACCAGAAGGTCCTGGGCATCCTCTACGTGGACAATCTCACGGCGACGCACTCGTTCGCCGACGAAGACCTCGAGTTCCTGATTGCCTTCGGCGGCCTCACCGCGATCGCCATCGAGAACTCGCAGCTCTCGGAGCGGATTCGCCGCGAAGCGCTGGTTCGCTCGAACTTCGAGCGCTACTTCTCGCCCAACATCGCGTCCGTCATCGCCGAGCAGCAGGACACGGGGAGGCTGCCGAGCCAGAAGCAGCCGGTCGTCGTGTTTTTCTCGGACATTCGCGGTTTCACACCGATGTCGGAGACGATGAATCCGGACGAGATCGCCAGCCTGCTCACCGATTATTTCACCGAGATGGTGGACATCGTATTCGAGCACTCCGGCACGCTCGACAAGTTCATGGGTGACGCGATCATGGCGCTGTGGGGCGCGCCGATCTCCCACGCGGACGACGCCGACCGCGCCATGCAGTGCGCGCTGGACCAGCTCGACACGCTGGAGAAGATGAACGCGAAGTGGAAGGAGTCGGGCCGGCAGCCGCTCGCCATCGGCATCGGCATCAACTTCGGCGAAGTCTTCGCGGGCAACATCGGCTCGAACCGGCGGCTCGAGTACACCGTGATCGGCGACGCGGTGAACACCGCGAGCCGGCTCTGCTCATCGGCCGGCGGCAACGAAATACTGATCTCGGAGCCGTTCTACAAGGCGCTAAAGAACCCGCCGAAGGTCGAGGCGCTCGAGCCCATTCAGGTCAAGGGAAAAACGAAGAAGGTCCCGGTTTATCGCGTGAAGCGATAAGCTCGGCCGAACTTCGCGAGTAGATCCAGCGCCAGGCGCAGCGGCAGTCCCATCACGCCAAAGAAGTCTCCCTCCACGCGCTCGATCAGCGGCGCGCCGAGTCCCTGGATCGCATAGGCGCCGGCTTTGTCGAGCGGCTCGCCGGTCGCCACGTATTCCTCCAACGTCTGCCGATTGATGGGCCGGAAGGTGACGCGCGAAACGTCGAGGGCCTGTTCGAGCCGGCCGTCCTCGGCTACCGCAACCGCGGTCAGCACTTCATGGGTCTTGCCCTGCAACTGCTCGAGCATCTCGACGGCGCTCGCTGGAGAGGTGGGTTTCTCGAAGATCTTTCCGCCCAGGACGACCGTCGTGTCAGCGGCCAGGATCACTTCGCCGGGAGCCCGCGGCAGAACCACCTGAGCTTTCGCGCGCGACAACCGCGTGACGTAGGCGTCGGGCTTTTCGCCGGGCAGCACGTGCTCGTCTACGTCGGGCGCGATGACGCGGAACGGGATGCGGAGCATTTCGAGGAGCTGTTTCCGGCGTGGCGAGCCGGAGGCGAGAACGATCGGGTTCACGCGACAAAAGATAGCCCTGCGTAAGTTTCGGTGTGCTCTGGATCGCGCTGTTCACCTTGCAGGGTCCGCCCGCCACGGACATCTACCTGGCGGATCTGCACGCCGATCGCCGCCGTCTGATGGTCGGCGCTCCGGTCAACGTCACAGCCAGACAGGGGTACGACAACCAGCCGTTCTTTCTCGAGGACGGCCGCTCGTTCCTCTATACCGCGATTCACGAAGACGGGCAGGCAGACATCTACCGCTACGATCTCGATCGGAAAGCCAGCCTGCGCCTCACAGCGACGCGCGAAAGCGAGTACTCGCCGACCCCGCTGACGAACGGCGATGGGTTCTCGGTCGTGCGCGTCGAAGCAGACTCGACTCAGCGGCTTTGGGCGTTCGACCTGGATGGCTCCCGGGCCCGCCTCGTCCTCGACTCCATCAAGCCGGTCGGCTATCACGCCTGGGGCGACAGTCATACCCTGGTGCTCTTCGTCCTCGGCACTCCCGCAACGCTGCAGATCGCCGACGCGCGTACTCCGGCTGCTGCCGGTGTCGTCATCGCTCGCGACATCGGCCGCTCGCTGCAGCGCATCCCCAGGCGCGCGGCCGTCAGCTTCCTGCAGCGCGATTCGGCCGCTGGACCCTGGCTCGACGAAGTGGATGTTCGAACGCATCGCGTGACGAAGCTCGTCAAGGCGCCGCCACGGGCCGACTTCTTCGTGTGGACGCCGGACGGGATCGTGCTGACGGCAAGCGGGACGAAACTGTATCAGTGGGACCCGGCGCGCGGAGGGGATTGGCAGGAGACGGCGGATCTCGCCTCGGCGGGTCTCACGGATATCACGCGTCTCGCCGTCAGCCCAAAGGGGAATCGTCTCGCGATCGTCGCCGTTCCTGTCACGCGTTAGCGTTCCAGAATCAACGTCACCGGTCCGTCGTTGACTAGCTCGACATCCATCATCGCTCCGAACTCGCCGGTCTCAATCGGAATCGTTCCGCCCGATTGTGCCCGCAGCAGCGCCACGAACTTCTCGTACAGCGGGATCGCGACCTCGGGCTGAGCGGCGGTGATGAAGCTGGGGCGGCGGCCCTTGCTGGCGTCGCCGTACAACGTGAACTGGGAAACGACGAGCACGCTCCCGCCCACCTCCGCAAGGTCGCGGTTCATTTTGCCCTCGGCGTCGCCGAACACCCTGAGCCCGAGAATCTTCTCGGCCATCCACGCCAGCGTGGCTTCGCTGTCCGCGGGAGCGAAACCGGCGAGCACGAGAAAGCCGGGCCCGATCTTCCCGGTAACCCGGCCTTCCACCCGAACCTCCGCGCGTTTTACCCGCTGGAGGGCTACCCTCACTCCACCGTCACTGACTTAGCGAGGTTCCGTGGCTGGTCGACGTTACAACCGCGCCGGACCGCGATGTAGTACGCCAGCAGCTGCAAGGGAACGACGCTCAGCACCGTCGTCAGCAGATCGAGCGTCTCGGGAATCTCGATGCGATGGTCGGCCAGCTTGTCGAGCGCCGTGTCGCCCTCGGTGACGATCGCGATCACGCGGCCGCCCCGCGCCTTCACTTCCTCGACGTTGCTCACGACTTTCTGATGCACGCCGTCCTTCGGCGCGATGAACACGACCGGCATCAGTTCGTCGATCAGCGCGATCGGCCCGTGCTTCATCTCCGCCGCCGGATACCCCTCGGCGTGGATGTAGGAGATCTCCTTCAGCTTGAGCGCGCCCTCCAGCGCCACCGGGAAGTTCACCCCGCGGCCCAGATAGAGCGCGTTGGTCGCGGTCCGCAGGAACCGGTCGGCCAGCTGCTCCAGCTCGCTCGACCGCTCCAGGATTGACGCGATCTGGTCGGGGAGCCGGCGCAGGGCCTGGATGAACTGCCGGCCCTGGAGGATGCTCAGGTTGCGCAGCCGCGCGATGCGCAGGGTCACCAGCGCCAGCGCGGCCACCTGGCTGGTAAACGCCTTGGTGCTCGCCACCCCCACCTCGGGGCCGGCGTGGAGATAGATCCCGCCGTCAACTTCCCGCGCGATAGTCGAGCCCACCACGTTTACCAGTCCGACGGTCCGCGCGCCGCGGCGCTTGGCCTCGCGGATGGCGGCCAGGGTGTCGGCGGTCTCGCCGGACTGGGAGATGCCGATGACCAGGGTGTGCTGGTCGACGACCGGGTTGCGATAGCGGAACTCGGAGGCGTACTCGACCTCGACCGGCAGCCGCGCCATCTCCTCCAGCATGTACT